>NZ_JAGGOL010000150.1 GCF_018614525.1 Streptomyces sp. ISL-11
GGCCTCGGCGGGGTGCCGGGCGACGTGGCTGAGCGCGGTGCCGGCGCAGCATTCGGCGAGGGCGGCGAGCGCGGCCCCGGCGGTGTCGACGCGCGGCGCGAGCGCCTGGGCCGCGCCCCGGGCGTGTTCGAGGATTCCGGCGGCGTTGCCCTCCAGGTCGCGCAGCCGTTCGAAGGCGGCGGACTCCGCGTCCAGGCGCCGGTTGGCGCTGGTGCAGTGGGAGCAGATCTCGTCCAGTGCCCGGCGCCGGATGTCCTCGTCCTCGTACGGGGCGTCGTCCAGCCGCTGCCGCAGCCGGAAGGCGACGGCGAGCTCGCTCTTGGCGTACACCACCGCCTCGGCGAAGGGCCGCGTCGCCTCCTGGCCCAACTGGACCGTGGCGAAGAGGAGTTCCTCGGCGCTGGTGCGGACCGCGTCGTCGGCGGCGACGAGCGTACGGGCGGCCTCGGCGTCCAGGGCGGGCAGCGGGGTGAGCGGCTGGGCCATGCGGGCCAGGCCGGGCGGTGTCGTCGGGGCGAGGACGGGCCGTCGCAGGGTGGCGCGGCGGCGGGCGGCCCGGCGGGAGCAGACGTAGAGGGCGGTCAGGCACACGAGGGCGGTCACGGTCGCCGGCAGCCACACCTGGCGGTTGCCGGGGACGAGCCCGACGGCGCCGGGGTCGCTGTCGCCGGGCGAGATCGCGGGCGGCCGGACCGGCTCGCCCCGCAGCACGGCGCCGTAGCCGTCGGCGGCCCCGATGGCCGCGCCGGCCCAGTCGTGCTGGGCGATGGCCGGGGCGATGGCGGCGGCCTCGACCTCGTGGAGCTGGGCGCGCCGGAAACCGGAGTCCTCGGCCGCCGAGACGGCGTACTGGTGGCCGTGCGTGGCGACGGCCAGGAGCACGTCGCGCGGCCCCAGACCGTTGCGGTCGGCGGTGGCGTCCGCCCAGGCGTGCGCGGAGCGCCCGGAGAAATCGCGCACATAGGTGACGTACAGCTGGACGTGGTGGGTGGTGCGCAGCCGGTCGAGGGCCGCGGCGACCTGGCCGCGGCGCTGGCCGAGGGCGCCCACGGTGTCGGTGATCCGGCCGCCGGTGTCCAGGTCGAGCGGCGTGTCGGCGCGGGCGGCCGGGCCCGGGAGCAGCAGGGCGCAGAGCGCGACGAGGGCGAGGAGCACCCTGCCCGGGGCCCGGCCCGGCGCCCCCGGCGCGTACCGCCTCGAAAGCCGCGTCACATTTGGGAGCGTATGGCGGTAGTGCCCGACTCGCTACCGGGAGCTCGGGGTCATATACGGTGCGTGTCCGCGCCCCGGCTCACGCCCCCCTGCGGCGGATCTTGCTGCCCAGCCAGACCAGCGGGTCGTACTTGCGGTCCACCGCGCGCTCCTTCAGCGGGATCAGCGCGTTGTCCGTGATCTTGATGTGTTCGGGGCAGACCTCCGTGCAGCACTTGGTGATGTTGCAGTAGCCCAGCCCGTGGTCCTCCTGGGCGGAGCGCTTGCGGTCGATGCCGGCCTCGGCCGCCGCGTCCAGCGGGTGCATGTCCAGCTCGGCGACGCGCATCAGGAAGCGGGGGCCGGCGAAGACGTTCTTGTTCTCCTCGTGATCACGCACCACATGGCAGGTGTTCTGGCACAGGAAGCACTCGATGCACTTGCGGAACTCCTGGGAGCGGCCGACGTCCTCCTGGAGCATCCGGTACTCCCCGGGCGCCAGCCCCTGCGGCGGCACGAAGGAGGGCACCTCGCGGGCCTTGGCGTAGTTGAAGGACACGTCCGTCACCAGGTCCCGTACGACCGGGAAGGCGCGCATCGGGGTGACCACGACGGTCTCGGCGGGGTCGAAGACCGACATCCGGGTCATGCACAGCAGCCGCGGCTTGCCGTTGATCTCCGCACTGCACGAACCGCACTTGCCCGCCTTGCAGTTCCAGCGGACGGCGAGGTCGTTGGCCTCGGTGGCCTGGAGGCGGTGGATGACGTCCAGGACGACCTCGCCGTCGTTGACGGCCACGGTGTAGTCGACCAGGCCACCGCCGTCCGCGTCGCCCCGCCAGACCCTGAAGTGGGCGTCGTAGCTCAAGGTGTCGTCAGCTCCTCGTCGGTCAGGTACTTCACCAGCTCCTCCTTCTCGAAGAGCGCCAGCAGGTCGGCGCGGATCGGGGGCATCGCACGCCGCTCCAGGCGGATGCGGCCCAGCAGCGGGTCGGCGGCGGCCGGGCCGGCGCTGTCCTCCGCCAGCCGGCACACCAGGTTGAGCTGCCGCCACCGCCGGTCCATCCCCGGGTGGTCGTCGCGGGTGTGCCCGCCGCGGCTCTCCGTGCGTTCCAGGGCCGCGCGGGCCACGCACTCACTGACCAGCAGCATGTTGCGCAGGTCGATGGCCAGGTGCCAGCCGGGGTTGAACTGGCGGTGCCCCTCGACACCGGCCCGCCGGGACCGGGCGCGCAGCAGCGCCAGCCGGCGCAGCGCCTCCTCCATCTCCGGGCCCTTGCGGATGATGCCCACCAGGTCGTTCATCACCTGCTGGAGCTCCTGGTGGACGGTGTACGGATTCTCCGCCGGTCCCTGGGAGACGGCCGGGTCGCCGCCCTCCACGCTGAACGGGCGCAGCGCCTCCGCCTCGGCCGCCTCGACATCGCTCTCGGTGACGTCGGGCCGGGCCGCCCCGGCGAGCCCGGCCGCGTACCGGGCGGCGTGCAGCCCGGCCCGGCGGCCGAAGACCAGCAGGTCGGAGAGGGAGTTGCCGCCCAGCCGGTTGGAGCCGTGCATGCCACCGGCGACCTCGCCCGCGGCGAAGAGGCCGGGCACGCCGGTCGCGGCGGCGGTGTCGGGGTCGACGTCCACGCCGCCCATCACGTAATGGCAGGTGGGGCCGACCTCCATGGGCTCGGCCGTGATGTCCACGTCCGCCAGCTCCTTGAACTGGTGGTGCATGGACGGGAGCTTGCGGCGGATGTCCTCGGCCGGCAGCCGGCTGGAGATGTCCAGGAAGACCCCGCCGTGCGGGCTGCCCCGGCCCGCCTTGACCTCGGAGTTGATGGCGCGGGCCACCTCGTCGCGGGGGAGCAGCTCGGGCGGGCGGCGGTTGTTGTCGGGGTCCTTGTACCACCGGTCGCCCTCGGCCTCGGACTCCGCGTACTTCTCCTTGAAGACGTCCGGGACGTAGTCGAACATGAACCGCTTGCCGTCGCTGTTGCGCAGCACCCCGCCGTCGCCGCGCACCGATTCGGTGACCAGGATGCCCTTGACGGACGGCGGCCAGACCATGCCGGTCGGGTGGAACTGCACGAACTCCATGTTGATCAGCGACGCCCCGGCCATGAGCGCGAGGGCGTGCCCGTCGCCGGTGTACTCCCAGGAGTTGGAGGTGACCTTGAAGGACTTGCCGATGCCGCCGGTGGCCAGCACCACGGCCGGGGCCTCGATGACGAAGAACCGCCCGGCCTCGCGCTCGTAGCCGAACACGCCCGAGACCCGGCGGCCGTCCTTCAGCAGCCGGGTGACCGTGCACTCCTGGAAGACCTTCAGGCGGGCCTCGTGGTCACCGAACTCCCGGTGGTCCTCCTGCTGGAGGGAGACGATCTTCTGCTGGAGGGTGCGGATCAGCTCCAGGCCCGTACGGTCGCCGACGTGCGCCAGCCGGGGGTACTCGTGCCCGCCGAAGTTGCGCTGGGAGATCCTGCCGTCCTTGGTGCGGTCGAAGACCGCGCCCCAGGTCTCCAGCTCCCAGACCCGGTCGGGGGCCTCACGGGCGTGCAGCTCGGCCATCCGCCAGTGGTTGAGGAATTTGCCGCCGCGCAGGGTGTCGCGGAAGTGGACCTGCCAGTTGTCGCCCTCGTTGACATTGCCCATGCTGGCGGCGATGCCGCCCTCGGCCATGACCGTGTGCGCCTTGCCGAAGAGCGACTTGCAGATCACCGCGCAGCGCATGCCCTGCTCGCGGGCCTCGATGGCGGCCCGCAGGCCGGCGCCGCCGGCGCCGACCACGACCACGTCCCAGTCCTGCCGGGCCGTATGCGACATCAGGAGAGCCCCTGTTCCCTAGAAGAAGCGCGGATCGTCGAAGACGCCACTGGCGACCAGATACACGTAGAAGTCGGCGGCCGCCACGCTGATCAGCGAGAGCCAGGCGAGCTGCATGTGCCGGGCGTTCAGCGAGCTGACCCAGCCCCACATGCGGTAGCGCACCGGGTGCTTGGAGAAATTGCGGATCCGGCCGCCGACGATATGGCGGCAGGAGTGACAGGAGAGGGTGTACGCCCAGATCAACGCGATGTTGACGAGGAGGACGAGCGTTCCGAGCCCCATGTGGCCCCACGCGCCGTGCTCGTCGCGGAAGCCCAGGACGGTGTCGTAGCTCAGGATGCCCGCGACGATCACCGCGAAATAGAAGAAGTAGCGGTGGATGTTCTGCAGGACCAGCGGGAAGCGGGTCTCGCCGCTGTACTTCGCGTGCGGCTCGGCGACCGCGCAGGCCGGGGGCGAGGCCCAGAAGCCCCGGTAGTAGGCCTTGCGGTAGTAGTAGCAGGTCAGCCGGAAGCCCAGCGGGAAGATCAGGATCAGCAGGGCCGGCGAGAGGCCCCACCACGATCCGAAGACCGGCCAGTCGGCGCCGCCCTCCATGGGGACGCAGTTCTCGGCGACGCAGGGGGAGTAGAACGGCGAGACGTACGGGGCGGCGTAGTAGTCGTCATTGGCGAAGGCCCGCCAGGTGGAATAGACGACGAACGCGAGCAGTCCGGCGGCGGTGACCGCCGGCGCCAGCCACCAGCGGTCGGCGCGCAGGTGGCGGGCGGGGATCGCGGCGCGCGAGGGGTGGTGGACACCACCGCGCGCGTCGGGGGCGGCTTGGGGGTCGGTGCCAGTGGCCAAGAGGGACTCCGGGAGGAGCGGGGAATGGTCGGTGCCTGACTGCCGCGGTGCCTGGGCGAATCGGGCGGGTCAGGGCGCGCGCCGGTCGCAGGCCCCGAGGCCCTCCTCCTCGGCGTCCTTCCACAGCGACGCGTCGTAGGGCGCCTCGGGGATGGGCACCGGCTCGGGGCGGGGGCGCTCCCGGGGGTGGAACTCGCGCAGGAGGGTGACGCTCTCACGCAGGTGCGCGGCATCGGTGCGCACGCGCCGCAGCTCCAGGTCGGTGCTGCCCAGGTGCTTCTCCAGCCGCGCCAGCGCCCGGCCGAGATCGTCCAGACAGCGCTGTACTGCCGTCACTTCGTCGTTCAGGGACATGCTTGCCCTCACTTCCGCGGTCGGCGGTTGCGGGTGGCGACGATGTTGCGACTGAGAGTGTCGCGCGTCACACCCCTCCGGGGGAAGATAGCGATCGCACCTTCGCCGGAACGGGTTCGCCGCGCGGCCGGGACCTGCTGAAACGTTCGTCCACGTGGGTGGCGTGCGCCCGGGAGGCGCCGTGTCGGCGCGTCATCACACCGACTGTCGCATTCAGTGGTGAGCAGTAGATGCGATCAACGGCGCATTGCGCCGAACGTGATCGATCGGCAGTCAGCCCCGTCGGCGGAGGTATCCCATGGCCCCCCTCTCGACCCGCAGGTCCTCAACGCGCCGGTCCGCCGCCCTGCTCGCCGTCGGCATCGTGCTGCCGCTGTCCGTCCTGGCCGCCTGCTCCCAGGGCGGCGACGACGAGGCCGAGGGCACCCTGACACGACCGGACATCGCCGCCACCTCGCGCGGCAGGGTCGCCGACGGGGGCTCCCTGCGCTGGGCGGTGGACGCGCTGCCCGCCACGCTCAACGCCTTCCAGGCCGACGCGGACGGGATCACGCAGCGCGTCACCGGAGCCGTCCTGCCCACCCTCTTCACCCAGGACGAGCGCGGCCGTCCGCAGCGCGACGCCGACTACCTGGCGGCGGCCGACCTCGTCCAGCGCGAGCCCCGGCAGGTCGTCGTCTACAAGCTCAACCCGCGAGCCGTCTGGAACGACGGCAA
The DNA here is from genome assembly GCF_018614525.1 of Streptomyces sp. ISL-11. GTDB lineage: Bacteria > Actinomycetota > Actinomycetes > Streptomycetales > Streptomycetaceae > Streptomyces. The sequence continues at coordinate 5,923 of NZ_JAGGOL010000150.1, forward strand.
GGCGCTGTCCGCCGCCGACTTCGAGGCGCAGTGGAAGGCGCTGCGCGGCCGGGACCGGGCCTACTGGACGGCGCACAACGACGGCTACGAGCGGATCGACCGTGTCGAGCGGGGCGCGGACGCCCACCAGGTCAAGATCACCTTCGCCAAGCCGTACGCCGACTGGGCCTCGCTCTTCAGCCCCCTCTACCCCCGGTCCGTCATGCGGACCCCCGACGCCTTCAACGACAGCGCCCGCAACGACCTCAAGGTCTCCGCCGGCCCCTTCCGGGTGGGCCCGCGCTCCAACCGCGAGGGGACCCTCACCCTCGTACGCGACCCGAAGTGGTGGGGCGACCGGGCCAAGCTGGACAAGCTCGTCCTGCGGGCCGCGTCCCGCGACGAGCGCGCCGAGTCCCTGGCGGCCGGCAAGCTCGACGTCGCCGAGGTGAGTCCGGCCGCCGCCGCCCGTATCACCGCCGCCGGCAAGCACCGCGAGAAGGGCGGGGAGGGCAAGCGGACCGCGGTGCCCCCCGCGGACCGCCGGCTGCGCGGGCTGGTCGTGCGCAAATCCCTGGAGCCCTTCTACACACAGCTCGCCCTCAACGGCGCCTCCGGCCCCCTCGCCGACGAACGGGTGCGGCGCGCGGTGGCCCGGGCCATCGACCGCGACGCCGTCGCCACGTCCGTCCTGAAGCCGCTGGGCCTGCCCGCCGCACCGCTGGGCAGCCACGTCTTCATGGCGGGCCAGCACGGATACGAGGACAACAGCGACGCCATCGGCGGCCCCGACCCGAAGGCGGCGCAGGCGCTGCTCGCGGACGCGGGCTGGCAGGAGAGGAAGGAAGGGACGGCGAAGGGGGCCTCCGGGCGCGGCACGGCGGGGAGGAAGCAGGCCGCGGCCCCGGGCGAGGGGCCCGGCACCGAGGACGCCGGCCGGGGCGACGCCGGAGCCGACGAGAAGGGCTCGCGCGACAGCGGGGGCAAGGCGGCCGCCGCCCCGGTCCGGATGAAGGACGGCAAGCGGCTGACGCTCCGGTTCGTGCTGCCGGAGGGCGCGGGCGCGGAGGTGCTGCGGTCGGTCGGCGAGCGCATCGCCCGGCAGCTGGACGCCGTGGGCATCCGCACCGAGATCAGCAAGGTCGGCGACGCCGGCTACTTCAGGGACCACATCGCCGCGGGCACCTACGACCTGGCCCTCTACTCCTGGCCCGCCACCGCCTACCCGGCCACCGACGCCCGCCCGGTCTTCGCCAAGCCCCAGCCCGCCGCCGACGGCTCGCTGCTGGTGGAGCAGAACTACACCCGGGTGGGCACGGACCAGATCGATCAGCTCTTCGAGCAGGCGTCCACCGAGCTGGACGCCGACGCCTCCCGCGATCTGGTCGGGCGCGCGGACGCCCGGATCTGGGCGGCAGCCGGTTCGATTCCGCTCTACCAGCGCCCCGAGCTGGTGGCGGTGCGGCCCGGTGTGGTCAACGCCGGGGCCTTCGGACTGTCCTCACCCCGCTATCAGGACCTCGGCTTCCGGAAGTAACCGCAGCTCACAGTGGGTGTGAGCAGGCTGAGGCGGCCGAAGTCGGCGCAGCCCCGTACCATGGAGGCGAGAGGCCGTGGCGTGTCCTGCCCGGCAGGTGGGTGTACCAGAGGGTGCGCCCGGCCATCCACGATTCCGGGAGAAGCGCCGCAAGTATGCCCACGCGCCACGATATTCGTAACGTAGCCATTGTTGCCCACGTCGACCACGGCAAGACGACCATCGTCGACGCCATGCTCAAGCAGGCGGGTGCCTTCGCCGCGCACCAGCTCGAGTCCGTCGACGACCGCGTCATGGACTCGAACGACCTGGAGCGTGAGAAGGGCATCACGATCCTCGCCAAGAACACGGCGGTGAAGTACCACCCCAAGGACGGCGGCGAGCCGATCACCATCAACATCATCGACACCCCCGGCCACGCCGACTTCGGTGGCGAGGTCGAGCGCGGTCTGTCGATGGTGGACGCGGTCGTGCTGCTGGTCGACGCCTCCGAGGGCCCGCTGCCGCAGACCCGCTTCGTGCTCCGCAAGGCGCTCGCCAAGCGGATGCCGGTCATCCTGTGCATCAACAAGACCGACCGCCCGGACTCCCGCATCGACGAGGTCGTCAACGAGACGTACGACCTCTTCCTGGACCTGGACGCGGACGAGGACCAGATCGAGTTCCCGATCGTCTACGCCTGTGGCCGTGACGGCGTCGCCTCGCTGACCAAGCCGGAGGACGGCACCGTCCCCGCGGACAGCACCAGCCTGGAGCCGTTCTTCTCCACGATCCTGGAGCACGTCCCGGCCCCGACGTTCGAGGAGGACGCGCCGCTCCAGGCCCACGTCACCAACCTCGACGCCGACAACTTCCTCGGCCGTATCGCGCTGCTCCGCGTCGAGCAGGGCGAGCTGCGCAAGGGCCAGACCGTCACGTGGATCAAGCGTGATGGCTCGATGTCCAACGTCCGCATCACCGAGCTGATGATGACCGAGGCCCTCACCCGCAAGCCCGCCGAGGTGGCCGGTCCCGGTGACATCTGCGCCGTCGCCGGTATCCCCGACATCATGATCGGTGAGACCCTGGCCGACCCGGAGAACCCGGTCGCCCTGCCGCTGATCACGGTCGACGAGCCCGCGATCTCCATGACCATCGGTACCAACACCTCGCCGCTGGTCGGCCGTGGCGGCACCGGCAAGGGCGCGGACGCCAAGGCCGCGGTCAAGGACCGCAAGGTCACCGCCCGCCAGGTCAAGGACCGTCTGGACCGCGAGCTGGTCGGTAACGTCTCGCTGCGCGTGCTCGACACCGAGCGCCCCGACGCGTGGGAGGTGCAGGGCCGCGGTGAGCTGGCGCTGGCCATCCTGGTCGAGCAGATGCGCCGCGAGGGCTTCGAGATGACCATCGGCAAGCCGCAGGTCGTCACCAAGCAGGTCGACGGCAAGACCTACGAGCCGGTCGAGCGCATCACCATCGACGTGCCCGAGGAGCACATGGGCGCGGTCACCCAGCTCATGGGCACCCGCAAGGGCCGGATGGACAACATGTCCAACCACGGCTCCGGCTGGGTCCGCATGGAGTTCGTCGTCCCGTCCCGCGGTCTGATCGGCTTCCGCACGGAGTTCCTCACGAACACCCGCGGCACCGGTATCGCCCACTCCATCCACGAGGGCCACGAGCCGTGGTTCGGCGAGCTCAAGACCCGTAACAACGGCTCCCTGGTCGCCGACCGCGCCGGTGCCGTCACCGCCTTCGCGATGACGAACCTCCAGGAGCGCGGCGTGCTCTTCACCGACCCGGGCACCGAGGTGTACGAGGGCATGATCGTCGGCGAGAACTCGCGCGCCGACGACATGGACGTCAACATCACCAAGGAGAAGAAGCTCACCAACATGCGCTCCTCCTCCGCCGACTCCTTCGAGGCGATCGTCCCGCCGCGCAAGCTGTCGCTGGAGCAGTCCCTGGAGTTCTGCCGCGACGACGAGTGCGTCGAGGTGACCCCGGAGGCGGTCCGCATCCGCAAGGTCGTCCTGGACCAGAAGGAGCGCGGCCGCACCGCCTCCCGCGCCAAGCGCTGACGCGAGCGGCCGGCGCCGCCGGACAGCCCACGAGGCCCGGAACCATCACTTTCCGCAGTGGTGGTTCCGGGCCTTCGGCATGTCCGGACGGTGCCCCCGGGCCTTCGCCGGGACGGCTGGTGCTTTATCAGAATCCGCCCGACTGCGTTCGGATACCGGACTGACAGAACCCGTTGTCGTGTTAACAGTCCGTTTCGCGGGTGTCTGTCTGTGATCACTTTGTCCGGATTTCGGACAGGTGTCGCGGATTGCTGTGACCAAAGCGAGACCCTTTAAGTGTGGTTTACAAGGCGGTCGTACTTAATAGTTGGGTTCACTGAGCTCGGGTCAACGGGTCACGCGCTGTGGGGAGCGCCGACTCACGAGCACACTCGAGGTGCCGGTTCCGTCTCCGCTGTCAGGGGTGTCAGCGTGGGGCCGGCGCCTCTCTTGTAGTGATAGTGGACTCCTGAGGAGGGCATACCCATGCGCGGTGCCAAGAGCGCTACCTGGGTCGCGGGTGCGATAGCAGTTGCGTTGACAGCTACGGCCTGTGGTGGCGGTGGAAGTGACAGTGAAGACAACGCGGCTGTCAACCCCGACGGCACCTACACGTACTACAACGTAGAGCCGCAGAACCCGATCATCCCGAGCAACACCAATGAGGTCGGCGGCGGTTACATCGTCAAGAACCTCTTCCGCAGCCTCGTGGGCTTCGACGAGAAGTCGAAGCTGCGCATGGAGGCGGCCCAGAGCATCGACACCACGGACAACCAGCACTTCACGGTCAAGCTGAAGCCGGGCTGGAAGTTCCACAACGGTGAGCCGCAGACCGCGTCCTCCTTCGTGGACGCGTGGAACTGGGCGTCCAACGGCAAGAACGCCCAGCTGAACGCCTCCTGGTTCGAGCCGATCAAGGGCTACGCCGACGTCCACCCGGAGAAGGGTGACCCGAAGGCCGAGAAGCTCGAGGGCCTGAAGGTCGTCAACGACCTCGAGTTCACCATCGAGCTGACGAAGCCTGTCTCCACCTTCAAGGAGCAGCTCTTCTACGACGTGTTCTCCCCGCTGCCCAAGGCGTTCTACAAGGACACCAAGGCGTTCGGCGAGCACCCGATCGGCAACGGCCCGTACCAGATGGACGGGGACTGGTCGCACAAGGTCGAGTTCAAGACCAAGAAGTTCGCGGACTACAAGGGTGACGACAAGCCGAAGAACGGCGGCGTCATCTTCAAGTTCTACAACAAGGACGACGCGGCCTACAACGACCTCGTCTCCGACAAGCTCGACATCATGTACCAGGTCCCCAACTCCATGGCGGGCCAGTTCAAGAACGACCTCGGCAAGCGCGCCATCAGCCAGATGTTCGGTGGCAACACCAACATCTCCTTCCCGCTGTACGACGGCGACTGGGGCAAGCCGGAGAAGGTCAAGGTCCGTCAGGGCCTGTCCATGGCGATCGACCGCGAGACCATCGCCAAGACCGCGCTCAAGGGCAGCAAGGACGCGGCCGACGGGTACACCCCGAAGGTCGTCGAGGGCTACCAGGCAGGCGCCTGCGGCGAGTTCTGCAAGTTCGACCCGGCCAAGGCCAAGGAGCTGATCAAGGCCGGCGGCGGCGTCCCCGGCAACAAGATCACCCTCACCTACAACGCCGACGGCGCGAACAAGGAGTGGGCCGACGCGGTCTGCAACGACATCCGCCAGAACGGCGGCGTCGAGTGTGTGACCGACCCGAAGCCGACCTTCCAGCAGGCGCGTACGGACATCACCGAGCGCCACATGAAGAGCGCGTTCCGCATGGCCTGGGTGCAGGACTTCCCGAACATCCAGAACTTCATCTCCGCGCAGTACCGGACCAAGGCCGGTGCCAACGACATGGAGTTCAGTGACAAGGCCGTCGACGAGCTGATGGACAAGGCCGACGCCTCGAAGACCATCGAGGAGTCGAACAAGCTCTACGCCGAGGCCGAGAAGAAGATCCTGACCGAGCAGATGCCCTCCATCCCGCTCTTCTTCGACCACACGCTCGCCGGATACTCCAAGAAGGTGCAGAACGTGAAGTTCGACTCCTTCCGTCAGGCGATCTGGACCGACGTCGAGGTCAAGAAGTAACCGGGACACGCTTGCAGTGACGTAAGGCCCGGCGGCCGGCGACAGGAGGAACCATGGGGCGCTTTGTCGCGAGGCGACTGCTCCAGATGATCCCGGTCTTCATCGGGACCACTTTGCTCATTTTCTTGATGGTGTATTCGCTGCCGGGCGACCCCGTCAAATCACTCTTCGGTCCCAAGGCGGCCGACCCGGCGACGGTCGCGAGACTGCGCCACCAGTACGGCCTCGACAAGTCCTTGCTCGAGCAGTACTGGAACTACATCTCCGGCCTGTTCCAGGGTGACTTCGGGCAGAGCTTCACCGGCCGGCCCGTCGCCGACCTGATGGCCGAGGCCTTCCCGGTGACCATCCGGCTGGCCCTGCTCGCCTTCGGCTTCGAGGTCGTCGTGGGCATCGCCCTCGGTGTCCTGACCGGCCTGAAGCGCGGGAAGTTCCTGGACCAGTTCGTGCTGGTGCTCACCCTGGTCGTGGTCTCGATCCCGGTCTTCGTGATCGGCTTCATCACCCAGTTCCTGCTGGGCATGAAGTGGCACATCATGACACCGACCGTCCAGGACTCGGAGAACCTCGGGCAGTTGATGGTCCCGGCGATCGTGCTCGCCGCGCTCTCGCTGGCGTACGTCACCCGCCTGACGCGCACCACCGTGGGGGAGAACCTCCGGGCCGACTACATGCGCACCGCCGTGGCCAAGGGCCTGCCGCGCCGCCGTGTGGTCGGAGTGCACCTGATGCGCAACTCCCTCATCCCTGTCGTCACGTTCCTCGGCACCGACCTCGGTCTGCTCATGGGCGGCGCCATCGTCACCGAGGGCATCTTCAACATCCAGGGTGTGGGCAACACGCTCTTCCGGTCCATCCAGACCAGTGAAGGCCCCACCGTGGTCGGCATCGTGACCGTGCTGGTTCTCGTGTACCTCGTGACCAGCCTCGTCGTCGATCTGCTGTACGCCGTCCTGGACCCGAGGATCCGTTATGCCTGAGAAGACGCTGCCTCACGAGACCCAGACGCCCGAGGCCGTTTCCACGGCGCTCAAGGAAGGGTCCAACAAGCCCCGCAGCCTGGGCCAGGACGCCTGGCGCGAGCTGCGCGGCAGCTGGCTGTTCTGGGCCTCCGGCGTACTGCTGGTCCTCTTCATCGTCATGGCGGCGTTCCCGACGCTGTTCACCGACGTGGACCCCCGTCAGGCCGACCTGCGCGGTCACTACCTCGCCCCGCCGAACTGGTCCCACTTCTTCGAGGTCGACTGGTTCGGCTACAACGGACAGGGCCAGAGCGTCTACGCGCGTACCGTCCACGGTGCCCGCGCGTCGGTCATCGTCGGTGTCTGTGTGACCCTCGCGGTGACGGTCCTCGGCGGCTTCGTCGGCATGCTCGCCGGCTACTTCGGCGGCTTCGTCGACACCCTGCTCTCGCGCCTGACCGACATCTTCTTCGGCATCCCGCTGCTGCTCGGTGCTCTGACCCTGCTCCAGGCGTTCACGCACCGCACCGTATGGACCGTGACGCTCGGCCTGGCCACCTTCGGCTGGATGCAGATCGCGCGCGTCATGCGCGGTGCGGTCATCACGCAGAAGCAGGCGGACTTCGTCACGGCGGCCCGCGCCCTGGGTGCCGGAACCGGCCGGATCCTCTTCCGGCACATTCTGCCGAACGTCCTCGGCCCGGTGATCGTCGTCGCCACCATCGCGCTCGGCGGCTACATCTCCACCGAGGCGACCCTGTCCTACCTCGGTATCGGTCTTCAGGACCCCGTGGTCTCCTGGGGTGTGGACATCGCCGCCGGCCAGTCCCAGCTGCGTGACGCCCCCCACGTCCTGCTCGTCCCGGCCAGCTTCCTGAGCCTGACCGTGCTCGCGTTCATCCTGCTCGGCGACGCGGTGCGCGACGCCCTCGACCCCAAGCTGCGCTGAGGGAGGCGTACGTGACCACTATGGAAAAGACCGCGAACGTCCCCGAACCCCGGGCGGCACAGGACGGCGGCACCCCGCTGCTCGAAGTCCGCGACCTGCACGTGGAGTTCCACACCCGCGACGGCGTCGCCAAGGCCGTCAACGGCGTGAACTACTCCGTCGACGCCGGCGAGACCCTCGCCGTGCTCGGCGAGTCCGGGTCCGGCAAGTCCGTGACCGCGCAGGCGATCATGGGCATCCTGGACATGCCGCCGGGCAAGATCCCGCAGGGCGAGATCCTCTTCCGCGGCCAGGACATGCTGAAGATGTCCGCCGAGGAGCGCCGGAAGATCCGTGGCAGCAAGATCGCCATGATCTTCCAGGACGCGCTCTCCTCGCTGAACCCCGTGCTGAGCGTGGGCTATCAGCTCGGCGAGATGTACCGGGTGCACCAGGGCCTCTCCAAGAAGGAGGCCAAGGCCAAGGCCATCGATCTGATGGACCGGGTCCGCATCCCGGCCGCCGCGGCGCGGGTGAACGACTACCCGCACCAGTTCTCGGGCGGCATGCGCCAGCGCATCATGATCGCGATGGCGCTGGCCCTGGAGCCGGACCTGATCATCGCGGACGAGCCGACCACCGCGCTCGACGTGACGGTGCAGGCCCAGGTGATGGACCTGCTGGCCGAGCTCCAGCGCGAGTACAACATGGGCCTCATCCTCATCACCCACGACCTCGGTGTGGTGGCGGACGTCGCCGACAAGATCGCGGTGATGTACGCCGGCCGGATCGTGGAGACCGCGCCGGTGCGCGAGCTCTACAAGCGCCCGGCGCACCCGTACACCCGCGGTCTGCTGGACTCGATCCCGCGCCTGGACCAGAAGGGCCAGGAGCTCTACGCGATCAAGGGTCTGCCGCCCAACCTGCTGCACATCCCGAGCGGCTGCGCGTTCAACCCGCGCTGCCCCAAGGCGCAGGACATCTGCCGCACCGACACGCCGGCCCTGGCGCCGGTCGCCGAACAGGACGGCACGGAGCTGGCCGGCCGCGGGAGCGCCTGCCACTTCTGGAAGGAGACGATCCATGGCTGAGGCCGCCAAGAACGACGAGGCCGTCTCCGACGTGGTGCCGTCGACCGCGGAGACCACCGCCGAGGTGGAGGCCGTCCTCGACACCCCCGGTGAGCGCGGCGAGCCGATCCTCCAGGTCCGCAACCTCGTCAAGCACTTCCCGCTGACGCAGGGGATCCTCCTGAAGAAGCAGATCGGCGCGGTCAAGGCCGTCGACGGTGTCTCCTTCGACCTCTACAAGGGCGAGACGCTCGGCATCGTCGGTGAGTCCGGCTGTGGCAAGTCCACGGTCGCCAAGCTGCTGATGACCCTGGAGACGGCGACGGCCGGCGAGGTCTTCTACAAGGGCCAGGACATCACCAAGCTGTCCGGGCGCGCGCTGAAGGCCGTGCGCCGCAACATCCAGATGGTGTTCCAGGACCCGTACACCTCGCTCAACCCCCGGATGACGGTCGGCGACATCATCGGCGAGCCCTTCGACATCCACCCCGAGGTGGCGCCCAAGGGCGACCGGCGCAAGCGCGTCCAGGAGCTGCTGGACGTCGTCGGTCTCAACCCGGAGTACATCAACCGCTATCCGCACCAGTTCTCGGGCGGCCAGCGGCAGCGCATCGGCATCGCGCGCGGGCTCGCGCTCAACCCCGAGATCATCATCTGCGACGAGCCGGTCTCGGCGCTGGACGTCTCGGTGCAGGCGCAGGTCATCAACCTGATGGAGCGGCTCCAGAACGAGTTCGAGCTCTCGTACCTCTTCATCGCGCACGACCTGTCCATCGTGCGGCACATCTCCGACCGGGTCGGCGTGATGTACCTGGGCAAGATGGCGGAGATCGGTACGGACTCGGAGATCTACGACCACCCGACGCACCCCTACACCCAGGCGCTGCTGTCGGCCGTCCCGGTCCCGGACCCCGACGCCCGTGAGGGCCGTGACCGCATCATCCTCACCGGTGATGTGCCGTCCCCGGCCAACCCGCCGTCCGGCTGCCGTTTCCGTACGCGCTGCTGGAAGGCGCAGGACAAGTGCGCCGAGGAGGTGCCGCTGCTGGCGGTGCCCCAGGTGTTCGCGGGCAAGGACACGCTCGCGGCGCACGAGTCGGCGTGCCACTTCGCCGAAGAGCGGGACGTCGTCCACGCGGCGTGACGTAGCGTACGTACGTACGAATCCGAAGGGGTGTCCGGGCCGGGAGGCTCGGGCACCCCTTCGGCGTTCGCCGGCGCGGGGGCGTGCGGCGGTCGTGGGGGCGATCGGGCATCCGGGCGGTTTCTCGGCCGACGTCCGCACGGTCAGCGTCCATAGAGGTGCACTGCGTCATGGTATGGGGTGTTATTTGGGCCTAAGTGATTTCCGGGACCCCGAGGAGGCACTCCATGCGCGGAGCCACGCACGCCGCACGGGCCCTCTGCGCGCTGTCCCTCGTGCTGGCCACCACGGGGTGCGGCGGAGGGAACGGCGGCGGGCCCGGGGTCGTGCGGGCCTCCTGGGGGGACCCGCAGAACCAGCTGGAGCCCGCCAACACCAATGAGGTCCAGGGCGGCAAGGTCCTCGCCATGATCTTCCGCGGGCTCAAGCGGTACGACCCGCAGAGCGGCGCGGCCGAGAACATGCTCGCCGAAAAGATCGAGAGCACCGACCAGCGGAATTTCACCGTCACCCTGAAGAGCGGCTGGACCTTCAGCAACGGCGAGGCGATCACGTCGAAATCCTTCGTGGACGCCTGGAACTATGCCGCGCTCGCCGACAACAAACAGAAGAACGCATCCTTCTTCGAGTACATCGACGGATACGACAAGGTCCACCCCGACAGCGGCGCCCCGAGCGCCAGGACGCTCCCCGGGCTCGCCGTCAAGGACGACAAGACCTTCACGGTCAGGCTGCGGACCAAGTTCTCCACCTGGCCCGACACCCTCGGCTACGCCGCCTATGCCCCGCTCCCGAGGGCCTTCTTCGACGACCACGCGGCCTGGCTGAAGAAACCGGTCGGCAACGGCCCGTACGCCATCGACTCCTACCGCCGGGGCTCGTCGATGATGCTCAGCAAGTGGGAGGACTATCCCGGTGACGACAAGGCGCGGAACAACGGGGTGGAACTGCGGGTCTACACCGACAACAACACCGCCTACACCGATCTCCAGGCCGGCAACCTCGACCTGGTCGACGACATCCCCAGCGCCCAGCTCAAGAACGTCAAGAAGGACCTCGGCGACCGCTACATCAACCAGCCGGCCGGCATCATCCAGACCCTGGCCTTCCCGATGTACGACGACAGGTGGTCGAGGGCCGACGCCGCGAAGGTCCGCAGGGGCCTGTCCATGGCGATCAACCGCGCGCAGATCACCGACCAGATCTACCGCAAGACCCGCACCGCGGCGACGGACTGGACCTCCCCGGCCCTCGGCGACAAGGGCGGCTACCGGTCCGGCCTGTGCGGTGACGCCTGCCGGTACGACGCCGCCGCCGCGAAGAAGCTGATCGAGGACGGCGGGGGCCTGCCGGGCGGCCGGGTCACCCTGACCTCCAACGTCGACACCGGATCGCACCGCGTCTGGATGGACGCCGTCTGCAACAGCATCAACAACGCGCTCGGCAACGACAAGGCGTGCACCGTCAATCCCGTCGGCACCTTCGCCGACTTCCGCAACCAGATCTCCCAGCAGCGGATGACCGGCCCCTTTCGCTCCGGCTGGCAGATGGACTACCCGCTCATCCAGAACTTCCTCCAGCCGCTGTACTCCACCGACGCCTCCTCCAACTACGGCAAATTCAGCGACCCGCAATTCGACCGGCTCGTCGACGAGGCCAACGCCGAGAACTCGCAGGACAAGGCCAACGGAAAGTTCCAGGACGCGGAGCGGATCCTCGCCGAGCGGATGCCGGCCATTCCGCTCTGGTACCAGAACGGCAACGCCGGATATACGGACCGGCTCTCCGAGGTCACCCTCAACCCCTTCAGCGTGCCCGTCTACGAGCAGATCAAGGTCGGCTGATCCGCACGGCCCCCGAGCGCCCCGCGCTGCCCCTTCCGACGCGTGACCCCCGGAGACCTCATGGGACGGTATGTGATCCGGCGGCTGCTCCAGATGATCCCGGTGTTCATCGGCAGCACGTTCCTCATCTTCTTCATGGTCTACGCACTCGGCGACCCGGTCGCCGCGCTCTTCGGCGACAAGGCGCCCGACCCCGCGACGGCCGCGCGGATCCGCGCGGACCTCTATCTCGACGAGCCCCTGTGGAAGCAGTACCTGCACTACATGGGGCAGATCGTCACCGGCGACTTCGGCACCGCCTTCAACGGCCAGCGGGTCACCGAACTGATGGCCGACGCCTTCCCGGTGACCCTGCGCCTGACCGTGGTCGCCCTCCTCTTCGAGATCCTCCTCGGCATCGTGCTCGGTGTCCTCAGCGGGCTGCGGCGCGGACGCTCGGTGGACACCACCGTGCTGCTGCTGACCCTGGTCGTCGTCTCCATCCCGACCTTCGTCAGCGGCTATGTGCTGCAGTTCCTCGTCGGCGTGAAGTGGGAGGCCGTCTCACCGTCCGTCTCGCCCGCCGCGCCGTTCGACGAACTGATCCTGCCGGGCGTGGTGCTGGCCCTGACCTCGCTGGCGTACGTGACCCGGCTGACGCGGACGTCCATCGCGGAGAACTCCCGCGCCGACTACATCCGCACCGCCGTCGCCAAGGGCCTGCCGCGCCGCCGCATCGTCACCCGGCACCTGCTGCGCAACTCCCTCATCCCCGTCATCACCTTCATCGGCACCGACATCGGGGCCCTGATGGGCGGCGCCATCGTCACCGAGCGGATCTTCAACATCCACGGTGTCGGCTACCAGCTCTACCAGGGCATCCTGCGGCAGAACTCGCCCACGGTCGTCGGCTTCGTGACGATCCTCGTCATCGTCTTCCTGCTGGCGAACCTGCTCGTCGACCTCCTCTACGCCGTGCTCGACCCGAGGATCCGCTATGCCTGAGCCCGACCCCTATGCCGCCAAGGAAGCCATCACGCCCGGCGACGGAGGGGCGATGACCCTGGCCACCGAGGACGCCGAGACGCTGGAGGCCGGGCCCGTCCCCGGTGGTCCCGCCAGTGGCAAGGCCCGCAGCCTGTGGTCCGACGCCTGGCACGACCTGCGGCGCAACCCCGTCTTCGTCGTCTCCGCGCTGATCATCATCTTTCTGGTCCTGATCGCCGTCTGGCCGGGTCTGATCGCGAGCGGTAACCCCCTCCAGTGCGACCTGGCCAAGGCCCAGGAGGGCTCCCAGCCGGGCCACCCCTTCGGCTACGACGCCCAGGGCTGCGACGTCTACACCCGTACGGTCCACGGGGCCCGCGCCTCCATCGCCGTCGGCATCTGCGCGACGGCCGGCGCCACGCTGCTGGGGAGCGTGCTGGGCGGGCTGGCCGGGTTCTTCGGCGGCTGGTGGGACGCGCTGCTGTCGCGGATCGCCGACATCTTCTTCGGCATCCCCATCATCCTCGGCGGGCTGGTCTTCCTCTCCGTCGTCACCAGCGGATCGGTGTGGCCCGTGGTCGGGTTCATCGTGCTGCTGGGCTGGCCGCAGATCTCCCGCATCGCCCGCGGCTCCGTGGTCACCGCCAGGCAGAACGACTACGTCCAGGCCGCCCGGGCGCTCGGCGCCGGCAACGCGCGGATGCTGCTGCGGCACATCGCGCCCAACGCCGTGGCGCCCGTGATCGTCGTGGCGACCATCGCCCTCGGCACGTACATCGCCCTGGAGGCGACCCTGTCGTTCGTGGGCGTCGGCCTCAAACCGCCCACCGTCTCCTGGGGCATCGACATCTCCAACGCCTCCGTCCAGATCCGCAACGCCCCGCACATGCTGCTGTGGCCGGCGGGAGCGCTGAGCATCACGGTGCTGGCGTTCATCATGCTCGGCGACGCGGTGCGCGACGCCCTCGACCCCAAGCTGCGCTGAGGAGCCGCCGGATGGACCACGAGGACGGCCGGCCGACGGCCCTGCTGGACGTACGGGACCTGCGGGTGGAGTTCCGCACCCGCGACGGCGTGGCCAAGGCGGTCAACGGCGTCACCTACAGCGTGGCCGCCGGGGAGACGCTGGCCGTGCTCGGCGAGTCGGGCTCGGGAAAGTCGGTGACCGCCCAGGCCGTCATGGGCATTCTCGACTCGCCTCCGGGCCATGTCACCGGCGGCCAGGTCTTCTTCCGCGGCGAGGACCTGCTGACGATGCCCGCCGAGACCCGGCGCCGGGTGCGGGGCGCCAAGATGGCCATGATCTTCCAGGACGCGCTGTCCTCGCTCAACCCCGTGATGAGCGTGGGCGCCCAGCTCTCCGAGATGTTCGAGGTGCACGACGGGATGACCCGCAAGGACTCCCGGGCGAAGGCGGTCGAGCTGATGGACCGGGTGCGCATCCCGGCGGCCAAGGAGCGGGTGGGCGACTACCCCCACGAGTTCTCGGGCGGCATGCGCCAGCGCATCATGATCGCGATGGCGCTGGCCCTGGAACCCGACCTGGTCATCGCCGACGAGCCGACGACCGCGCTCGACGTCACCGTCCAGGCCCAGGTGATGGACCTGCTGGCAGACCTCCAGCGCGAGTACACCATGGGCCTCGTCCTCATCACCCACGACCTCGGGGTCGTCGCCGACGTCGCCGACCGGATCGCGGTGATGTACGCGGGGCGCATCGTGGAGACCGCACCGGTGTACGAGCTGTACGCCGCGCCGGCGCACCCGTACACCCGCGGGCTCCTCGACTCCATTCCGCGCCTGGACCAGAAGGGGCAGCAGCTCTACGCCATCAAGGGCCTGCCGCCCAACCTGACGGCGATTCCGCCCGGCTGCCCCTTCAATCCGCGCTGCCCCCTGGCGCAGGACGTCTGCCGCACCGACCGGCCACCGCTCTTCACCGTGGCCCCCGGCCGCGCCAGCGCCTGCCACTTCTGGAAGGAAACCCTCGATGAGCGCTGACGGCGAGGTGATTCTGGAGGTCCGGGACCTCGTCAAGCACTACCCGCTGACCCAGGGCATCGTCTTCAAACGGAAGATCGGCGCCGTCCGGGCCGTCGACGGCGTCTCCTTCGACCTGCGGCACGGCGAGACGCTCGGCGTCGTGGGGGAGTCGGGCTGCGGCAAGTCCACGATCGCCAAGCTGCTGGTCGGCCTGGAGCGACCGACCTCCGGAGGGATCCGCTACAAGGGCGAGGACCTCGCCACCCTGTCCGGGCGGGCGCTGAAAGCCGTACGCCGCAACATCCAGATGGTCTTCCAGGACCCGTACACCTCCCTCAACCCCCGGATGACGGTCGGCGACATCATCGGCGAGCCGTACGAGATCCACCCCGAGGTCGCTCCCAAGGGCAGCCGCCGGCAGAAGGTGCGCGAGCTGCTGGACGTCGTCGGCCTCAATCCCGAGTACATCAACCGCTATCCGCACCAGTTCTCCGGCGGCCAGCGGCAGCGCATCGGCATCGCGCGCGGGCTCGCGCTCCGCCCGGAGATCATCGTCGCCGACGAGCCGGTCTCGGCGCTGGACGTCTCGGTGCAGGCGCAGGTCGTCAATCTGCTGGAGCGGCTCCAGGGCGAGTTCGGCCTGTCGTACGTCTTCATCGCGCACGACCTGTCGGTGGTGCGGCACATCTCCGACCGGGTCGCGGTGATGTACCTGGGCAGGCTGGCCGAGGTGGGCACGGACACGCAGATCTACGAGCACCCCACCCACCCGTACACCCAGGCGCTGCTGTCGGCCGTCCCCGTCCCGGACCCGCGGGCGCGCGAGCGGCGCGAGCGCATCCTGCTGACGGGCGACGTCCCCTCGCCCGCGCACCCGCCGTCCGGCTGCCGCTTCCGCACCCGCTGCTGGAAGGCCCGGGAGAAGTGCGCGCTGGTGGTGCCGCCGTTGGAGGTGCCGGACTGGTTCCAGGAGGGCGCGGATCCCGCGGCGCACGACTCGGCCTGCCACTTCGCGGAGGAGCGCGCCGTGGTCCCGCCGGAGGGCGGCCCGGGGACGCCGGCTCCCTAGGGGCGCACCCCCGCTGCGCGGTGGTGTCCTCAATCGCCGGACGGGCTGCTGTGCTGTGTCCTCAAGCGCCGGACGGGCTGAAAGCGGCTGAGCTCAGCCGAATCAAGCCCGTCCGGCGTTTGAGGACGCGCCCGCAGGGCGCCCGCCGCCGCAGGCGGCAAGGCCGGCCCGTGGCCGAAGACCGGCGCCCGCCGCCGCAGGCGGCAAGGACGGCGGCCGGCGGCCGAAGACCCACCGGACACCGCCTACCGCCCCTCCGTCTCCGTCCGCAGCGCCGGGTCCAGGATCACCTCCACGTCCCGTTCCACGGTGGGCGGTTCGGGGAAGTGGCACGCCGCCAGGTGCTCCGCCCCGCTGCCGTCCTGCCGGATCAGCGGCGGGACCTCCGTGGCGCACTTCTCCCGCGCCTTCCAGCAGCGCGTGCGGAAGCGGCAGCCCGAGGGCGGCAGGATGGGGGAGGGCACGTCGCCGGCGAGGCGGATGCGCTCGCGGGGCGCGGTACCGGGCTCGTCCGTGAGGTCCGCGGCCTCGGGCACCGCCGACAGCAGGGCGTGCGTGTACGGGTGGCGGGGGCGGCGGTAGATGTCGTCGCGGCCGCCCACCTCGACGATCCTGCCGAGGTACATCACGGCGACCCGCTGGGAGAAGTGCCGGACGACCGCGAGGTCGTGCGCGATGAAGAGGAACGCGATGCCCAGCTCGCGCCGCAGCGTCTGGAGCAGGTTGACCACCTGCGCCTGGATGGAGACGTCCAGCGCGGACACCGGCTCGTCCGCGATCACGATGCGCGGTTCGAGGGCGAGCGCGCGGGCCACGCCGATCCGCTGCCGCTGGCCGCCGGAGAACTCGTGCGGGAAGCGGTTGTAATGCTCGGGGTTGAGCCCGACGGTCTCCAGCAGTTCGCGGACGCGCCTCTCGCGGCCGCCCGCGGGATCGACGCCGTTGATCTCCATCGGACCGGAGACGATCCTTCCCACGGTCTGCCGGGGGTTCAGCGACGCGTAGGGGTCCTGGAAGATCATCTGGATCTCGGAGCGGATCGGCGCGAGCTCTCGGCGCCGCGCGTGGGTGATGTCCTGCCCCCGGTAGGTGATCCGGCCGGCCGTGGGCTCCAGGAGGCGGGTCAGCAGCCGCCCGGTCGTGGACTTGCCGCAGCCGGACTCGCCGACCAGGCCGAAGCTCTCGCCCTCGCGCACGGTCAGGTCGACGCCGTCGACGGCCTGGACCGCCCCGACCTTCCGCCGGACGGGGAAGCCGCCCGTGATCGGGAAGTGCTTGGTCAGTCCCTCGGCGACGAGCAGGGGCTCACCCCGCTGCTCGCGCGCCGCCGGTGACGCGGTGTTGTCGCTCGTCATGATGAGGCTCCTCGGCCCAGTCGCGGCCTGATCCGTTCGGCGAAGACCGTCCGCTGCCGCTCGGGCGACAGATGGCAGGCCGCGCCGTGGCCGTCCGGGGCGATGTCCGGGCGCTCCGTACGGCATCGGTCGCCACCGACCTCGCCGGTGTACGCGCAGCGCGGATGGAAGGGGCAGCCGGGCGGCGGAGCCAGCAGGCTCGGCGGTGTCCCGGGAATGGGGGCCAGGGGCTCCTCGACGTCGGACGTCAGGCGGGGCATGGAGCCCAGCAGCCCCCAGGTGTACGGGTGCCGGGGTGAGCGCAGCACCTCGCGGACCGTGCCGCGCTCGACGGCCCGGCCCGCGTACATCACCAGCAGTTCGTCCACGGTGTGGGCGACGACGCCCAGGTCGTGGGTGATGAGGATGATCGCCGAACCGGTCTGCTGCTGGAGGTCCTTGAGCAGGTCGAGGATCTGCGCCTGCACCGTCACGTCCAGCGCCGTCGTCGGTTCGTCGGCGATCAGCAGTTCGGGATCGCAGACCAGTGCCATGGCGATCATCGCGCGCTGGCGCATGCCGCCGGAGAACTGGTGCGGATAGTCGTCCACGCGCAGCGCCGCGTTGGGGATGCCGACCTTCTCCAGCATCTCGACCGCCCGCAGCCGGGCCTCGCGCTTCGACGCCCCCGTGTGCTTGCGGAACGGCTCGGCGATCTGGCGGCCCACCGTGTAGTACGGCGAGAGGGCGGTCAGCGAGTCCTGGAAGATCATCGCCATCCTGTCGCCGCGCAGCTTCTCCAGCGCGGACTCCGGCGCGCCGGTCAGCTCCTGGCCGTCCAGCAGGATCTCGCCCCTGATCTCGGTGGTGCGCGGCTCGTGCAGCCCGAGGACGGCGAGGTTGGTGACGGACTTGCCCGAGCCGGACTCGCCGACGATGCCGAGCGTGCGGCCGCGCTCCAGGTCGAAGGAGAGGCCGTCGACGGCCTTGACCGTGCCGTCCTCGGTGGCGAAACGGACGTACAGCTCGCGTACGGACAGGAACGCGGTCACGGTCGTGGTCTCCTGACGCTCAGGCGAGGCGTACGCGCGGGTCGATGAAGGCGTAGGCGGCGTCCACCACGATGTTCGCGACGACGATCGCCGTGCAGCCGACGAGCATCACGGCCATCAGGGTGGGCAGGTCGGTCTCGCTCACCGAGGAGACCGCCAGCCGCCCCAGGCCGTGCAGGCTGAAGGTGAACTCGGTGATGATCGCGCCGCCGAAGAGCGAGCCGAGGTCGATGCCGAAGATGGTGACGATGGGCGCGAGGGCGCCCCGCCAGGCGTACCGGAAGAAGACCGTGCGCCGGGACAGGCCCTTGGCGCGCGCGGTGCGCACATGGTCCTCGCCGAGCTGCTCGATCATCTGCGAGCGCGTCATCCGGCTGTAGCCGGCGATGAAGATGATCGACAGCACCAGCCAGGGGATGAGCATCCCCATGAACCACTTGCCGGGATCCTCGGTGATCGGGTGGTAGGCGGGGTTGTCCATCCAGTGCAGCCCGCTGACGAGGACGGCGAGGGCGATGACGCCGACGAAGTAGATCTGCAGGGCGTTGCCGATCAGCGACAGGGAGCTGAAGAACTTGTCGACCCAGGTGCCGCGGAAGGCGGCGGCGAGCATGCCGATGCCGGTCCCGACGACGAGGAAGACGGCCGCGCCGCCGAGCGTGATGGACAGGGTGGTCGGGAAGCGGTCCACGATGGTGCCCCAGACCGGCTGCTGGTTGGAGAAGGAGTAGCCGAAGCAGGGGGCCGGGCAGTGGCCGACGGAGAAGTCGCGGCCCGTGAAGATGCCGGCCATGTAGTGCCAGTACTGGACGGGCACCGGATCGTCGAGGCCGAGGTTCTTGTTGATGAGCGCGATGGCGTCCGGGGTGCAGTTCTTGCCGCAGGACATCAGGGCCGGCTCGGAGGGCAGCGCGAAGAAGAGCGTGAAGGTGATCGCGCTGATCAGCAGGATGATGACGATCGCGCCGAGCGAGCGGCGGGCGAGGAATCGAAGCATGGTCGCGGTCTTCCGGTCGACGGCGAACGGTCCGGTCGGCGGTGGGCCGGGGGAGCACGGGCCGTCCGGCCGGGCCCCGCGCGGGCCCAGCCGGAGGGATACCCGGCGCTACTTGACGAAGACGCCGGTCGGGTCGACGGTGCCGTAGACCGGCTGGTAGCGCACGCCGCCCACGTTCGACCCCCAGAGGGAGAACTGGCTGTTGTAGAAGGTCGGCACGCCCGGCACGTCCTCCTTGAGGATCCTGTCGGCGAGCTTCTGCCACTCGGGCGCGGCCTTCTTCACGTCCGGGATCGCGCCGACGCGGTCGATCTCGGCGTCGACCGCGGGGTCGTTCAGGTGGCCGTAGTTCTGCGCGCCGTCGGCGATCTGCCGGCCGTCGAAGAGCGGCGGGACCACGGTCGAGGCGACCGGCCAGTCCGCGCCCCAGGAGGTGCGGTAGATGTCGAACTTGTTCTTGACCTCGGCGATCGCGGTGCGCCAGGTGTTGGCGTCGATCTCCTTCCGCTGCACCTTGAAGCCGGCCCGCTCCAGGGCCTGGGTCACGACCACGGAGACCTTCTGCTGCACGTCGGTATTGGCGTAGGCGTAGACGATCTCCTGGCCTTCCTTGCCGGCCTGCTTCAGCAGCTCCCTGGCCTTGTCGGGGTCACCGGCCGGCTTGGCCTTCTTCCCGAACGGGTCGGTCGGCTGATAGCCGTCCATGGCGGGCGAGAGGTAGTTGGTGGCGAGCACCCCGCCGCTCGCGCCGCCGTTCTGCTGGAGGATCTGCCCGTTGGGCATGGCGTACGCGAGCGCCTTGCGGACCCTGACGTCCTTGAGCCGGTCGGTGTTGAAGCTGATGTAGTCGACGTACGGCTGGATCTCCAGGTGGCGGCGCGCCTTGGTGTCCGCCTGGCCCAGCACCTTCTCGGTCATCTCCGGCGCGACGGCGTTGCTGAACGACAGGGTGTTCTTGTCGGCGCCCTGGTCGGCGAGGTAGCGGCGGGTGGAGTCGGCGTACTGATGACCGAAGCTGATCTCGAACCGGTCGGCGTACTGGTGGCGGATGGGGTCCGTCTTCGGGTCCCAGTGCTCGTTGCGCACGAGCGTGAGCGACTTGCCGACCTTGAAGTCGCCGACCTTGTACGGGCCGGTGGCGAAGGGGGCGTTGTCGTACTTGCGCTGGGTGTCCTTCTCCGCCTTGACGGCGCCGACGTTGGGCATCGCGGTCGCGAAGGGCGTGTCGGCGTGCGGCTTGAGGAAGTGGAAGACGATCGTCTTGTCGTCCGGGGTGTCCAGCACGGAGGCGGGCAGGTGCTGACCCTGGTACGGGCCGTCCGGCAGCGCCTTGCGGAAGGTGGTGCCGTCGCCGGAGAGCCACTGCGGGATGTACTGCGGGCCGTCGGTCTGGTACGCGGCGTAGAGCCGCTCGACGCCCCAGCGCACGTCCTTGGAGGTGATCGGTGAGCCGTCCTCGAACTTCAGCCCGTCCTTGAGCGTGAACGTCCAGGTCTTCCCGCCGTCCGAGGCGGTGCCGGGGTCTGTGGCCAGGTCCCCGACGACCTTCACCCTGCCCTTGTCGTCCACCTTGTAGGAGGTGAGCGAGCGGTTGTAGAGCATCTGGCCGGCGAGCATGTCGTTGTAGTAGATCTGACCCGGGTCCAGGTGCCCGAAGGCGTCGCGCTGGAGGACGCCGATGGTGCCCCCCTTCTTGGCGCCCTCCCGCTCGGGCGCGGGGCCGGCCGAGTCCTCCTTGGTGCCGATCGAGTAGTTGGCGGACTTGGTCTTGTCGGTGCCGGGCCCCGCGCTGCTGCCCCCGCCGCCACCCCCGCCCCCGCTGCTGCAGGCGGTGAGCGCCAGGGCCCCCGCCGCCAGCGCCGCGGCCGCGAGCCGGCCTCTGTGTCCGAGTGACGTCCTCATGGGTCGATGCACCTGCCTGTCCGTCGGTCGTACGGTTCCTGTGTGCATGTCCTCAGCGCGCGGTCCGGGGATCGAAGGCGTCCCGGACGGAGTCCCCGAGCAGGTTGAAGGCGACCACGAAAATGATCATCGCGATGCCGGGGAAGAAGATGTAGGTGATGTCGCTCTCGTAGTAATGGGCGCCGTTGGCGAACATCCGGCCCCAGTCGGGCGTGGGCTCCAGGATGCCGACGCCGATGAAGGACAGGCCCGCCTCGGTGGTCACGATCGAGGGCAGCATCAGCGTCGACTGCACCAGGAGGGGCGTCCACAGATTGGGCAGCAGCTCCTTGGTGATGATCCGCCAGGGCGACGCGCCGGTGACCTTGGCGGCCTCGACGAACTCCCGCTCGCGCAGGCTCAGGACCTGACCGCGCAGCAGCCGCGCCAGCCCCATCCAGCCCAGCACCCACAGCACGAGGATCAGCGTCAGGACCCGCAGGTAGGTCGGGGTCTCCTTCTCCGGGCTGACGAAGAGGGAGTAGACGACGGGCGTGAAGGCGATGAAGGAGAGCTGGGAGGGGAACGCCAGCAGCAGATCGATGAACCTACCGAGCAGATAATCGGTGCGGCCGCCGATGTAGCCCGCCGTCACGCCGACCAGCACGCCCGTCAGCACGCACAGGACGGTCGCGGCCAGCGCGATGAGGAGGGAGGTGCGGATCCCGTAGGCGAGCTGGGTCAGCACGTCGCGGCCCAGCGTCGGCTCGATTCCGAACCAGAAGCGGCCGGAAATGCCGCCGTTGGGCTTCACGGGGTAGCCGAACTCATTGAGCAGGCCCGGTTCGTCGATCCCGTAGGTCGTCGTCGGGCCCTTGCCGTAGACCTTCGAGATCAGTGGTGCCGCCACCGCCACGACAAAGAAGAACGCCACGACATACGCGGAAACGACCCCTGAACGGTCACGCTTGAAGCGCCGCCACATCAGCTGTCCGGGTGAACGACCGGTCAACTCCGTTTGCGTCAGCGGAATGAGGGAAGGACTCGTCATCGCGTAAATCCCCCGCACTGTCGTCTCGACGTCCCTCGCGAACGCGGTGCGCGCGACGGGATGAGCGGACTTTGGCAATGGATTCACAGCGCAGTCAAGAGGGCTGCGGTGCCCTACGCGACGGGCTCCCCTTTTCCGGGCGCTTCTTGAGCGAAGGGTGAGCGGATCGACGACGCGGCGTGCTTGACAGACCTGTCGAGCACGCCGCGCGGGTCACCTCCTGGCGGTCAGGCCATGCCCAAGGACCGCTTGAGGAAGTCGACTTGGAGCAGCAGCAGATTCTCCGCGACCTGCTCCTGCGGGGTCATGTGCGTCACGCCGGACAGCGGCAGCACCTCGTGCGGACGGCCCGCGGCGAGCAGCGCCGAGGACAGTCGCAGGGTGTGCGCGGCGACCACGTTGTCGTCCGCGAGACCGTGGACGATCATCAGCGGCCGGACCTGCTCCGCGGCCTCCGACAGCCCGCCGTCCGTCACCAGGGAATTGCGGGCGTACACCTTCGGCTGCTCGTCGGGGTGGCCGAGGTAGCGCTCGGTGTAGTGCGTGTCGTACAGCCGCCAGTCGGTGACCGGCGCGCCCGCGATGCCCGCGTGGAAGACGTCGGGGCGGCGCAGCACCGCCAGCGCCGCGAGATAGCCGCCGTACGACCAGCCGCGGATCGCCACCCGGCCCAGGTCCAGGGGGTAGCGCCCGGCCAGGGCCCGGACGGCGTCGACCTGGTCGTCCAGGGTGACGCCCGCGAAGTCGTCGCGGACGGCCTTCTCCCAGTCGGGGGAGCGGTGCGGAGTGCCCCGGCCGTCGGCGACCACCACCGCGAAGCCCTGGTCGGCGAACCACTGCGAGGTCAGGTGGGCATTCTGCGCGGCCACGACCCGCGGCCCGTGCGGCCCGCCGTAGGGGTCCATCAGCACCGGCAGCGGACCGTCGCCCTCCTGATGATCGGCCGGCAGCAGGACGGCGCACGGAATGCGGCGCGCGCCTGCCTCGGTGAGGCGCACGCGGGCGCTCAGCACGGGCGTGTGCGCGTAGGAGGGCACGGTGGCCACGCGCGCGCCGTCGCGCAGGACCTGAACGGAAGCCCCACTGCGCTCCGGTGACGTGGACACCAGGACCGTGACCGGTCCCGAACGCACCGCCGAATGCCAGCCCTGTCCCTCGGATACCCGCTCGACGCCCTGCTCGCCGACGCGGTAGACATGCGCCTCGCCGGTCTCCGGATCGGTCGCCCCGGGCCCCGCGGACGCGGAAATCAGCACGTCATCGGCGCCGACGTCCAGAACCGCCCGGACATGCAGCCGGGGCCCGGTCAGGGCTCGGTCGCCGGCCTTCAGGACCCGCGCGCCACCTTCGTCGGCGATGCGTACGAGTCGGCCATCGGGGCCCCAAACGGGCACACCAGCGAATAGATCCAGCCAGTTTGCGTCCTCCTCCACACACAGCACACGGGTGGCTCCCGTCGCGGTGTCCACGGAGAGAAATGCCTGGCAGCGCTGGTCGCGCGCCTGCACCAGCAGCAGCGGAGGGCCGTCGGCCGACCAGTGCGCCCGCGCCAGGTACGGGTAGCGCTCGCGGTCCCACGTGACGTCCGTACGGGTGCCGTCCAGCCCCAGCAGGGACAGCGTCACCTCGGCGTTGGCCGAGCCGGCCACCGGGTAGGCGACCTCCGCCGGCTCCCGGTCGGGGTTGGCGGGATCGGCGATCCACCAGCGGCGTACGGGCGCGTCGTCGGCGCGGGCCACCAGCAGCGACTCCCCGTCCGGCGCCCACCAGAAGCCTCGCGAGCGGCCCATCTCCTCGGCGGCGACGAATTCGGCCAGCCCCCAGGTGACCGTGCCGCTCTCCGGCCCGGCCAGGGCGTGGTCGCCACCGCCGTCCGCCTCCACCACGCGCAGCGCGCCGCCCGCCGCATAGGCGACGCGGCGGCCGTCGGGCGAGGGGCGCGGGTCGCCGACCGGGCCGGGAACCACCAGCTCACGGGTGGTGCCGCCACGCAGTTCGGCCACGTACAGCCGGCCCGAGAGGGCGAACGCGGCCAACTCGGCCGCGCTGTCCAGGGCATAGCCGACGATGCCCGCCGAACCCTCGCGGCTGCGCTCGCGCCGGGCCCGCTCCTCCGCGGACAACTCCTCGTCGGCGCCGCCCAGCAGCACCGCGGGGTCGGCGGCCGGGTACTCCCGGCCGGTGGTGGTGTCGAGCACCCACAGGACTCCGGAGCGATCGGTTCCCGAACGCGAGCGGAGGAAGACGACACGTGAACCGTCGGGCGACACGCTGAAGGCGCGTGGCGCACCCAGCGAGAAGCGTTGTGTACGGGCATACTGCCGCGGGAACGAGAGCTGTCCGGTCATGTGGCGAGCCTACGGCGGGGCGGCGAGAAGTCGCCGTGCGCCCCGGATTTGCTCCTGTGCACCGAGTGATGTCCGGGCACCGGAAAGTTATGATCACTGGCGCATAGTTGGTTATTCCCGGACGGCATCCGTATGCCATCCGCACGTTGTCCGTCCGACCGCGCGACCCTGGAGGTGAACCGCTGTGGCACTCTCGATTTCGGCGGTGGTGCTGCTGGCGATCATCGTCTTCATGCTGGTCCGGAAGTCCGGGCTGAAGGCCGGCCACGCCGCGGTCTGCGTGCTGCTGGGTTTCTACCTCGCGAGCTCGTCGATCGCCCCGACGCTCCACCAGCTGACGTCCAGCGTCAATACGATGATCGGCAACATCAAGTTCTGAGCGGCCGGGCGCCCAGGGGGCAATCCCCACCGGGCCCCCGGGGCTCGTAGGCTGGTCCCATGACCGACCGTTCCCTCTCGCCAGGCCGCCGGCTGCTCCTGGTGCACGCGCACCCGGACGACGAATCGATCAACAACGGCGCGACCATGGCCAAGTACGCCGCCGAGGGTGCCCACGTCACCCTCGTGACGTGCACCCTCGGTGAAGAGGGCGAGGTGATCCCGGCCGACCTGGCCCACCTCGTCGCCGACCGCGACGACGCCCTCGGCCCGTACCGCGCCGGCGAACTCTCCGCCGCGATGAAGGAACTGGGCGTCGGCGACCACCGCTTCCTCGGCGGTGCCGGGCGCTACCGCGACTCCGGGATGCTGGGTGCCCCGCAGAACGACCGCCCGGAGTGCTTCTGGCGGGCCGACGTCGACGAGGCCGCCGCGTACCTCGTGGAGGTGATCCGCGAGGTGCGGCCGCAGGTGCTGGTCACCTACGACCCCGAGGGCGGCTACGGCCACCCCGACCACATCCAGGCGCACCGCGTCGCGACGCGTGCCGTGGAGCTGGCGGCGGAGCAGGCGTTCCGCCGCGACCTGGGCGACCCGCACGACATCGCGAAGGTCTACTGGAACCGCGCGCCGCTCTCCGTCGTCGAGGAGGGCTTCGCACGTCTGCGCGAGCTGGGTGCGGAGAACCCCTTCCCCGGCATCGCCTCGGTCGCCGACGTGCCGGGCGTGGTGCCCGACGACGAGGTGACGGCCGCGATCGACGGCACGGCCCACGCGGCCGCGAAGGCGGCCGCGATGCGTGCCCACGCCACCCAGATCCTGGTCGAGGGCCCCTTCTTCGCACTCTCCAACGACCTGGGCCAGCCGCTACTGACCGACGAGTGCTACCAGCTCGTCCGCGGCCGGGCCGCCGCACCGCGCGAGGACGACCTGTTCGCGGGGGTGGACGCGTGACCGGTACGTCCCCTCTTCTCGAACCGCTCACCGCGAGCCGCCTCGGTGCCTACGCCGGCCTGACCGTCCTGGGCGCGCTCGTCGGCGCGGCGGGAGCGCTCGTACAAGGCGGCTGGTTCCCCGGCGGGTTGCTGCTGGCCCTGCTCGGCGTCGCGGGGGTCTGCTACGGCGGAGTCACCGCGACCGGCACCAGGATCGGCGGGGCGGCGCCAGGCGTCGGCTGGGTCGTCGCCGTGCTGCTGATGACCGCGAGCCGGGCGGAGGGCGACTTCCTCTTCGCCGCCGGACTGGGCTCGTACGCCTTCCTGCTGGGCGGGATGGTCGTGGCTGTGATGTGCGCCACGCTACCGAAACTGCCGCAACCGGACGGTTCCTCAGTCCGACTTGGCAAGTGACGTGACGATTTCTGCCTGAGGGGCCCGAGGATCGGAGAGCCGCCGCGCGCTCCCTCCGACCGGGGTGATCCGGCAGCCGTCAAGTGCGCGTCCGTGGTGCCCAGTATGGTGGTGCGCGCCGCCGAGCCGCCCGAGCGAGGTCATGACGGGCGGCGGAGCTAACCGGGAGAACCTGCTTTGAGCCGTGAATCTGACAGTTCGTCCTCCGGGCCCCAGGGGCGCGGTGGCGCCGCCTACCCGTCGGGGACCCCGCCGTACGGAACCAGCCACCCGTCCCCGGACGGAGGCGGCAGCGAGGAGCCGGCCGTGGCGCCGAAGCCGGAAGAGCCGAAGACCGAGACCACGCTGACGACGCGGATCCGCATCAACATCCCCGGCTCGCGGCCCATCCCGCCGGTCATCATGCGGACCCCCGTCGGCGACGACGCCTCGCCCGCCAAGGGCGGCACCGCACCGGGCATGGGTCCGGCCGCCGTGCCGGGCGCGGCGGCCCCGGCCGCGGGCCCGGCCCGTGACGCCGAGCGCAAGCCCGCCC
>NZ_JAGGOL010000151.1 GCF_018614525.1 Streptomyces sp. ISL-11
CGCCAGCGGCGGCCTTCGTCCCGCGCCCCAAGGATGCCAGGCGGGGCGGGCGTGACGTGGCGGGCGGGCGGCAGGCGGCCGGATCCCACGGCCCCGCACACGCCGTGGGCCCCGGCCGGAGTGATCCGGCCGGGGCCCACGGAAGGGTGACGTGAGGGTGTCAGTCCTTGATTTCGCAGATGACGGCGCCGGAGGAGACGGAGGCGCCGATCTCGGCGGTGATGCCCTTGACGGTGCCCGCCCGGTGGGCGTTGAGCGGCTGTTCCATCTTCATCGCTTCCAGGACCACGATCAGGTCGCCCGCGGCGACCTCCTGGCCTTCGGTGACCGCGACCTTCACGATCGTGCCCTGCATCGGCGAGGTCAGCGCGTCCCCCGAGGCGGCCGAGCCGGCCTTCTTCGCCGCCCGCCGCTTGGGCTTGGCCCCGCCGGCGGCCGCCGTGCGGGCGATCGTCATGCCCAGCGAGGAGGGCAGGGAGACCTCCAGGCGCTTGCCGCCGACCTCGACGACCACCGTCTCCCGCCCCGCGGGCTCGGCCTCGTCCTCGGCGATGGCAGTGCCGGTGAAGGCCTCGATGGTGTTGACGAACTCCGTCTCGATCCACCGCGTGTGCACCGTGAACGGATCCGAGGTGAACGCCGGGTCGGTCACGACCGCGCGGTGGAAGGGGATGGCGGTGGCCATGCCCTCGATGTGGAACTCGGCCAGGGCGCGGGCGGCGCGCTGCAGCGCCTGGCGGCGGGTGGCGCCGGTGACGATCAGCTTCGCGAGCAGGGAGTCCCAGGCCGGGCCGATCACACTGCCCGCCTCCACACCGGCGTCCAGGCGGACACCGGGACCGGCGGGGGCCTCGAAACGGGTCACGGTGCCCGGGGCGGGCAGGAACCCGCGGCCCGGGTCCTCACCATTGATCCGGAACTCAAAAGAGTGTCCGCGCAGCGGCGGGTCGTCGAAGCCCAGGGCCTCGCCGTCGGCGATGCGGAACATCTCCCGCACCAGGTCGATGCCGGTGACCTCTTCGGTGACCGGGTGCTCGACCTGCAGGCGGGTGTTGACCTCCAGGAAGGAGATCGTGCCGTCCTGGCCGACGAGGAACTCCACCGTGCCCGCGCCGACGTAGCCGGCCTCACGCAAGATCGCCTTCGACGCCCGGTACAGCTCCGCGTTCTGCTCCGCCGACAGGAAGGGGGCCGGGGCCTCCTCGACCAGTTTCTGGTGACGGCGCTGCAAGGAGCAGTCACGGGTGGAGACCACGACGACGTTGCCGTGGGTGTCGGCCAGGCACTGGGTCTCCACGTGGCGGGGCCGGTCCAGATACCGCTCGACGAAGCACTCCCCCCGCCCGAACGCCGCAACCGCCTCGCGGACGGCGGAGTCGTAGAGCTCGGGGACCTCTTGAAGGGTGCGGGCGACCTTCAGGCCACGCCCGCCGCCACCGAAGGCCGCCTTGATCGCGATCGGCAGACCATGCTCCTCTGCGAAGGCGACGACCTCCTCAGAGCCGGAGACGGGGTCGGGGGTGCCGGCCACCAGAGGGGCCCCGGCACGCTGGGCGATGTGACGGGCCGCCACCTTGTCACCCAGATCGCGGATCGCCTGCGGGGGCGGGCCGATCCAGGTCAGGCCCGCGTCCAGGACGGCCTGGGCGAACTCGGCGTTCTCCGACAAGAACCCGTACCCGGGGTGGATGGCGTCCGCACCGGACTCCGCCGCCGCGGCAAGCACCTTGGCCATATCGAGGTAGCTCGTCGCCGGGGTGTCACCACCCAGCGCGTACGCCTCGTCGGCGGCCCTGACATGCAACGCGTCACGGTCCGGATCGGCGTAGACCGCCACACTCCCGATCCCGGCGTCCCGGCATGCACGAGCAACGCGGACAGCGATTTCGCCACGGTTGGCGATGAGCACCTTGCGCACGATGGCTCCCTCCTTGAAACAAGGTGAGTTTAGGTACCGGCGACACTCTGTGCCGACCCGACTCCCGGGGTGAGCTTGCCCACACGGAGGGTGAAGGCCTGGGCGTGTGCGCGGGTGAACCCCCAGTTATCCCACGGTACGCCGGGTTTGGGGGCCGTAGGTGATCCTTTTGTGTGGGCAAGGTCTCGGCGTCCGTTCGCGAACGGTGCTGTTCATTCTTTGTCGAGTCCCTACGAAGGGGTGGCAGAAAGTTTGCGTGTCTGCCGGGCTGTCGCCTGGACAGCGAGACCCTCTCCTCTGGGCTTACCCATCAGTAGCGACGTCGGCACCCGGTCCGGCCGCCAACCTCCCGGCCTCCACAGCCACATGGCGCAGGACGTCCGTCACCTGGCGTCCGTGCCGCAGGAACTCCTCCAGCGGCAGTGC
Organism: Streptomyces sp. ISL-11; assembly: GCF_018614525.1. Taxonomy (GTDB): domain Bacteria; phylum Actinomycetota; class Actinomycetes; order Streptomycetales; family Streptomycetaceae; genus Streptomyces. The sequence goes on from NZ_JAGGOL010000151.1 coordinate 2,345, forward strand.
GGCCGACACGGCCGTCCGTACGCCGCTCCCGGCGGCGCCCGGCACCGGCACGGCCACGCACGCCACACCGGGCGCGCACTCCTCCACCTCCACCGCGACACCCTCCCGTCGCACACGTCGCAGCTCCACGTCCAGCCGCTCGGCGGAGGTGATCGTGCGCGGCGTGATCGCGCGCATCCCGGTCCCGGACAGATAGCGCAGGCGGGCGGCGCGGGGGAGGGCCGACAGGAGCACCTTGCCGTGCGCGGTGGCGTGCCCGTCGGCGTCCTGGCCGAGGGAGAAGCCGCCGGTGGGGGCGCCGGCGTCGGCGGCCCCGGCGAGGACGGCGATGCCGCCGTCGCGGTAGGCGCTGAAGTAGGTGTCCGCACCGATCGCCCGCCGGGCCGTGTGCAACAGGCCGTGTACCTCGTCGTCCACCCGCATCTGCCGCTGGAAGGCACGGTGCAGGGCCGGGACGCGGTAGCCGAGGGTGTAGCCGCCGGCCGTCCGCACGAGGTGCCCGCGGGCGGTGAGGGCGCCCAGCAGCTCGTACACCGTGGACAGGGCGCAGCCGGTCCGCCGGGCGAGGGCCTTCGCGGTCAGCGGCCCGTCGGAGGCCGCGACGGCGTCGAGGACGTCGAGGGCGCGGTCGACGGACTGCGGCATGACGGGAGGCTCCTTCGGGGGGCGGCGGTACGAGCCGGCAGGCGGACCCACCAGCTTCGCACAGCCGCCGGAACGCTTTGGTCTGGCCGGCTTGGGCAGTGTCCGGCGGCTCTTCGGCCGCGGGCCGTCGTTGCCGCCTGCGGCGGCGGGCGCCCTGCGGGCGCGTCCTCAAGCGCCGGACGGGCTTGATGGTGGCTGAGCTCAGCCGATCTCAGCCCGTCCGGCGTTTGAGGACACCGCCGCGCAGCGGTGGTGCGCACGACGACGGCCGCAGCCGCCCGCTCACAGATCCGCCGGACACGGCCTACCGCTTGACGGGCGCGTGCTCGCGCAGCAGCTCGACGAAGGCGCGCATCCACGCCGGCTGGTCGTTCCAGGCGCGCGCGGACACCAGATTGCCGTCGACGACGGCGTCGGAGTCCACGAAGGTGCCGCCCGCCAGCTCGACGTCGGGGGCGCACGCGGGCCAGGCGGCGGTGCGGCGGCCCTTGAGGACGCCGAGCGGTGCGAGGGCCACGGCGGCGTGGCAGATGTGTGCGACGGGTTTGTTGTCGGCGAAGAACGATGTGATGATCCGCCGGAAGTCGGGATTCATCCGGAGGAACTCCGGCGCCCGGCCGCCGGGGATGACGACGGCCGCGTAATCGGCGGGATTCACGTCCGCGAGCGCGATGTCGGCGGGCCAGGAATGGCCGAGTTTCTCGGTGTAGGTGTCGAAGCTCGACACGAAGTCATGGATGACGAACTGGAGCTGTTTGACGGTCGGCGCGGCTATGTCGACCTCGTAGCCCTCTTCCAGCAGACGCTGGTAGGGGTACATCACCTCCAGGTCCTCCGCGGCGTCGCCCGTCGTGATGAGGATCTTCGGCATGGCTGGTACTCCTCGGGAGTCGGCTATACCGGAATATGCGCCGCGGGGCGGATGAGGAAACTCGACCTTGTGGCTCGATTGCGTGGTGGCGGTGGGATGTTGGGGATTCGCGCCGCGTTCCCGGTCACCGCGCGCGTAATTCGGGGGAGGGGTCCCCGAGTGGCCCAAGGAATGGTGACCGAGTCGGCGCGACCTCGTTGGGGCGGGCATGATCAAGCGTATTGCAGCCGCCGCCGCTCTCACCGGCGCCGCCCTCACCCTGACCGTGACCGCCGCCTCGGCCGCGCCCATGCCGCAGCCGCCCAGCTCGAAGGCGGGGGACGTCGTCGCCCCGCCGAAGGTCGACCCGCCGAACAGCAAGGACATGAGCATCTACCCCGGCGCCACCAACGAGCTCAACAAGCTGAACCAGCTGAACCAGCTCGGCCAGGCCGCGCAGGCGCTGGACCCGGTGCTCGGCCTGCTCAGCCCCCTCGCGGGCGTCCTGCCGCTCTAGGTCACACCCACAGGTCGGTGATCGACACCTCCAGCTCGCCGAGGAGCCGGCGCAGCAGCGGGAGGGAGAGGCCGACGACATTGCCGTGGTCCCCGTCGATGCCGTCGACGAACGGAGCGGACCGGCCGTCGAGGGTGAAGGCGCCCGCCACGTGGAGGGGTTCGCCGGTGGCCACGTACGCGGCGATCTCGGCGTCGGTCGGTTCGCCGAACCGGACGGTCGTGGAGGCGGTCGCGGAGACGCGGCGGCCCGCTGCCGCATCGATCACGCAGTGGCCGGTCCGGAGGATTCCGGACCGGCCGCGCATCGCCTTCCAGCGGGCTGTGGCGTCCTCCGCGTCCGCCGGCTTGCCCAGCGCCTGCCCGTCCAGCTCCAGCACCGAGTCGCAGCCGATGACCAGCGCCCCCGCCGCCTCGGCCCGGGCGGCGACGACCTCGGCCTTGGCCTCGGCGAGCACCCGGGCGAGCTCGGCGGGGGTCGGGGCGGTGATCGCGTCCTCGTCCACGCCGCTGACGACGACCTCGGGCGCGAGCCCCGCGGCGCGGAGCAGCCCGAGGCGGGCGGGGGACTGGGAGGCGAGGATCAGGCGGCGGCGCGCGGAGCTGTCGTTCATGGAGCCAGCCTATGAGGTCGGGCGGCGCGCCGGTGCCGTCAGCCCGCGACGGCCATGACCTCACCCCGCATCCGCACCGGGTCGGTGCCCTCGGCGTTGTGCCGGTCCGCCCAGTTCGTCAGGGCGGTCAGGCAGGCGTGGTCGAGGTGGCGCAGCCCGGACAGGTGCAGCTCGATCGGCCGGTCCTTGGGCAGCGCCTCCAGGGTGTCGAGGATGTGCGGCAGGCGCAGGAAGGTGGCGTTGCCGGTCAGCCGTACGTGGATGGGACCGTCCTCCTCGGTGTCCTTGACGTTCAACTGGACGTGCGAGGTCTCCCAGGCGGTCTTGGCCACAGCCAGCAGCAGGCCGGCCAGGACGCCCTCGAACATGTTCGTGGCGACGATGGCGACGGCGGTGACGCCCAGGACGACCGCCTCGCCGCGGTGCTCGCGCCACAGCGGCCGCAGGTCGCGGAGCGGTACGAGCTTGCAGCCCGCGTGCACCAGCACGCCGGCGAGCGCCGCGACGGGGATCACGCCGAGTGCCGCCGGGAGGAGTGCCGCGAAGAGCAGCAGCCACGCACCGTGCAGGACCCGCGAGAGCTTGGTGCGCGCGCCCGCCTGGACGTTGGCGGCGCTGCGGACGATCACCGCGGTCATGGGCAGCGCGCCCAGCAGACCGCAGACGGTGTTGCCGGCGCCCTGGGCCATCAGCTCCTTGTTGTAGTCGGTGCGGGGGCCGTCGTGGAGGCGGTCGACCGCCGCGGCGCTGAAGAGGCTCTCGGCGGAGGCGATGAGGGTGAACGCCAGGACGGTGCCGAGCAGGGCCACGTCACCGAGCGCGGAGAACGCGCCGGGGCCGGGGATCTGGACCGCCTCGAAGAGGCCCTTGACCTGCACCTTGGTCACGGACAGGGAGAAGGCGGCGGTGACGCCGGTGGCGAGTGCCACGGCCACGAGCGGCGCGGGCACCAGGGTGGGGACGCGGGCGGGCAGCTTCTTCCAGAGCACGAGGACGGCGATGGTCCCCGCGCCGATCGCGAACGCCGTCAGCGTCGCGCCGTCCTGGGCGATGTCGGCCGCGAGGCCCGGAAGCCCCGCGATCTTTTCGAGGCCGCTGCTGGGCGCCTTGAGGTCGGCCATCGCGTACGCCTGGCCGAAGATCAGGACGAGTCCGATGCCGGCCAGCATGCCCTGGACCACGGCCACCGAGATGGCGCGGAACCAGCGGCCGAAGCCCAGGAGGCCCAGGGCGAGTTGCAGGGCACCGGAGGCCAGGACGATGACGCCGAGGGTGCCGATGCCGTGGGTCTGCACGGCTTCGTACACGAGCACGGTCAGGCCCGCGGCGGGGCCGCTGACCTGGAGGGAGCTGCCGGGCAGCAGGCCGACGACGAGGCCGCCGACGATGCCGGTGATCAGGCCGAGTTCGGCCGGTACGCCCGAGGCGACGGCGACGCCGACGCACAGCGGGACGGCGACCAGGAAGACGACGAGCGATGCGGTGATGTCCCGCCGCAGGGTGGCGGGACGGGGTGTGGTGAGCATGGGTTCCTCACGTGGGGTGGGGAAGGCGAGCCGGGTGACCTCGGCGGGTCACAGGGGCAGGAAGGCGGCCTCGTCGCCGGTGGTCCGGTGGGCCAGGACGGTCCCGGTGTGGACCTCGTAGTACCAGGCGTGCAGCCCGAGGGCGCCCTCGGTGAGGCGCTCGGCGACGCACGGATAGCCGCGCAGCCGTTCGAGCTGGGCGAGCGCGTGGCGCTGCACCGGGGCGGCGACGTCGGGCGATGCGCCGTCGTCGCCCTTCAGCCCGGGGGAGGCCCCGCGCTCCAGCCAGCCCCTGACGGCCGGCAGTGCGGTGAGGTCCTCCTCGCGGACGAGCGCGCCGACGGCGCCGCAGTGGGAGTGGCCGCAGACGATGATGTCCCGCACGCCGAGCACCCGTACGGCGTATTCGATGGTGGCCATCTCGCCGGCGGGGTGGTCGGTGGTGTACTCGGGAACGATGTTGCCGGCCGTCCGCAGCTCGAACAGGTCACCCGGGCGGGTGCCGGTGATGAGCGTGGGGACGACACGGGAGTCGGAGCAGGTGATGAACATGGCTTCGGGCGACTGGCCGAGTTCCAGTCCGCGGAGTTCCGCGGTGGACTGCTGCGCGCGGGTCGAAAAGGCGCGGGCGTGGTCGATGAGGGACTGCATGAACGGCTGACCTCCTGGAGGTAGTCGTTGTCGGTCGGACATCGAGGACGTTGCGTCGTCGGGACGTCCGGGAACGGGTGAACGGCCGCGTGCGCCCGCCTGTGCCGGGCCGTCGTCGGCGTCGGCGCGGGTCGCGGAGTGCGGCTGTGGTGAGATGCGGCCGTGCGGGCCGCGGGCGGCTGCCGGGAGGCAGGCGCGTGGGCGGATCAGTGCCTGAAGACCTGGAGGACGGCGCCGCGTTGGTGATGTGACGCGCGCGTCGGGGCGGGCGTCCGCCCGTCGGGCCGTCCGGCGTGGGGCGCGGCGTCCTCGGCGGCCGGGGAGTGCCCCATGGCCGCGACGGTGAGGGTCTGCCGCGGCTGCGCGGTGCCGGCGCGGTGGTGCGTCCGGCCGTGCCGGTTCCATCCGTCGCCGCCGTCGAGGCCGCCCGGGTGCTCGCAGTCGGTCGCCGCGGTGTCCACGGCCCGTACCGAGTGCGCGAGCGAGGAGGACGCCGGGACGTCGCCGGCTTCCACCGTCCGGGACATCAGCAGCATCGCGAGAACGAGGGTGAGGAGCGCGCCGACGACGCCGGCAACTCGTGAACGTGTCACGGCTCGCCCTCCCTCGTTCGAGTGATGATGATCGATTCTAGTCATACGACATGACCGGGCATCGGCGAATGGATTGCCGCGCAGTTAATTCGCCGACCTCAGCACGCGGATCATGAACGAGTGGAGGAAGGGGCCGAGTTGTCCGGATCGATGGTGACATCTCACCCCCAACTCGACCGCCGTGTCATGCCTCCCGTCGCTGCCCGGAACCTTCCCTCACCTGGTGAGGACGGACTCCATGACCTTCTTCGCGATCGGCCCCGCGAGCCCGCCGCCGGAGATCTCCTCGCGGTCGATGCCCGAGCCCTCGGGGTCGATGAACACGGCGACCGCGACCGGTGAACCGTCGCCCTGCTTGGCGTACGAGACGAACCACGCGTAGGGCAGCTTCTCGTTGTTGACGCCGTGCTGGGCCGTGCCCGTCTTGGCGCCGACCGTGACCCCGTCGATCAGGGCCTTCTTGCCGGTGCCGTTCCGCGCGGTGTTCTCCATCATCGTCTGTACCTTCTTCGCCGTGTCGGCGGAGACGGCCTGCGACATCACCTCGGGCTTGTGCTTCTCCAGGGTGCCCAGGTCGGGGCCGCGCAGCTCATCGACCATGTACGGCTTCATCACCTTGCCGTCGTTGGCGAGACCGGCGGTCATCATGGCGATCTGGAGCGGGGTGCTGTCCAGGCTGCCCTGGCCCATGCCGGTCAGCGCGGTCTGGGGGCGGTCGAGCTTCTTGGGGTAGACGCTCTCGGCGGCGCGCACCGGGGTGTCCACCTCCTTGTCGTTGAAGCCGAACTTCTCCGCGGTCTCGCGCATCTTGTCCGCGCCCAGCTTGTCGGCCAGGTCGAGGAAGACGTTGTTGCACGACCACTGGAGGCCGGCCTTCAGCGAGCCGTTGACGCAGTCCGGTGATTGCGTGTCGTTACGGACCGTGGTGGTGCTCTGGGGAAGCTTGTACGGCACCGGGGCGCTGCCCTTGGCGTCGATGTCCGTCACGACACCGTGTTCGAGGGCGGCCGCAGCGGTGAGGATCTTGAAGGTCGAGCCCGGGGGGTAGCGCTCCTTGAGCGCTCGGTTGACCATCGGCTTGTTCTTGTCGGCCTGGAGGCGTTCCCACGCCTCCTTGTCCTTGTTGCGGTCCCCGGCGAACAGCGACGGGTCGTACGAGGGGGTCGAGGCGAGCGCCAGCACCTTGCCGGTCCGCGGGTCGAGCGCGACGACCGCGCCCTTGTACTTGCCGAGGCCCTCGAAAGCGGCCTTCTGCGCCTTGGGGTCGATCGTGGTGACCACGTCGCCGCCGCGCGGCTTCCCGCCGGTGAGGACATCGGTGGTGCGCTGCAGGAAGAGCCGGTCGTCCGTGCCGCTCAGCAGCTTGTCGTTGAGTTTCTCCAGCTGATTGCCGCCGTAGCCCTGCGAGGAGTAGCCCGTCACCGGGGCGTAGAGCTCGCCGTCCGTGAACGTGCGCTTGTACTTGAAGTCGCTGCCCTTCGTCTCGACGGACCCGGTCACCGGCTTGCCGCCGACGATGATGTTGCCGCGCGGCTGGGCGAAGCTCGCGATGCGGACCCGCCTGTTGTCCTTGTGGCCGGAGAGTTCGTCACCGCGGACGAACTGGACCCAGGTGGCCTGGATCAGCAGGGCGAGCACCAGCACCCCGATGAAGACGGATATGTGCCGGACGGGCTTGTTCATCGTGAGACGCGCTCCCCGGTTCGCGGGCATTTCACTGGTAGTGACGCGAATGAGGGGATTGCGGTTGCGGCCGGGGCGGCCGGGGCCCGGAATCGGGCAGGCGGAGGCCGCGACGGCGGTCGCGGGAGGTCGGCTCGGGGGCCGGGATCCGGCGCGGGCCCGGGGTTCAGCGCAGGCCGAGGATGACGAACAGCACCACCATGCCGACCGCCAGGACGAGACCCGCCCGGCGGAGCATCGCCTGCGCTTCGCGCAGCTCCTCGGGGGGTTCTTCGGGCGGATCCGACCACAGCATGGCTTCCATGCTCCAGCCCTGCACGGCCGTCGCGCCTGAGTACGCGTACTCAATCGCCGGGGGCGCTACTGCTTGCGCTTCGTGGCCTGGCCCGAGGTGACCAATTGCTTGGCGAGGGCGGTGGCCGCCTGGCTCTTCTCGCGCGGCCAGTACGTCGTCATCCAGTACTCCCGGACCTGCTTGCCCACCTCGACCGGGTGCGTCGGTGCCACCTCGGCGAGCTTGCTGCCCTCGAAGGTCAGCTTCCTGGACGCCTCCTCGTAGCCGTAGTACATCCTGCTCTCCACCGCGGCACCGGCGGCTGCGGTGCCGCCGGCACCGACGTCGAACCCCTGTGCGGCGACCTCGGCGAGCAGCTCGGCCGTTACGGCGATCTTGTCCGACGGCGCGAACACGTAACGGGTGATGTAGGACGCGCCCGGGGTGCCCGCGCCGGATGCCGCGTCGAATTCGCGCAGTGCGATGTTCTCGCTGACGTGTCCGGTCGTCGTGTGCCCCCACACGGAACCGCCTTTGCCTTCGGTGATGAGCGCGTCACGGACCACGGACGCCAGAGAGCCCTTCCCGCCGGGCTTCATGCTCCCCTGCACCCAGTCCGCCTTCTCCTCGGAAGCGCGACCCGCATTGCAGGTGAAGAAGACGACGGTGATGTTGGGCGCGAGCGCGGGAGCGATGGCCTTGATGATCGATGCGGCTTGGATGGTGTTGATCGCGCCGAGGCCGCACCATTCGGTACTGCCGTGCGCGAACACCGCGAGGGTCCGCACCGTGGTCGGGCCGACCCCGGGCGGGACGGCCGGGTCCGGAGGGGCCTTGGCGACGGCGGATTTCAAGAGCGCGCCGATCGCTTTCACCGTTTCCTTCAAGGGGTGGTCCGTGTCCGACATCGCCGCACCGAACGCGATGCCCGAGGGAGCGATCTTGCTGCTGGTGACCGCCAGCGCGTTCTCCCGCTTGGCCCATTTCTGAGCCGCGGTACGTGCCTCTTCCTTCTCGGCCGGCATCGGCGCGTAGAACGCCAGCGCCACCCCGTTCGGGAACTCCTTGACCAGCCGCCGCCCCAGCGCTTCCTCCGGATCCGCGGGCTGCGCCGCAACCGGCGCGGGAGCCGCCACGTCGCTGCACTGGACCGCCCGCACTCCGGCCGTCGACTGCTCCACGACATGCCCGAGCTCGTGGGCGAGCAGCGCCTGTCCGGCGCTGGTGTGCGGCGCGTAGAGGCCGCGTCCGAAGACCACGTCCTGCCCCACCGTGTACGCCCGGGCGTGCACACCGGCGGCCAGCTCGGCCGCCTGTTCGTCGCTGTGCGTGCGGACGCGGCTGAAGTCGTACGAGAAGCGGGTGGACATGGCCCGCCGCGTCTCATGGTCCAGCGGAGCCCCGGGTGAGCGGGGCACGTGGGCGTGCGCGGGCGCCGTGCCGGGGCCGGTGTGAGCGGCGGTGTGCCGCAGTGGCGCGTCCCCGGTGCGGGAGAGGATTTCCTTTCCGCTCATGAGACCTCGCCGGTGTCGCGGTCCCCCCTGCCCCGCTTTCGAGTGTGCGCGTACGGGGAGCGGGCCGCGACTGGCGGCCCGCTCCCCGCTACGGCGCACCCGTCACGCCGGCCAGTACGTCGTGCGCCAGGCCCGTGCCCCGGGCGGCGGCACCCGGCGGGCGGGGACCAGCCGGGCCGGGTCGGCCCACGCCGAGCGGACGGTGCCCTCCGGCGCGGCGGTGGCGCGGGCCGCCGCGCGGGCCTGGACCACCGCCAGTGCGGCGGCCAGCTCCTCGGGGGTCGGGTTGCCCCGTACGACCTTGATCACGTCAGCTCCTCGAAGCGGGGACGGAGGCGGAACAGGGGAGGGCTAGAGCGGGATGTTGCCGTGCTTCTTCGGCGGCAGCGCCTCGCGCTTGTCGCGCAGCACCCGCAGGCCCCGCACGATGTGGCCGCGCGTCTCGTGCGGCATGATCACCGCGTCGACGTAGCCGCGCTCGGCGGCCGCGTACGGGTTGAGTAGCGCGTCCTCGTAGTCGGCGATCAGCTTGGCCCGCAGCTCCTCCTGCTCCTCCGGGGTCTCCGCGGCGGCGATCGTGCGGCGGTGCAGGATGTTCACCGCGCCCTGGGCGCCCATGACGGCGATCTGCGCGGTGGGCCAGGCGACGTTGAGGTCGGCGCCGAGGTGCTTGGAGCCCATGACGTCGTACGCGCCGCCGAACGCCTTGCGCGTGATGACGGTGATCAGCGGGACCGTCGCCTCGGCGTAGGCGTAGATCAGCTTGGCGCCGCGCCGGATGATGCCGCCGTACTCCTGGTCCACGCCCGGCAGGAAGCCGGGCACGTCCACGAACGTGATCACCGGGACGTTGAACGCGTCGCAGGTGCGCACGAAGCGCGCGGCCTTCTCGCTGGCGTTGATGTCCAGGCAGCCGGCGAACTGCAGCGGCTGGTTGGCGACGATGCCGACCGGGTGGCCCTCGACCCGGCCGAAGCCGGTGATGATGTTCGGCGCGAAGAGGGCCTGGGTCTCCAGGAACTCGCCGTCGTCCAGCACGTGCTCGATGGCGGTGTGCATGTCGTACGGCTGGTTGGCCGAGTCCGGGATGAGCGTGTCCAGCTCCCGGTCGGCGTCCAGGATCTCCAGGTCGGCCTCCTCGGGATAGGCCGGCGGCTCGGAGAGGTTGTTCGAGGGCAGGTACGACAGGATCGCCTTGACGTACTCGATGGCGTCCTTCTCGTCGCCCGCCATGTGGTGCGCCACGCCCGAGGTGGTGTTGTGCGTACGGGCGCCGCCCAGCTCCTCGAAGCCGACGTCCTCACCGGTGACGGTCTTGATCACGTCCGGGCCGGTGATGAACATGTGCGAGGTCTGGTCGACCATCACCGTGAAGTCGGTGATCGCGGGGGAGTAGACCGCGCCGCCCGCGCACGGGCCGACGATCAGGGAGATCTGCGGGACCACGCCCGAGGCGTGCACATTGCGGCGGAAGATCTCGCCGAACAGGCCGAGCGCGACCACGCCCTCCTGGATCCGGGCACCGCCGCCGTCGTTGATGCCGACGATCGGACAGCCGGTCTTCAGCGCGAAGTCCATGGCCTTGCCGATCTTCTCGCCGTACACCTCGCCGAGCGAGCCGCCGAACACGGTGAAGTCCTGCGAGTAGACGCAGATGGTGCGGCCGTCGACCGTGCCGTAGCCGGTGACGACGCCGTCACCGTACGGGCGGTTCTTCTCGATGCCGAAGTTGGTCGAGCGGTGCCGCGCGAACTCGTCCAGCTCGACGAAGGAACCCTCGTCCAGCAGCAGCTCGATGCGCTCACGGGCCGTCAACTTGCCCTTGGCATGCTGCTTCTCCACCGCCCGCGCGGACCCCGCGTGCGTGGCCTCTTCGATCCGGCGCTGCAGGTCCGCGAGCTTTCCCGCGGTGGTGTGGATGTCGTATTCCGGCTCGGACACGGGATGCGGCTCCTGCTCGTCCTGAGGGATGGGCTGACTGGGCTACCGGTTCGTAGCGTATCCGCGCGGGTGCGCTGTGGCAGTGCGGCGTTGGCCACACCTTTTTGCCTCTGTTCCCTCGGATTCCCCTCCTATGGTGGCTCTTATGACGCCCTCCGACGCTCCTGGCAACCGCTGGTCCGACCTCGACCGCCCGCCGCTCAACACCATGGCGCTCCGGCGCGGGCTGCTGCGGCCCGGCGGCCTGTGGACCTCCGTGGAGGTGGTCACCTCGACCGGGTCCACCAACTCCGACCTCGCCGCGGCCGCCGCCGCGGGGAAGGCGGCCGAGGGTGCCGTGCTCGTCGCCGAGGAGCAGTCCGCCGGCCGCGGGCGGCTGGACCGGACCTGGTCGGCGCCGCCGCGCTCCGGGCTCTTCTTCTCCGTCCTGCTCACGCCGGGGGCCGGGGTGCCCGTGGAGCGGTGGGGCTGGCTGCCGCTGCTCGCCGGTGTCGCGACCGCGTCCGCGCTGTCCCGGGCGGCCGGCGTGGACACCGCCCTGAAGTGGCCCAACGACCTGCTCGTGACCGTCGACGGCGCCGAACGCAAGGCCGGCGGGATCCTCGCCGAGCGGGCCGGCGACGGCGTGGTCGTCGGCATCGGCCTGAACGTGACCCTGCGCGCCGAGGAGCTGCCGGTCCCGACGGCGGGCTCGCTCGCGCTGGCCGGCGCGCCCGTCACCGACCGCGATCCACTGCTGCGCGCCGTCCTGCGGTCACTGGAGGAGTGGTACGAGATGTGGCGACGCGCCGGTGGCGACCCCGGCGCGTGCCGGCTCGACGAGGCGTACGCCGCCGGCTGCGCCACCCTCGGGCGCACCGTGCGCGCCGAACTTCCCGGCGGCCGTGACCTGGTCGGGGAGGCCGTGGCCGTCGACGCGGACGGCCGGCTGGTGCTGGCGACGGCCGACGGCGTGCAGCGGCCGGTGGGCGCCGGCGACATCGTTCATCTGCGGTCCGCCCCGTCGGAAGAGTGAGCTACGGCACACCTGTCGTATCGTTGTGCCCAGAACCTAAGCGAGCAGTGATCGGCAGGGCAGTGCGCACGGATCGGACAGGGGGCGGGCGGTGACCGCCGACGAGAAGGAGGGCGCTGCGCACGGGGACGCCGGGGAAGCCGGTCGTGGCGGCCCGCGCGGCGAAGGCCCGGAGTCCGGCCGGCCCGCCAAGGGGGTCGACGAGGACTACGGCGACGAGGGCGGCGATCCCATCGCGCTGCGGCTGGAGGCGCTGATCCTCGGCGCCGAGCGCCGCTACACCCCCTTCCAGGCCGCGCGCGCGGCCGGCGTCTCCATGGACCTGGCCTCCCGCTTCTGGCGCGCCATGGGCTTCGCCGACATCGGCCAGGCCCGCGCGCTGACCGAGGCGGACGTCCTCGCGCTGCGCCGGCTGGCGGGCCTGGTCGAGGCCGGGCTGCTCAGCGAGCCCATGGCCGTCCAGGTCGCCCGCTCCACCGGGCAGACCACGGCCCGCCTGGCCGACTGGCAGATCGACTCCTTCCTGGAGGGCCTGACCGAGCCTCAGGAGCCCGGCATGACCCGGACGGAGATCACCTATCCGCTGGTCGAGCTGCTGCTGCCGGAGCTGGAGGAGTTCCTCATCTACGTCTGGCGTCGGCAGCTGGCCGCCGCCACCGGCCGCGTCGTCCAGACGGGGGACGACGCGGAGATGGTCGACCGCCGGCTGGCCGTCGGCTTCGCCGACCTCGTGGGCTTCACACGGCTGACGCGCCGTCTGGAGGAGGAGGAGCTCGGCGAGCTGGTCGAGGCGTTCGAGACGACCGCCGCCGACCTGGTCGCCGCGCACGGCGGCCGGCTCATCAAGACGCTGGGCGACGAGGTGCTGTATTCGGCGGACGACGCCGGCACGGCGGCGGAGATCGGCCTGCGCCTGATCGAGACGATGACCCACGACGAGACGATGCCGGAACTGAGGGTCGGCATCGCCTTCGGCACGGTCACGACGCGGATGGGCGACGTCTTCGGCACCACGGTGAACCTGGCCTCCCGCCTGACGTCGATAGCGCCCAAGGACGCGGTCCTCGTCGACGGCGCCTTCGCGGAGGAGCTGGCCCGCAGCGGCGACGCCCCGAAGTCGGAGGTGGAGGCCGCGGCGTCGGCGTCCGCCGAGGACGCGGAGAAGTACCGCTTCGCGCTCCAGCCGATGTGGCAGCGGCCGGTGCGGGGACTCGGCGTGGTGGAGCCGTGGCTGCTGAGCCGGCGGGAGAGCTGACGGGGGTGTCCTCGAACGCCGGACGGGCTTGATTTGGTGGTTGCTCCCGGGGAGTTCGCCCCCCTCCGCACGGGCGGCGGGCATCGGGCATCGGGCATCCTGAAATTCAAGCCCGTCCGGCGATTGAGGACATCCGCGACCGGTGCGATGATCCGTTGCGGCAGGTTCACGGTCGTTAACGTCATCGGGAGGTCACGTGAGTGAGCAGCGCTTCGGGGAATGGGTCGCCGTCCGCCGGCACGACCACGTCGCGGAGCTGGTCCTCGACCGCCCCAAGGCCATGAACGCCGTCTCCACCGAGATGGGCCGCCGCCTCGGCGAGGCCACCCGCGCCCTCGCCGACGACCCCTCCGTACGCGTCGTCGTGCTCACCTCCACCCACGAGCGCGCCTTCTGCGTCGGCGCGGACCTCAAGGAGCGCAACTCCTTCACCGACGCCGACCTCGGCCGCCAGCGCCCGCACGCCCGCGCCGCCTACACCGGCGTGCTGGAGCTGCCGATGCCGACCATCGCCGCCGTGCACGGCTTCGCGCTCGGCGGCGGCTTCGAGCTGGCGCTGTCCTGCGACGTGATCGTGGCCGACGGCACCGCCGTGGTGGGCCTCCCCGAGGTGTCCGTCGGAGTGATCCCCGGTGGCGGCGGCACTCAGCTGCTGCCGCGTCGCGTGGGCGCCGCCCGCGCCGCCGAACTGATCTTCACGGCGCGGCGCGTGCCCGCCGCGGAGGCTCGGGAGCTCGGCCTGGTCGACCAGTTGGTGGCCGAGGGCGAGGACCGCACCGAGGCGCTGGCCCTGGCCGCGCGGATGGCCGCGAACTCGCCCGTCGGCCTGCGCGCCGCCAAGCGCGCCCTGCGGCTGGGCCACGGCCTGGACCTGCGGGCGGGCCTGGAGGTGGAGGACGCCGCCTGGCGCACGGTGGCCTTCTCGGGCGACCGTGCCGAGGGCGTGGCTGCCTTCAACGAGAAGCGGACGCCCCAGTGGCCGGGGGAGTGACGGGCGGCGCCGCCGTCCGCGTCGGTCGTACGCGGGGAGCCGGCCCCGCCGGACGGGCTTGACGCCGCTCGCCCGCGCCGCGACGGTCCTCGTCGACAAGGCCCGAGCGCGCGGCGTCATGGCGATCCGGCCCGGCCGGCCGCCCCCGCGACCGGTCGTGGGGCGGAATGAGCCCGACATTCTTACGCTGGAGTGCAAGATCTGCACGCAGTGACGGAATGTGAGGCTCGGGTGGCAGCTGAAGGGGAGTGCGACGGCCGCCTGCGCGCCGTGGTGGAGCTGGCGCAGGCCATGGCGGCGGCGCGCACCCCGCTGGAGAGCGTCGAGGCCGCGGCGGAGGGCGCGCGGCGGGCGCTGGGAGGTTCGTTCGCCGCGATCTCGGTCTGGGAGCGCGAGCGCGGGCGGCTGCGGGTGCTGGTCAACGCGGGCGAGCGGACCGAGGGGGAGGAACGGTTCCCCGAGGAGGAGTCCTACCCCGTGCACGACTTCCCCGAGATCACGGAGTTCCTGCACGAGCGCTGGGTCGGCGGGCAGCCGGACGCGTGGGTGGAGACCTCCGGTGGCGACTCCGAGGCCCGGGGCCGGCAGCGGGTGGCCGCCCTCCTGCGGCGCGGGCGCGGCAGCTGCGTGGTCGCGCCCATCGTCCTGCACGGGCGGGCGTGGGGCGAGCTGTACGTGGCCCGGCCGACGGGTGCGGCGGCCTTCGACCGTACGGACGCGGACTTCGCGACCGTCCTGGCCGCCGTCGCGGCGGCCGGGATCGCCCAGACCGAACGTTTGGAGGAAGTGCGGCGGCTCGCCTTCACCGACCCCCTCACGGGCCTGGGGAACCGCCGGGCGGTCGACTCGCGGCTGGACGAGGCGATCGAGCGGCACCTGTCGGAGGGCGTGGTCGTCAGCCTGGTGGTCTGCGACCTCAACGGTCTGAAGCGGGTCAACGACACCCTCGGCCACGCGGTCGGCGACCGGCTGCTGGAACGCATCGGCTCGGTGCTGTCGCTCTGCGGGGCGATGCTGCCGGGCACGTTGGCCGCGCGGCTGGGCGGTGACGAGTTCTGTCTGCTGACGGTGGGTCCGTCGGCGGACGACGTAGTCCGCGTCGCCGGCGAACTGTGCCGGAGGGCGGCCGGGTTGGAACTCGGCGAGGGCGTCGCGTGCGGCGTCGCCTCCACGGGCGACCCGATCGGTGCCGTCGGTACGGCCCGCCGCCTGTTCCGCCTCGCGGACGCGGCCCAGTACCGGGCGAAGGCGGCCCGCGCCACGGACCCGGTCGTGGCCGGCCGCGACGGCGGCACCCACGACCCGGTGATCCGCCTGGCGGACCACCCCCCGGCTCACCCGACGGCGGAACGGCGCCGCTTCCGGGGCCGGAGACCGTGAGGATGGCCTGAGGATCAAGCCCCGGTCCGGGATGCCGGTGCGGGGCGCGAAATCCAGCCCGTCCGGCGATTGAGGACACCCCGGTACGGGATGCCGGTGCGGGGAAGGCCCGCAATTCCAGCCCGTCCGGCGTTTGAGGACACTCCCGCCCTGGTGCGGGGCGCGAAATCCAGCCCGTCCGGCGATTGAGGACACCCCGGTACGGGGCGCGTACGCAAAGGCCGCACTCCCGATCAAGCCCACCCACCGCCGAAGGCACCCGCGGCCCGCGACCCTACCCCCCAAAGCCGTCGGCAGACAGATGGTGACAGGCAGCGATTCAGTCTCTAGGGTGCCTGAATATGGATATGCACACTGTGGTGGTGGGGACGGCCGGTACAACCGCGGAAGACGTGATCGCCGTGGCGCGCGACGGCGCCCGCATCGTCGTATCGGAAGAAGCGCTGGCCGCCGTCGCCGCCGCGCGGCAGGTCATCGACGACCTCGCCGCCAAGCCCGAGCCCGTCTACGGCGTCTCCACGGGCTTCGGCGCCCTCGCCGTCCGTCACATCAGCCCCGAGCTGCGCGCCCAGCTCCAGCGCAACATCGTGCGCTCGCACGCCGCCGGCATGGGCGCCCGCGTGGAGCGCGAGGTCGTGCGCGCGCTGATGTTCCTGCGGCTGAAGACCCTCGCCTCCGGGCACACCGGCGTCCGCCCCCTCGTCGTCGAGACCATGGCCGCGATCCTGAACGCGGGCATCACCCCCGTCGTGCACGAGTACGGCTCCCTCGGCTGCTCCGGCGACCTCGCCCCGCTCTCCCACTGCGCGCTCACCCTCATGGGCGAGGGTGACGCCGAGGGCCCCGACGGCGAGCTGCGCCCGGCCGGCGAGCTGCTGGCCGCGCACGGCATCGAGCCGGTCGAGCTGCGGGAGAAGGAGGGGCTCGCCCTCCTCAACGGCACCGACGGCATGCTCGGCATGCTGGTGATGGCCTGCGCGGACTTCTCCCGCCTGCTCACCTCCGCCGACATCACCGCCGCGCTCTCGCTGGAGGCCCTGCTCGGTTCCGAGAAGGTCCTCGCCCCCGAGCTGCACGCCATCCGCCCGCACCCGGGTCAGGGCGCCAGCGCCGGGAACATGCTGCGCGTACTGGCCGGTTCCGGACTCACCGGACACCACCAGGACGACGCGCCGCGCGTGCAGGACGCGTACTCGATCCGCTGCGCCCCGCAGGTCGCGGGCGCGGGCCGGGACACCCTCGCCCACGCCCTCCTGGTCGCCGACCGCGAGCTGGCCGCCGCCGTCGACAACCCCGTCGTCCTGCGCGACGGCCGCGTCGAGTCCAACGGCAACTTCCACGGCGCGCCGGTCGCGTACGTCCTGGACTTCCTCGCCATCGCCGCCGCCGACCTCGGCTCGATCGCCGAGCGCCGCACGGACCGGCTGCTGGACAAGAACCGTTCGCACGGGCTGCCGCCGTTCCTGGCCGGCGACCCGGGCGTCGACTCCGGCCTGATGATCGCGCAGTACACGCAGGCGGCCCTGGTCAGCGACATGAAGCGGCTCGCCGTGCCCGCCTCCGTGGACTCGATCCCCTCCTCCGCGATGCAGGAGGACCACGTCTCCATGGGCTGGTCGGCGGCGCGCAAGCTGCGGACGGCCATGGACGCGCTGGGGAAGGTCATCGCCGTGGAGCTCGTCGCGGCGACCCGCGCGATCGAGCTGCGCGAGGGCCTGACCCCGGCACCGGCCGGCCGCGAGGTGCTGCGGGCCGTGCGCGCGGCAGGCGTCGAGGGCCCCGGGGAGGACCGTTTCCTCGCCCCCGACCTTGCGGCCGCCGAGGCGTTCGTACGGTCCGGAAAGCTCATCGAGGCCGTCGAGTCGGTGACCGGAACGCTGGCCTGACGGAAGGCCGTTACCGAGCCGCTGTGCGCGACCTGCGCACAGCGGCGGTGACGAGAGCACCGCCCGCCGCGACGAACGCGACGCCCCCGAACACGTACGGGGTGGTGTCGACGCTCCCCGAGTCGGCCAGGGACAACTCCTGGGTGGCGGCGCCCGGCTGCCGCTGGGCGGCGGCCTCCCGAGGGGCCGCGGCCTGTCCCTGTGCCGCGTGCTCAGGGGTGGCGTGCGCGGTCGGTACGAACCACATCGCACACAGCAGCGAGCCGGCGGCGACGGCGGTCAGCAGCGGGCGGTGTGCGCTCACGGAAACGAATCCCCCTCGGGGCGGCGGAGATTGGGGACCGCCACGCGTGGGCGGGTCCCCGGCTGACCGAATGTTAGTGATACGAACGGGCCGGGGGAAGCCGGGAGAGGCCACGGCCGCGCCCGGGGCGGCGCCCGCGGTGACTTCGAAGTGGTGACGAGGCCGAGCCCGGGGCCCGGCAGAGGCCGGGTCGAGGCCAAGTCGCGGGATGTCAAGGGCATCATGGCCCTGGCCACCACACCCGTCCCGCACGCACCATGGAAACCGGCCTTGTACCAGCGCCCCGGCTTCCATGTCGGCCCCGTGAAGGGCTTTACTGGGGTGGTCTTCCCCACATTTTCCTGAGGAGTGGAACGGACGTATCGGTGCAGGCGTTCCTCAAGTAGTAGCCGGGATACGTGTTGCCCCACGGTTCGGCTCGGGGATTTCGGGGTCCAGGAGCAATGGAGAAGCGTGTGATGACGGACGGCAAGCGCCGCAAGGGCCTGGTGGCCGCGGCCGCTGTGCTCGGTGGTGTGCTGACCCTCGCCGCCTGCGGTGGCGGGGACGACAACGGCAAGAGCGACTCCGGCGGTGGCAAGTCCCAGAACAAGGTGGACGCCGCGGCCGCCAAGGAAGCCTCCAAGGCGCAGATCAAGATCTCGCAGAAGGACGGCTCGACCAACGCCGGAATCACCGCCGATGCAGCCAAGGTCACCGTCAGTGACGGCGAGCTCACCAGCGTCAAGATGACGACGGACAAGGGCACCGCGGTCGAGGGCACGATATCGCCGGACAAGAAGTCCTGGCAGCCGGCCAAGCCGCTGGAGCGCTCGACCAAGTACAAGGTCGTCGTCGAGGCCAAGGACTCCGAGGGCCGCAAGGCGACGGAGAACTCCTCCTTCTCCACCGTCTCGCCCGCCAACAGCTTCATCGGTGCCTTCACGCCGGAGGACGGCTCGACCGTCGGCGTCGGCATGCCGGTGTCGATCAACTTCGACAAGCCGATCAAGGACCGCAAGGCCGTCCAGTCCGGCATCACGGTCAACTCCAGCAGCGGCCAGAAGGTCGTCGGTCACTGGTTCGGTGACCAGCGCATCGACTTCCGCCCGCAGGAGTACTGGAAGGCCAATTCCGACGTCACCCTGAAGCTGGACCTCGACGGTGTCGAGGGCGCTCCCGGCCTCAAGGGCGTGCAGAAGAAGTCGGTCTCCTTCAAGATCGGTCACTCCCAGGTCTCCACGGTCGACGTGAAGACCCACAAGATGACGGTCATGCGGGACGGCAAGGAGCTCAAGATCATCCCGATCTCGGCGGGCAGCCCCGAGAACCCCACGTACAACGGCAAGATGGTGATCTCCGAGAAGTTCAAGGAGACCCGGATGGACGGCTCCACCGTCGGCTTCACCAAGGGCGACGGCAAGGGCGAGTACGACATCAAGGACGTGCCGCACGCGATGCGTCTGTCCCAGTCGGGCACGTTCATCCACGGCAACTACTGGGGCGGCGGCATCTTCGGCAGCGCCAACACCAGCCACGGCTGCATCGGCCTGGAGGACAAGCAGGGCGCGGACGACGCGTCCACCGCGGGCGCCTGGTTCTTCACCAACTCCCAGCTCGGTGACGTCGTCGAGGTCAAGAACTCCAACGACAAGACCATCGCTCCGGAGAACGGCCTCAACGGCTGGAACATGGACTGGAACGCCTGGGTCGCCGGCAGCGCGACCGGCGCGTAAGCCGTCCGGGCCGCAGGGCCCACCGTCCACCCGCCGGGTGGCGGGCCGACATCACGTCGGCCCGCCACCCGGCGGTGGCGTTTCCCGCCCTTTCCGCCTTTTCCGTCCCCGGCCGACGTCAACCCGGCGCCCGGCTGTCGCCCGGAACGGTCGGCCGGCGGCAGCGGACGTACCGGGCGGGATCGCCGTACGAGTGAAGTCGCGCGCTTCCCGGAGAATGGGACGTACACGTTTCCGCCCGCGGAAGCCCGAGAACCCCGCGGAAGCCCAAGATCCGGTGGAAGCCCGAGAACCCCGGGGCGGCCCGGGAAGCCCGAGGAAGAGAGCCCAGCCCGTGGCCAAGCGCAGCAAGCGGCAGCAGGAACGGCCGGAGGACGCCGAACTGCTGTCGACCGTCGAGACGACCGTGGCCGCCCTGCGCGCCCAGGGCCCCGACACGCTCGACGACGCGGTCTACGCCGCCGCCTCCGCCCTGGCCGCCGCGCCCGCCGGCTGGGAAGCCGTGAGCCGCGCCGTGCTGCGCACGGCCGAGCGGGCCCTGCGGCGCTGCTGGGAGGGCGGCTGGCAGCCCGCGGACGTCATGCGGCTCGTCCGCAGGGAGCTGACCGCCGCCGAGACGCGGTTCGCCGTCGACGCCGTCGCCGCCGAGGCGCGGCGGTACGCGCCCGGGACGCTCGGTGCGCGCTGGGCGGCCCAGCTGGCGGAGCTGGACGTACGGGTGTGGTGGGAGGCGGACGACGCCTTCCTGGAGGGCTTCGCGGGGCGTGAGCGGCTGAGCCGCTTCGAGACGGCCGCCTGTGCGCTCGGCGCGCTGCGGCTGATCGGCGGACTGCCGAGGATCGGGGCGGCGGGCCCGCTGCCGGGGGCCGCCCACGCGCGGCCGGCCGTCGCCGTCGAGCCGCGGATGCTCGCCCGGATCCGGGCGCTGCTGGCGAAGGCGGAGTCGACGGAGTTCGCCGAGGAGGCCGAGGCCCTCTCGGCGAAGGCGCAGCAGCTCATGGCGCGGTACTCCATGGACGAGGCCCTGCTCGCGGCCCACTCGGCGGAGCCCGTGGACGGCCCGGCGACCTGCCGGGTCGGCGTCGAGGGCCCGTACGAGTCGGCGAAGGCGCTGCTCCTGGACGCGGTCGCCGAGGCGAACCACTGCCGGGCCGTGTGGACGAGCGAGTACGACTTCTCCACCGTCGTCGGCTTCGAGGGGGACCTGGAGCTGGTGGAGCTGATGTACACGTCCCTGCTGGTGCAGGCCACCACGGCGATGCGCCGGGCGGGCGACGACCACCACGCCCGGGGCCGCTCGCGCCGCACCCGCGACTTCCGCCAGTCCTTCCTGATCGCCTACGCGGCCAGGATCCGCGACCGGCTGACCGTCGCGGCGGAGGCCGTCGTGGCGGAGGGGGCCCGCGCCGAGGCGGAGGTCCTGCCGGTGCTGGCCGCGCGGGACGTGGCGGTCGGCGAGTCCACGGAACGGCTCTTCCCGGCCATGACCTCGCACCGCCTCAAGGGCCGCGACGCGGAGGGCTGGGCGCGCGGCGAGGAAGCGGCGGACGCGGCGAAGCTGCGTTAGCGGGCCGGGGGGCGCGACGTACGGGCCGGGGCGGCCCCCGCCCTTGCGGAGCGCCGTGGGTGTTCACCCGCCCCCTGCTCCCTGATTCCTCATCAGGGGCGGGTGGGGGTCGGCTCGGGGGCATGCCGGAGGCCGGGCGCGGCTCGCGGGGACAGGATCGGGGCATGACCGAACGATCACGAGGAATCCGCCCCGCCGCCCTCACCCGGGCCGCCTTCGTCGCCGGGCCGCTGTGCATGCTGGCCTACGGGGCCATCCGGCTCTCCGACCCGGAGCACGGGCCGGGCCTCGCCTGGACGGCCGGGCATCTGGCGTTGATCGCCGGGGTGGTCCTCTTCGGCGTGGCGTTTCCGGGCCTGCGGCGGCTGGCGGAGCCGGCCGGCACGGCGGGGCGCGTCGGCGCCGCGACGGCGACCGTCCTGGGGCTGGCCGGCACGCTGGCCGTGGTCGCCCAGGCGGTGATCGACCTCGTCGTCGGCTTCCGCTCGGCCGACCGCGCGGACATGAACCGACTCTTCGACCAGGTCCAGAGCCACCCCGGTGTCATGCCGGTGGTCTACACGGTGGGCCCGCTGCTCTTCTACGTGGGCCTCGTCTGGCTCGTGGTCCAGCTCGCCGTGCGGCGCCGCGTCGGCCCGTGGTGCCCCGCCCTGGTGGTGCTGGGCACCGCCACGATGGCGGTGAGCCTCGACCTGATACCGGTGGGTGCGGCGCTCTACGCAGCGGCCTTCGCTCCTCTGGCACGTGGGGATCGTGCCCGTATCGTCCCCGCGTAGGCCGAATGGGTGTTCCCTGGCGGCGGTGACGCTCGCGCTCGGAACCGGTGGGGGGGCTGGCGTCGGGGGCTGCTGTCATGCGGAGCCGGAGACAGGGCAGGGGAGGTCGGGAGCGGAGAGGTTCGGGGAGCATGTCACCAGTGCGACCGAGTGGAAGACCGTGCCCTTGAGGTAGTGGCCGAGGGACACATCCATGCCCCACGTCAGCCGCTCGACAGCAGCCCCCACGAGGAATAGCAGGCGCGTGACCTTCCGCTCTCCTCCGGAGGCGAACCTGGGGGCGAACTCCGCAAGCTGGAGCCCCAGCCATTCACCCGCTTCCTTCGGTTCCTCCCACGTGCCCCGGATCATCGACGCCGGTTTTATCAGCCAGTGCGCCGTCTGAAGTGGCGGAATGCCCGTCACGGCGAACTCGGCGGCCACCTCTCGGAATCGCTCCGCAAGCCGGTGAGCAGCCGCGTCCCCCTTCCGCGGCACCGGTGGGGGGTCGGGATGGGGCGGTCGCCGAAGCGCCTCATCGTCGAATGTCCTCTTTTCTCCGACCCATGAGTACCCATGGATGTGCACGTACGCGCTCCGTTCCGGGCAAGACGACGGCCCCACCCGTCGGCGTGTGGGCGAGGCCGTCAATGAGGAGGCTCGACGAATCAGGCGGAGAGCCCGAACCTCGCCGGGTTGATGCCGGCCGCGTCCAGTTCGGCCGTGGTGAAGCGCAGCGGCTCGCCGTGCGGGTGCTTGCTGTTGCCCAGCGCCCAGGCGTCCGGGCCGATCTTGGCGAGGGTCACGCACGCCTCGCCGTCCGGATGAGTGTTGCCTCCGCAGGCGCGGCGGAACTGCGCTGTCGTGATGTCGAGTCCGTACATGTCAGGCATTGGTCCTCCTTGATTCAGACGGGAACGGCACTGTCGTCGCGCTCGCGGAGCGCCCTGGTGCCGCGCAGTGCCTCCACGATCTGCTCGACGCACGAGGTGGGGGAGAGCCCGGGTGCCCGAGCGGTTGGACCTCTGTGAGTCACCTGGGGCCGCACCGCCCGTAGGCGGGTCTCAGCGAGGGGACAGATGGGCGGTGGGCCCATGGCGGTCGTGGGACTGCTCACCGGAGTTCCCTCCCTCGGGTGTCGGCAATGCCGATGCTTCACCCGCTGAGCAGCTCGTTCTAGGGCCTTTCCCGTTGGGGCAAGAATCCGTCCCGGATGCCCTCGACCAGTGCTTTCATGTCATCGCCGTAGACCGCCACGGCGGCGAACCGGTCGAAGGTGTCGAGGTACAACTGCACGTCCTTCGGGTCACGAGTGGTGACCTCGGAGTGGAACGTTTCCACGATCACGATCCGGTCGTCGTGGAGGCTGAAGCAGGTCATGGGGAAGTCCGGCATCCGTCGCTCGGCCGGCACGACACCCAGTGAGACGTTGGGCAGGCGGGACACGGAGACGAGCCGGTCCAACTGGAGGGCCATCACCACGGGCTCGCTGATACGCCAGGTCAGGACGTGCTCGCAGATCAGAAACTGGAACGACCGACCGGACTCGTACAGGACCGATTGACGCTTCAGGCGAGCGGCAACGGTCTTGGCCTGGGTCTCCTCCGGGAGCGCCGGAGGGAGCGAGAACACCGCTGTGGCGTACTCGGGTGTCTGGAGCAGTCCGGGGATCAACTGGCCCTGGAACAGTCGCAGGGTGGTTGTGCCGGCCTCGATGGCTCGGATCGTCTTCTGGTGCTTCCACGGGCCCATGCGGCGCAGCAGACGCCACGCGGTGGCCTCCGTGGCCTCGGCGCGGGCCGTGACGAGGAACTCCTGCTTGATCTCCTCACTGACCCCTATGGCGGTCAGGACGAGATCCACGTCCTGGACGGTCGGCCGGACCTTGCCGGTTTCGATCTTCGACAGCTTTCCGGCGGACATGGAAGCCCTGCGGGCCACCGCGTCACCTGTGAGACCGGATGCGTCGCGGAGCGCCCGCAGGGCTCTGCCGATCGAGTCCGTGGTCAGCGGTGTCGCTCCCAGTACTCCGAGAACGGCACGGCCGCGGCGAGCGCCTGCTCCCGGTAACCCCGGTATTCGCTGATCCGGTCCGAGGGGAGCAGCTCACCGCCGAGGAACGCACCCTCGGGCGTGTAGTGCATCCGGTACACGTCCCTGTCGTCGAACAGCCAGAAGTCGTGATTCGGCAGGCAGCTCACGTCCTGCTCGGTCAGGTCGATGATGCCGATGGATTCGCCGGCCGTGATGTTGCCCGGGTAGGCGGCCAGTTCGTATCGGAGGTAGTCGGTCAGTGGGGACCTGAGTACGTGGACACGCGAGACTTCCTTGCCCTTGTCGGTCATCGACCGCATCCAGGGGTTGTCGTCCCAGTCGGGTCCCATGTCTCCACCGGCCAGGAAGCGTTCGAGTTCCTCGCGTTCCTCCTCGATGTCGTAGACGGCGAGCGTCTCCAGCCTGAAGGCAGTCCGCTCGAAGGCGTCGAAGAGCCGCCCGAACTCCTCACCGGTGAGCACGGAAGTACTCCTCCAGGACGGCGGCCGGCACAACGACAGCGGTCTCACCCTCAGGGACATCGAGCTGGGCCAGCCTCTTGGGGTCGGTGATGACGTACCCCTGGACCACGTAGTCCTTGCCGTCCTCGGTGCCCCACAGCGTCGGGCACGTTCCGTTCTTGCACTCCGGCCCACCGGACAGCTTCCGTAGCATCCTCGCCCCCACACGTCGGCGTACGCCTGTCGCTCGATGCTCCCGAGGCGTTCACCATCGGGTCAAGTGCCTGATCTTTCCGGAACGGGAAAGGTCCCGAGCCGTACGGCCGGGCAGGCTAGGTGTAGTGCCGCTACACGTACGCGCAGAGCTTCGACGCGGTGTGGGCGACAGCGACGCCCGTCCAGGAGGAGTGACCGTGTCCCGCACCGAGTACTACGACGATCCGGAGGCCCCCGAGCCCAACAGTCTGGTCGTGGCCGCATCCGCCGTGGTGACCGACGGGCGTGGCCGCATCCTGTTGCAGCGCCGGCGTGACAACGATCTATGGTCGCTGCCTGGAGGCGGCATGGAGATGACCGACTCGCTCCCCGGCACAGCCGTGCGCGAGGTCAAGGAAGAGACTGGCCTGGACGTGGAGATCACGAAACTGATCGGCATCTACACCGACCCGCGCCACGTGATCGCCTACTCCGACGGCGAGGTACGGCGACAGTTCAACGTGTGCTTCACCGCACGCGTGGTCGGAGGACAGCTCTCGATCTCCGATGAATCGACCGAGCTGCATTTCGTCCACCCCGAGGAGATCGCCACGCTCCCGATGCATCACACCCAGCAGCTCCGTATCCGGCACTTCCTGGAGCATCGGGAGCGCCCCTACCTCGGGTGACGTCCCGCAAGGTCAGTCCTCGACCGGCGCGATCCCTGTCGGGCATGAAGCGCCCCAGTTCGTTTCGAAGGGGTCACCCAGCTTGACCCCCGTCCCCCCGATCCCGCAGTAGCCCTGCGGGTTCTTGTCCAAGTACTGCTGGTGATGGGCTTCCGCGTAATAGAACGGGCCCGCCGGGAGGATTTCCGTGGTGATGGGGCCGTAGCCCGAGCCGGTCAGGACCGACTGGTACGACGCGCGGGAGGTCTCCGCCGCCGACTGCTGGGCGGGGGAGTGGGTGTAGACCGCCGAGCGGTACTGCGTGCCGCGGTCGTTGCCCTGGCGGAAGCCCTGCGTGGGGTCGTGGGACTCCCAGAAGAGCTTCAGCAGGGCCTCGTAGGAGGTCACGGCCGGGTCGTAGACGACGCGGACCGCTTCCGTGTGGCCGGTGAGGCCGCTGCACACCTCTTCGTAGGCGGGGTGGGGCGTGTGGCCGCCCTGGTAGCCGACCAGGGTCGTCCAGACGCCGGGGGCCTGCCAGAACTTGCGCTCGGCACCCCAGAAGCAGCCCAGGCCGAAGTCCGCCACGGCCAGGCCCTCGGGGTAGGGGCCTGCCAGGGGCGTGCCGAGGACCGTGTGCCGCTCCTGGAGGGGGAATTCCGGTTCCGGGCGGCCCTTCAGCGCCTCCTCGGGGGCGGGGAGGCGGGTCTCGCTGCGGGAGAAGAGCATTGCGGCTCCAAGGGAGAGGGGCGCGGTCGTCCCCCCTTCAACGTGTCACGGCCGGCCAGGATTCCCTAGCGGCTCCCGCCCGCCCGCTCCCAGCCCGCGACCGCCAGCGCCCGGAACGCCGCGTACGCCGCGACCGGATCCGGCTCGTACGACCACGGCACCGCGCCGATGTGGCCGTCGACCGCCCGCAGCTGCTCCATCGCCTCCGGGTAGCGCTCGGCGCGTACCAGGAACCACACCAGCAGGTGGCGCACGTGCGGCAGCACGGGGTGATCGGCCGGTGCGCCCGCCACCGCGAACCGCGCGGCCTCGATCGCCTGTGACACCACGACGCCCCGGTAGAGGCCGGGCACCAGCTCGACGTCCGGCAGGTGGTCGTGGACGGCGAAGAGGGGCAGCGCGGGCAGCAGGCTGCCGCCGGGCGCCGCGGCCGCCGCGCGCTGCGCGAAGGCGTCGGCCTTCTCCTGCGTGCCGTGCCACTTCGCGCTCCAGTAGCGCAGGGCCACCAGGTGCGCCCCCATGTGGTGCGGGGCGCGCGAGAGGACCGTCTCCCAGAGCGACTGGAACTCCGCCTCGCTCGCGCCGAGCCCGCGGGCGATGCCCAGCTGGACGATGTACGGGACGGGGTCGCCCGGTGCCAGCAGGGCCGCCTCGCCGCAGACCGTACGGGCTTCCTCGAGGATCATCCGGTAGTCCTGCGAGGACGGGTCGCGCATCGCCTGCTGGGCCAGGAACTCGGCCTGCACGGCCGCGCCGCCCGCGTCCTTCGGGGCCACGACCCGCCAGTGCCTCAGCCACATCCCGCCCGTGCCGGGCGTCTCGGCCAGCTCCTGGGCGGCCGCGCCGGCCAGCGTGTGCACGCGCTGCCAGCGCAGCTCCGGGGCCGACGTGGCGTCCGTACGGGCCAGCAGGTCGGCCGCGGGCTTCCAGTCCTGGGTGCGCCGCGCCTCCTCGACGGCCGCCAGCAGCTCCGGGTCCGGGCCGGGCAGCCGTACGTCGAGCCGCTCGGCGGGGACGAAGCCGTACACGCCGACCGGGTCGACCGCGGTCCGGTCGCCCCGCAGCGCGTCCTGCCCGGCGCGCCGGCGGCGCATCGCGGGCCCGATCACCACGCCGCAGACGAGGACGACGGCGAGCAGGATGACGAGAAACTCCATGAGCTGTCCTGACAGAAAGGGAAAGAAGGGAATAAAGGGAAGGAATGGGATGGAGGGTGAGGGTCTACGCAGGGACAACGCGGCAGCCCGGCGGATCGTTCATCCTCCGGTTACAAGTGAACAGGAGTGTTCATGTATTCGGGGTACTACTCTCGGGGCATGAGCGACCAGCACTCTTTCGAAACCCTCGCCATCCACGCCGGGCAGGAGCCGGACCCGCTGACCGGGGCCGTCGTGCCGCCCATCTACCAGGTCTCCACCTACAAGCAGGACGGCGTCGGCGGCCTGCGTGGCGGCTATGAGTACAGCCGTAGTGCCAACCCCACGCGTACCGCGCTGGAGGAGAACCTGGCGGCGCTGGAGGGCGGCCGCCGTGGTCTCGCCTTCGCGTCGGGCCTGGCGGCCGAGGACTGCCTGCTGCGTACGCTCCTGTCGCCCGGCGACCACGTCGTCATCCCGAACGACGCCTACGGCGGCACGTTCCGCCTCTTCGCCAAGATCGTCGAGCGCTGGGGCGTCGAATGGTCGGTGGCCAACACCTCCGACGCGGCCGCCGTCCGGGACGCGATCCGTCCCCGTACGAAGGTCATCTGGGTCGAGACGCCGTCCAACCCGCTGCTCGGCATCACCGACATCGCCGCCGTCGCCGACGTGGCCCGCACAGCCGGTGCGCGCCTGGTGGTCGACAACACCTTCGCGAGCCCGTACCTCCAGCAGCCGCTCGCGCTCGGCGCGGACGTCGTCGTGCACTCCACCACCAAGTACATGGGCGGTCACTCCGATGTCGTCGGTGGCGCGCTCGTCACCGCCGACGCGGGTCTGGCCGAGGAACTGGCCTTCCACCAGAACGCGATGGGTGCCGTCGCCGGTCCCTTCGACTCCTGGCTGACGCTGCGCGGCATCAAGACGCTCGCGGTGCGCATGGACCGTCACAGCGCCAACGCCTCGCGCGTCGCCGAGCTCCTGCTCTCGCACCCCAAGGTGACCCAGGTGTTCTACCCGGGTCTGCCGGAGCACGCGCTGCACGAGGTCGCGGCCAAGCAGATGCGCGCCTTCGGCGGCATGGTCTCCTTCCGCGTCGCCGGCGGCGAGGAGGCGGCGGTCGAGGTCTGCAACCGCGCCGAGCTGTTCATCCTGGGTGAGTCGCTGGGCGGCGTCGAGTCGCTGATCGAGCACCCGGGCCGGATGACGCACGCGTCGACGGCCGGTTCCGCGCTGGAGGTCCCGGCCGACCTGGTGCGTCTGTCGGTCGGCATCGAGTCGGCGGACGACCTCATCGCCGACCTCACCCAGGCGCTGGGCTAGCCACCGGGCGGCCGCCTACCAGCCGCGCAGCGGCGGCGTCGTCCCGCGGGGCGGCGCCGCCCAGGGTTCGGCGACCGCGGCCCACACGCAGAAGGCGGTGACGGCCGCCACCAGCAGTACCCACGCCACGGCGCGTACGGCCCGGCGCCGGCGCAGGATCGCCCGGCCGCGCCCGGCCGAGCGGGTGACCAGGCCGGGAGGGACCGGCGGACGCGGGACGTCCAGCATCCGCCGGACCTCCTCCTCGGCGCGGTCGTGCCCGCTCATCGCGCGCCCGGCCCCGGCCGGGCGCGCAGGGTGGCGACCGCGCGCGTGCAGATCGTCCGTACGCGCTCGACGGGCAGGCCCAGGCTCGCCGCGGTCTGCTCCTCGGCGATGCCTTCGTGGAGCCGCAGGACGAGCACGAGGCGCTCGCGCGGGGTGAGCCGGGCGAGGACGCCCCCGCGGGGGCGGCGGTGGTGCCGGGCGGAGCGCGCGAAGCGGGCGACGAGCTCCCGGCGGGTGCGTTCGTAGGGGTCCTCGCCGCGCAGCCGGTCCCAGGCGGCGTACGTGCCGGCCAGGGCGGCCGTCAGCAGTCGCTCGGCGGCCTCGTGACCGCCGGGCTCCCCGCCCCTGCTCGGCTGCTCCCCGGCCCGGTCCGGGCCGTCCGGTGCGCCGGTCTCGCCGGTCAGCAGTACGGCGGCGCGCAGCAGCCGTCCGCCCGCGCCCCCGACGAATGCCTCGAACTCCTGGGCGCGGCGGCGCTCCCTGGCCGCCCGCCGCTCTCGCACCGCGCCTCCGCACTCCCGCCGTACGCACCAGGAGAGGGCAGGCGGCGCGGCCGGGTCAAGAGGCCGTGAACGAGGTCTTCAGCAGGCGCGTCTTCAGGAGGTGTCTTCGGGAGGCGACGTCTCAGGAGGCCGGCGCGACCGGGGGGAGGGCGTTGTGGACCTCGGAGAGGGCGGAGTTGAAGCGGGTGAGCAGGGTGCAGAAGGCGTCCCGCTCGTCCTCGGTCCAGCCGTCCGTCACCAGCGCCATCAGCTCGCGGCGCGAGGCGCGCACCTCCTCCAGGCGGGCCTTGCCGCGCGGGGACAGCTGGAGGACGACGGCCCGGCCGTCCTCGGGGTGCGAGGTGCGCTTGACGAGGCCGGTGTCGACAAGCGGCGCCACCTGGCGGGTGACGGTGGAGGAGTCGATGCCCATGCCCGCGGCGAGCGCCTTGACGCCCATCGGGCCTTCCTGGTCGAGGCGGTTGAGCAGGAGGTACGCGGCGCGGTCCATGGAATTGCGGACCTGGCCTACACCGCCGAGCCGGGTCTGCTCGGCGCGGCGTGCGAAGACGGCGACCTCGTGCTGCAGAGCGTCGAGGACGCCTGGGGCGAGGTCGGTCGTCATGTCCGGAGGGGTGGGCATGGCCTGGGGCTCACTTCGTGCGGCGGGCAGGGAATCGCTGAGGATTGGGGGACAGAGTACGCGGCCCGGCGGGCGGCCGTACGGGTGCTGCGCAAACCGCTCGGTATGCCCTTTCCGGTCCGTGCACCGGTATGCGCGGATGTGTACGTCCTGTGGCGGTCGTCGCGGACGCGAGCTGCGAGACTGGCCGCATGGCTGCACGAGTTGGTGATACGGGCGGAAGCGGTTCATCCGCCGTGGCCGGGATGTCCGCGTCGGTGTCCGCTTCGATGTCCGGGATGTCCTTGGCTGTCTCCCTCGACGAGGTGTACAGCGCCCAGAAGACGCTGTCCGGGGTCTCCCGTATGACCGTGCTGGAGGGCAGCCGCCACCTGTCCGCGCTGGTCGGCGCTCCGGTGCACCTGAAGTGCGAGAACCTCCAGCGGACCGGTTCCTTCAAGGTGCGCGGCGCCTATGTGCGGATCGCGGGCCTGTCCGAGCGGGAGCGCGCGGCGGGGGTCGTGGCCGCCAGCGCGGGCAACCACGCGCAGGGCGTGGCCCTCGCGGCCTCACTCCTGGGCGTGCGCTCCACGGTGTTCATGCCGGTGGGCGCGCCCCTGCCCAAGGTCGCCGCTACGCGCGAGTACGGCGCGGAGGTGCGCCTTTCGGGGCAGTTCGTGGACGAGACGATGCGGGCCGCTCAGGACTACGCGAGCGAGACCGGTGCGGTGTTCATCCACCCTTTCGACCACCCGGACATCATCGCCGGCCAGGGCACGGTCGGCCTGGAGATCCTGGAGCAGTGCCCCGAGGTGCGCACCATCGTGGTGGGCATCGGCGGTGGCGGGCTGGCGGCCGGCGTCGCGGTCGCCGTCAAGGCGCTGCGGCCCGATGTGCGGATCGTGGGCGTGCAGGCGGCGGGCGCGGCCGCCTACCCTCCGTCGCTGAAGGCCGGACACCCCGTGTCCATAGAGGCACCGGCGACCATGGCCGACGGCATCAAGGTCGGGCGCCCCGGCGACGTGCCGTTCGCCATCATCGACGCGCTGGTGGACGAGGTGCGCACGGTCTCCGAGGACGAGCTCTCCAGCGCGCTGCTGCTCTGCCTGGAGCGGGCGAAGCTGGTGGTCGAGCCGGCCGGGGCGAGCCCGGTGGCGGCGCTGCTGTCCGACCCCGAATCGTTCGAGGGGCCCGTCGTCGCGGTGTTGTCGGGCGGCAACGTCGATCCGCTGCTGATGCAGCGCATCCTGCGGCACGGCATGGCGGCCGCGGGCCGCTATCTGTCGCTGCGGCTGCGACTGACCGACCGGCCCGGGGCGCTGGCCGCGCTCCTGGAGGTGCTCTCGGAGGTCGACGCCAACGTCCTCGACGTGAGCCACGTGCGCACCGATCCGCGGCTGGGGCTCACGGAGGCCGAGGTCGAGCTCCACCTGGAGACCAAGGGACCCGAGCACTGCGCGGACGTGGGAGCGGCACTGCGCGAGGCGGGCTATCTGGTGATGAGCTGAGGACGTAGGGAGGTTCATTCGCAGGGCGCGACGGCTACCCCGACCGTAAAATCCTGTAATACGTCAACCCACGCGGGGAGAACCCCATGCCAGGCGCCATTTTTGCCGAAGGCCTGGTCAAGACTTTCGGTGATGTCAGGGCTCTGGACGGCGTCGATCTCGACGTTCCGGAAGGAACCGTACTAGGACTGCTCGGCCCCAACGGCGCCGGCAAGACCACAGCCGTACGCGTACTCACCACTCTCATCAAACCCGACCGCGGCACGGCCGTCGTGGCGGGCATCGACGTCCTGAAGAAACCCAACGAGGTGCGCCGCGCCATCGGGCTCTCCGGTCAGTTCGCCGCCGTCGACGAGTATCTGACGGGCCGTGAGAACCTGCAAATGGTCGGCCGCCTCTACCAGATGACGGCCCGCGACGCGAAGGCGCGGGCGGGCGAGCTGCTGGAGCGTTTCAACCTCGGCGACGCCGCCGACCGCACCGCCAAGACGTACTCCGGCGGCATGCGCCGCCGCCTCGACCTCGCCGCGGCCCTGGTCGTCAGCCCGCCCGTGATGTTCATGGACGAACCCACCACGGGCCTGGACCCGCGCAACCGGCAGCAGTTGTGGGAGGTCATCAAGGAACTGGTCGCCGGCGGCACCACCCTGCTGCTGACCACTCAGTACTTGGAGGAGGCCGACCACCTGGCGCACGACATCGCGGTGGTCGACCACGGCAAGGTCATCGCGCGCGGCACCTCCGACCAGCTCAAGGCCCGCACGGGCGGTGAGCGGGTGGAGGTCGTCGTCCACGAACCCGGCCAGATCGGGCCCGCCGACGAGGTCCTGCGCGGCTTCGGCAAGGGCGGCTCCAAGGTCGAGGAGCACATCCGCAAGGTCACCGTCCCCGTCTCCGGCGGCGCGAAGCTGCTCGCCGAGGTCATCAGGGAACTGGACGCGCGCGGCATCGAGATCGACGACATCGGGCTGCGCCGGCCGACCCTGGACGACGTCTTCATCTCGCTGACCGGGCACGCCGCGGAGGCCGGCGAGGAACAGGAGAACGGGCGGGCGAAGAAAGGGCACGAGCCGAAGGAGGTGGCCTCATGACCTCGATCGGCGGCTCCGCGCCCCGGGCGGTCCCCCGGGCCTACGGCGGCGTCGGCCAGTCCGTGCGCGATTCCCTGGTCGTCGCCCAGCGCAATCTGATCCGCATGGCCCGCATCCCGGAGGTGGTCATCTTCGGGCTCATCCAGCCGATCATGTTCGTGGTGCTGTTCAGCTATGTCTTCGGCGGCTCCATCGCCGTGGGCGGCAGCACCGACCCCTCTACGTACCGCCAGTTCCTCATGGCGGGCATCTTCGCGCAGACCGTCACCTTCGCCACGGCCGGTGCGGGCGCGGGCATCGCCGACGACATGCACAAGGGGCTCATCGACCGGTTCCGGTCGCTGCCCATGGCGCGCGGGGCCGTGCTCACCGGCCGTACCCTCGCCGACCTGGTGCAGACGGCGCTGACGCTGGTGGTGCTGGCGATCGTCGCGGTGATCGTGGGGTGGCGCACGCACGCGGGCATCCCCAAGGCGGTGGCGGGCTTCGCCCTGCTGCTCCTGCTCGGCTACGCCTTCTCCTGGATCGGCGCGCTGATCGGCCTGTCCGTACGGACCCCGGAGGCGGCCACCTCGGGCGGGCTGATCTGGCTCTTCCCGCTGACGTTCATCTCGAACGCCTTCGTGCCCTCCGACAACATGCCGATGGTGCTGCGCAACCTCGCCGAGTGGAACCCGTTCAGCGCCACGGTGCAGGCGGCGCGGCGGCTCTTCGGCAATCTGCCGGACGGCTATCCGGTGCCGGCGGCCTGGCCGATGCAGCATCCGGTGTGGGCGTCGCTGATCTGGTCGGTGGTGATCATCGTGGCCTTCCGCACGCTGGCGGTGCGCAAGTACCGGTCGGCGACGGCCTGAGGGGCGCGCGGGCGGCCGCGTACGGGCAAGGGGAGAGCCCCGGAACCCCGTGAGGGGGCCGGGGCTCTTCCGGGTCCTGCGGGCGGGCTCACGCCTGGTAGGGCTTGGCCTCCAGGATGCGGACCTTGGCCTTCTTGCCGTTCGGCAGCTCGTACTCGGCGTCCTCGCCGATCTTCTTGCCGTTGACTCCGGTACCCAGCGGGGACTGGGGGGAGTACGTCTCGATGTCCGAGCTGGCGTATTCGCGGGACGCGAGCAGGAAGTCGAGCGTGTCGTCCGGGTCGCCGTCGAAGGCGATGGTCACGACCATGCCAGGGGCGACCACACCGGTCGCGGCAGGGGCCTCGCCGACCTTCGCGGCCTCCAGCAGCTGCGTGAGCTGGCGCACACGGAGCTCCTGCTTGCCCTGCTCCTCCTTGGCCGCGTGGTACCCGCCGTTCTCTCGCAGGTCACCCTCCTCGCGGGCCGCCGCGATCTTCATCGCGATCTCGGTGCGAGCGGGACCAGACAGGTACTCCAGCTCGGCCTTGAGCTGGTCGTACGCCTCCTGAGTCAGCCAGGTGACGTTGTCGCTGGTCTGGGTCACAGGTGCTCCTCGTCGGTACTGGGAAAAACGTGGGGTTACAGCGGGGATACAAATGAACGCCCTACTCAGAAGGGTGCGCCTTCAAAGGTGGGCGAAACCACGAGCCTAACAATTAGGTCGGGAAAGGGGGAAGAAGCCGAGGGGACGAAGTGCGCAAGAAACGCGTCAGGGCTGGTCAGCCGCGTGACGCGGCCCGACACCCCTCCAGCTCCGTGGCGGCGGCGTGCCCTGTGGTACGGAGCGTGACCAGCTCGGTGAAGTGCTCCTCGCGGCGGTCGAAGGTGACGTCCTTGCGGGCGACCTCGGAGCCGTCGCTGCCCAGCGAGCGCAGGGTGCAGACGCCGGCCGCGTCCTTCTCCTTACGGATCTCCAGGACCGCCTGGACGCTGTCGTCCGAGACCGTACGGGAGCGGACGAGCTGCCCGCTGACGTCCGTCTTGGTGATGTAGTGCACGCCGGACCAGGCGATGACACCGAGCAGACCGGCGCCCAGGACGGCGCCGACGATCTTCAGCTTGCGGTCGGCGCGCTCGTCCGCCGAGCGGCCGTAGCGGCCCTCGGGCAGCCCCTCGCGTGCCGCAGCCATGATCTTCCTCCTGGTCCGGGACCGGTCGTTGAGAACCGGAATGAATCGAGTCCCGCTTCGGTCACTATAGGAGGCGCCCCGAAACACCGATAAGACGGGCCATGACCAGTGACTGAGGATCGAGCCTTGACTGAGCAGCTGCGACTGATGGCCGTGCACGCCCACCCCGACGACGAGTCGAGCAAGGGCGCGGCCACGATGGCGAAGTACGTGTCCGAGGGGGTGGACGTGCTGGTCGCGACCTGCACGGGTGGTGAGCGTGGCTCCATCCTCAACCCCAAGCTCCAGGGCGACCCCTACATCGAGGAACACATCCACGAGGTCCGTGCCAAGGAGATGGACGAGGCGCGCGACATCCTCGGCGTGAAGCAGGAGTGGCTCGGCTTCGTCGACTCCGGGCTGCCCGAGGGCGACCCGCTGCCGCCGCTGCCGGAGGGCTGCTTCGCCCTGCAGGACGTCGACGAGGCGGCCGGTGCGCTGGTGAAGCTGATCCGCGAATTCCGTCCGCACGTGGTCACCACGTACGACGAGAACGGCGGCTACCCGCACCCCGACCACATCATGACCCACAAGATCTCCATGGTGGCCTTCGAGGCGGCCGGCGACCCGTCCCGCTACCCCGAGGCCGGCGAGCCCTGGCAGCCGCTGAAGCTCTACTACAACCAGGGCTTCAACCGCCCGCGCACCCTCGCCCTCCACGAGGCGCTGCTGGAGCGCGGCATGGAGTCGCCGTACGGCGAGTGGCTGGAGCGGTGGCACACGCTGGGCCGCGAGCGGACCCTGACCACCTACGTCCCGTGCGGCGAGTTCTTCGAGATCCGCGACAAGGCGCTGATCGCGCACGCCACGCAGATCGACCCGGACGGCGGCTGGTTCCGGGTGCCGCTGGACCTCCAGCGGGAGGTCTGGCCGACCGAGGAGTACGAACTGGCGAAGTCGGTCGTCGGAACTTCCCTCCCCGAGGACGACCTCTTCGCGGGCATCCGCAACAATTGACCCCATGATGAGCGCGACTGCTTCCCTCGCCGCCACCCACCTCGTGCCGTTCGCCGCCGAGGAGCTGGACAAGAACAAGGTCACGCCCGGTGTGCTCGGCTTCCTCGTCTTCGCCGTCATCGGCGGGGCCGTCTGGCTGCTGATGAAGAGCATGAACAAGCACATGAAGCGGGTGGACTTCGAAGAGGAGCCCGAGCCCACGGCCGAGCCCGCGGCCGCCTCCGCCGCCGAGGGCGCCGGCGCCGGCCGGGGCTGACGTCGGGCGGGCGCACCTCGCGGCTCAGCCGCCGCGGGGGAGCACCGCCATGACCTCACGGGCACGGCGGCTCGGGACCATGCCGAGTCGCCATGCCTGCCATCCCGCCTCCGGCTCTATGCCCCGCTCCAGCATCAGGGCGTACGTCTCGACGCAGTCCTCCAGCGGCGGGTCGGTCGCCCAGTCGGCGGCGCGCAGCTCCCGCAGCAGCCCGGCCAGCTCCTCCCGGGCCACCGCCGACCCCACCACCGAGCCGCCCGGTGAGGCGAACGGCAGCAGCGTGCAGCGCAGGAACCGGGCCCAGGCCGCGCCGCGCCGGTCGCCGTAGCCCGTGAAGAGGCCCTCCGCTTCCTCCAGCAGCTCCAGCGCCGGGGCGGCCCGGCCGTTGCCCGCGTCGACGACGGCCAGCTCCACACAGGACCAGCCCTCGCCGTGCGCCACGTCCAGCCGGCGGAAGTCCGCCCGCGCGTCCTGGAGCAGCTGCCGGGCGAACCCGCTGTTGCGCAGGCTGCCCGTCTGCGCCGCCCTCTGGTCACGGGTGACCCGCGCCGCGTGGTGCCGGGCGCATGCCAGGCCGTAGACGTCCCGCATCCGGTTGAACATCGTCCGCGCCCGCTCCAGCGCCCGCACCGCCGCCGCCGGCTCGCCGCGCTCCTCCAGCGACTGGCCCAGGTAGTACAGCGACCACGCCTCGCCGCGCGCGTCCTCGTTCTCCCGGTGCCGGGCCAGCGCCCGGTGCAGCTCCTCGGCCGCCGAGGCCGCGTCCCCGGCCACCAGCCGGGCCCGCGCCAGCTGGGTCAGCGCCCAGGCCTCACCACGGCCGTCCTGAGTCCGCCCGTACAGCTCCAGGGCCTCGCGCAGCTCCGACTCCGCCGCCGCCACCTGGCCCATCCGCAGCCGCACCTGGCCGAGCTGGAAGTGCGCCCACGCCTGGCCGTGCAGGCTCTCGCTCTCCCGGTGCAGCTCCAGCGCCTCGGCCAGGAGGTCCAGCGCCTGCGCTATCCGCCCCCGGTCCCGCTCGACGGCGCCCAGGGCGTGCAGGGTCCACGCCCGGTCGCCGCTGAGCTCCCGGCCGCCCTGGAGCGCGAGTGCCTCCCGCAGCTTGTCCGCCGCCTCCCGGAGATTGCCCTGGTGCTGCATCGTGACGCCCAGATCGCGCAGGGCCCGGGCGGCGCCCGCCGGGTGCCGCGCGTCGAAGTACAGGTCGACCACCGACGACAGCGTCGTACGGGAGGTGTCGAGCTCCCCCAGCTGCCGGGCCGCGATCCCCGTCCGCCACTGCACCGACCGCACCAGCAGCCCCCGGTCCGTGGCCCGGGTCAGCTCGCTCAGCTCCCCCAGGCGGTAGAGGTCGCCGCGCAGCAGGCAGTAGTCGCACAGGGCACCGAGCAGGTGCAGCACCGCCGACTGGTCCACACCCTCGGTCTGCCGCAGCGTCGCCGTGATGAAGCTCGACTCGTCGTCCAGCCAGCGCAGCGCCGCGTCCAGCGAGGTGAAGCCGTGCCCGCCCGCCGCCCCGCCGACGAACCTCCCGGCCCGGGTCGAGGTCTTGCCGTCCACCATCCGGATCACCGAGTCCGCGAGCTCGGCGTAGCTGCGGATCAGCCGTTCGTGCGCCGCGCCCCGCTCGCCGGGCTCCTCCTCCTGATGCAGGCGGGCGTGCGCGAAGGCCCGCACCAGGTCGTGCACGCGGTACCGGCCGGAGCGCACCGGTTCGATCAGGCCCGCGCGGGCCAGCGCCGCGAGCTCCCGCGCCGCGCCCCGTTCGTCCTCGGCCAACAGCGCCGCCGCGGCGGCCGCGCCCAGCGATGCCCGGCC
>NZ_JAGGOL010000152.1 GCF_018614525.1 Streptomyces sp. ISL-11
GTGCTCGACCTGCGCACGCGCCCCGAGGGCGAGGGCACGGCCGGACCCGGGGGCGCACCGGTGGGCGTCGAGCTGGCCGTCGCCGTCCCCGACCAGCCCGGCGTGCTGCCCGCGACCGCCGGGGTGCTCGCCCTGCACCGGCTCACGGTCCGCGCGGCGGACCTGCGGGCCGTCGGGGGAGCGCTGGTGCTGAGCTGGCGGGTGGCGGCCGCGTACGGGTCGCTGCCCGAGCCCGCCCGGCTGCGCGACGACCTGGTGCGCGCGCTGGACGGTTCGCTGGACCTCGCGGGCCGGCTGGCGGAGCGGGAGGCTGCGTACGCCGGGCGCCGCCGGGGCGTCCACGCGCCGGCGCGGGTGTCCGTGGCGGACGGGCACTCGCGCCACGCGACGGTCCTGGAGGTGCGCGCCCAGGACGCCCCCGGCCTGCTGCACCGCATCGGCCGGGCGCTGGAGGACGCGGGGGTGCGGGTGCGCAGCGCGCACGTCTCCACACTGGGTTCCAACGCCGTGGACGCCTTCTATGTGACAGGGGTGGACGGGGCTCCGCTGACACCCGGGGCGGCGGCCTCACTGGCCCGTGGA
This sequence comes from Streptomyces sp. ISL-11, assembly GCF_018614525.1. Classification (GTDB taxonomy): domain Bacteria; phylum Actinomycetota; class Actinomycetes; order Streptomycetales; family Streptomycetaceae; genus Streptomyces. Next base: position 583 of record NZ_JAGGOL010000152.1, read on the forward strand.
GTGGAGGAGTCGCTGGGCGGCTGACCGCACCGGGAGCGTGCGGATACCCTTGGGGGTCAGCCGCCGACTTGACACTCAACAAGAAGGATCCGCGACCACCGTGTTCGATACCCTCTCCGACCGCCTCGCAGCGACGTTCAAGAACCTCCGGGGCAAGGGCCGCCTGTCAGAGGCGGACATCGACGCCACCGCACGCGAGATCCGCATCGCCCTGCTCGAAGCGGACGTCGCCCTGCCGGCCGTCCGCGCCTTCATCCGTCAGGTCAAGGAGCGGGCCCTCGGCGCCGAGGTCTCCCAGGCGCTCAACCCGGCCCAGCAGGTCATCAAGATCGTCAACGAGGAGCTCATCGGCATCCTCGGTGGCCAGACCCGCCGCCTCCGTTTCGCCAAGACCGCGCCGACCGTCATCATGCTGGCCGGTCTCCAGGGTGCCGGTAAGACGACGCTCGCCGGAAAGCTCGGCCACTGGCTCAAGGGCCAGGGCCACGCCCCGCTGCTCGTCGCCTGTGACCTCCAGCGGCCCAACGCCGTCAACCAGCTCGCCGTCGTCGCCGAGCGCGCCGGCGTCGCGGTCTACGCGCCGGAGCCGGGCAACGGCGTCGGCGACCCGGTCCAGGTCGCCAAGGACTCCATCGAGTTCGCCCGGTCCAAGCAGTACGACGTCGTGATCGTCGACACCGCCGGCCGCCTCGGCATCGACGCCGAGCTGATGCAGCAGGCCGCGGACATCCGCGACGCCGTCAGCCCGGACGAGGTCCTCTTCGTCGTCGACGCGATGATCGGCCAGGACGCGGTCAACACCGCCGAGGCGTTCCGCGACGGCGTCGGCTTCGACGGCGTGGTGCTCTCCAAGCTCGACGGCGACGCCCGCGGCGGTGCCGCGCTGTCGGTCGCGCACGTGACCGGCAAGCAGGTCATGTTCGCCTCCAACGGCGAGAAGCTGGACGACTTCGACGCGTTCCACCCGGACCGCATGGCGTCCCGCATCCTCGGCATGGGCGACATGCTCAGCCTCATCGAGAAGGCCGAGCAGACCTTCAGCCAGGACGAGGCCGAGAAGATGGCGGCCAAGCTGGCGAAGGGGCCGAAGGAGTTCACGCTCGACGACTTCCTGTCCCAGATGGAGCAGGTCCGCAAGATGGGCTCCATCAGCAAGCTGCTCGGCATGCTGCCGGGCATGGGCCAGATCAAGGACCAGATCAACAACCTCGACGAGCGCGACGTCGACCGCACCGCCGCGATCATCAAGTCGATGACCCCGGCCGAGCGCCAGGACCCGACGATCATCAACGGCTCGCGCCGCGCCCGTATCGCCAAGGGCTCCGGCGTGGACGTCAGCGCGGTGAAGAACCTGGTGGAGCGGTTCTTCGACGCCCGCAAGATGATGTCGCGCATGGCCCAGGGCGGTGGCATGCCGGGCATGCCCGGCATCCCGGGCATGGGTGGCGGCGCCGGCAAGAAGAAGAAGCAGATCAAGCAGGCCAAGGGCAAGCGCCAGTCCGGCAACCCGATGAAGCGCAAGGCCGAGGAGCAGGCGGCGGCCGAGCGCCGCGAGCAGCAGGCGGCCAACCCGCTGGGCCTGCCGGCCGGCCAGGACGCACAGAACTTCGAACTCCCGGAGGAGTTCAAGAAGTTCATGGGCTGACCCGGCAGTCGGTCACACATCAGCCCCCCGCGGCCCGGCCGCGGGGGGCTGACGTCGTAGGGTGCGGGACGGTTCGGTACGGACAGGGGCCGGGGCGCGTCAGACGCGGGCTATCAGATAGCGGAAGACGTTCGGCATCCAGACCGTGCCGTCACGGCGCAGGTAGGGGTGGAGCGCCTCGCTCAGCTCCTTGGTGACCTGCTCCTCGTCCGTCGCCCGCGCCGCCGCGTCGAAGGCGCCGGTCGAGAGCATGCCGCGCACCGCGCTGCCCATGTCGGCGTATCCGTACGGGCACGCCACCCGCCCCGAGCCGTCGGGGCGCAGGCCGGCTCGCTGGGCGAGGTCCTCCAGGTCGTCGCGCCCACTCGGGCGCCAGCGCGCCGGCGCGCACATGGGGTCCGCGAGCCGGGCGGCGACTCTGAGCGCCCCCGAGGCGGCGCAGCGTTCCTGGGGGCCCCACCCGGCCAGCACGACGGGTGCGCCGGGCTCGGCGAACTCCGCCGCCCGGGCGAGTGCCCCGGCCATCCCGCGGGCGCTCCCGCCGGCGCAGTACAGCGGGTCGAAGGCGGTGACCAGGTTGAAGGCCGGACCGTCGGGTGCGGCGACGGACTCCGGGCCGCCGTGCCCCAGGCGCGTACCGCTCTGGCGCGCGCCGTCCGGCACCAGGCGTTCGCGGGCCAGCTCCAGCCGCCGGCCGTCCATGTCGACCCCGGAGACCTCGGCGCCGCGGGCGGACGCCATCAGCAGCGCCAGGCCGGAGCCGCAGCCCAGGCTGAGCAGCCGGGTGCCGGAGCCGACCTCCAGCCGCTCGTACACCGCTTCGTAGAGCGGCACCAGCATCCGTTCCTGGATCTCCGCCCAGTCGCGGGCCCGGGAGAGGGACCCGGGCGACGAGGAGGGCGGCCGGTGCCGCCGCACGAGCGTAGGTGTCATGGAAAGCGCCCCAATCCGCCGAGAGACGTTGTGCGTGCCCGAATCTGCCCGCCCCCGTGGTACTGCCGTGCGCGCTGCTGTGAAGCACCCCCGTATGCCAGGGAACTCCGCTTCCGTTCCCGAGTCCAGTGGGTAGCGCGAGAACCTTCCTCTGCGACCACGATGGCATGTGCCGCGCGCCCGCGCACGGGATGGCGGGGGTGGAGCGCGCCGCGGCGGGCCGGGGTTCGAAGGAGCTCGCGGGGGCCTGTGAGGAGACGATTCACGCTGGGGCGGATCGGCCCCGTACCATTCGCCCCATGGCAAAGGCTCCCATTCTCACCCCCCAGGCGGACGACTTCCCGCGCTGGTACCAGGACTTGATCAACAAGGCCGAGCTGGCCGACAACGGCCCGGTGCGCGGCACCATGGTCATCCGCCCGTACGGGTACGGGCTCTGGGAGCGCATGCAGCAGGAGATGGACGCGCGCATCAAGGACGCGGGCGCCTCCAACGCGTACTTCCCCCTCTTCATCCCGCAGTCCTACCTGACGCGGGAGGCCGAGCACGTCGAGGGCTTCGCGCCCGAGCTCGCGGTCGTCACGCACGGCGGCGGCAAGGAGCTGGACGAGCCGGTCGTCGTCCGGCCCACCTCCGAGACGATCATCAATGAGTACTTCTCCAAGTGGGTGCAGAGCTACCGCGACCTGCCCCTGCTGATCAACCAGTGGGCGAACGTGGTGCGTTGGGAGATGCGCCCGCGCGTCTTCCTCCGCACGAGCGAGTTCCTCTGGCAGGAGGGCCACACCGCCCACGCCACCTACGAGGACGCCCGCGAGTACGCCGCGCGCATCCACCGGGACGTCTACTACGACTTCATGGTCAACGTCCTGGGCATCGACGTCGTCCTCGGCCGCAAGACGGCCAAGGAGCGCTTCGCGGGCGCCATCAACACCCTCACGCTCGAGGGCATGATGGGTGACGGCAAGGCCCTCCAGATGGGCACCAGCCACGAGCTCGGACAGAACTTCGCCAAGGCGTTCAACACCTCGTACCTCTCCAAGGAGGGGCACCAGGAGATGGTCTGGCAGACCTCCTGGGGCGTCTCGACCCGCATGGTCGGCGGACTGATCATGTCGCACGGCGACGACAACGGTCTGCGGGTGCCGCCGCGCCTGGCGTCCGTCCAGGCCGTCGTGCTCGCGATCAAGGGCGACGACGCCGTGATCGCCAAGGTCCGGGAGATCGGCGACCAGCTCAAGGCCGCCGGGATCCGGGTGCAGGTCGACGACCGCACCGACACCCCCTTCGGCCGCCGCGCCGTGGACTGGGAGCTCAAGGGCGTACCGGTGCGCATCGAGGTCGGCCCGCGCGACCTGGAGAACGGCACCGCGATGCTGGCCCGCCGGATTCCCGGCGGCAAGGAGCCGGTCCGCCTGGACGAGCTGGTCGCGCTGCTGCCCAAGGTCCTCGACGAGGACCAGGCGACGCTGCTGCGCGAGTCGCGCGAGCGCCGTGAGTCCCGCACCAGCGACGTCGCGACCATCGACGAGGCGGCCGAGGCCGCCGTCGCCGGCGGCTGGGCTCGCATCCCGTGGGCCGACCTGGGCCCCGAGGGTGAGGCCAAGCTCGCCGAGCAGGCCGTGTCGGTGCGCTGCCTGGTCGGCGAGGACGGCTCCGTGCCGGAGTCGGACGACGCCCCGGGCACGATCGCCATCGTGGCGCGCGCCTACTGATCCGCCCGCGGGTCCGCTGAGGCGCCCGGGGGCGTACGCCCCCGGATCGCGCTTACCGGTGAGTCAGTACGTCCTATGTTGCGAACGGGTGCGCGGGTTCTCCACAGATCGGCGCACCCGCCCTCGTCAGGACGCATGAGCGTGAAACTGACTGGTACGTGCAAATTATTTGAGATGGCCCGGTATCGGAACACCGGGGGTTCCTTGCTCGTTGTCACGACGTGAGCACGACACCACCTGTTCTCGCCGCAGAGCTGGCGCAGGCGTGGGCCGACATTCAGCGGTACCACCCCGAGCTGCCGGATCTAGCCGCGCCCGAATCGCTGATCGGGGAGTCGTCGTCCGCATGCGGCGCCGAGCTCTCCTTCGAACGGCTGCTGCATGAGGCAGTGCACGGCATCGCGGCCGCCCGCGGTGTCCGTGACACCTCACGCGCCGGCCGCTACCACAACCGCCGGTTCCTGGCGATCGCCGAGGAGCTGGGGCTCGACCACAGCGAGGAGCCGCATCCCAGCAGCGGTTTCTCCCTGGTCGTGCTCAATCCGGAGGCGCGCAAGCGCTACCGCCCGACCATCGACAGACTCCAGCGCGCCCTCAAGGCGCACACGGTCGCGACCACCGCCGACACCTCGCGCACGTTCCGGGGTCCGGCGGCGCGGCACGGTTCGTCCGGCGGAGGGGTTCGCGTCAAGGCGGTGTGTGACTGCGGCCGTAATGTCCGCGTTGTCCCCTCCGTGCTCGCCCAGGCGCCGATCATGTGCGGCGGCTGCGGTCAGCCCTTCCGGATCCCCGAGGTCGTATCGGTCGGCTGACCTGGAGTGGTGTGGCACAATGGGACGCTGTACTCGACAGTCGCATAGGACCCCTCTCTCCTCCGGCTGACGCGTCCATCGGGCACCCCGAGTACCGCAAACCCCACGTGGCATCTCGTTGTGCCCAACCACGTCAAGACCAGGAGACACCACTCCAGTGGCAGTCAAGATCAAGCTGAAGCGTCTGGGCAAGATCCGTTCGCCTCACTACCGCATCGTCATCGCCGACTCCCGTACCCGCCGTGACGGCCGGGCCATCGAGGAGATCGGCCTGTACCACCCGGTGCAGAACCCCTCGCGCATCGAGGTCGACTCCGAGCGTGCCCAGTACTGGCTGAGCGTCGGCGCGCAGCCGACCGAGCCCGTCATGGCCATCCTCAAGGTCACCGGCGACTGGCAGAAGTTCAAGGGCCTGCCGGCCCCGGCTCCGATGCTCGTCGCCGAGCCGAAGGCCGACAAGCGCGCCGCGTTCGAGGAGTTCACCAAGGGCCTCGAGGGTGGCGAGCCGAAGGGTGAGGCCATCACCCCGAAGGCCAAGAAGTCCGAGAAGAAGGCGGACGAGGCCGAGGCCGAGTCCACCTCCGAGTCGACCGAGGCCTGAGAATGCTCGAGGAGGCTCTCGAGCACCTCGTGAAGGGCATTGTCGACAACCCCGACGAGGTGCAGGTCGCGTCGCGCAACCTGCGGCGTGGGCGCGTGCTGGAGGTCCGGGTACACCCCGATGACCTCGGCAAGGTGATCGGCCGCAACGGCCGTACCGCCCGCGCGCTGCGCACCGTCGTGGGCGCCATCGGCGGACGTGGCATTCGCGTCGACCTCGTCGACGTGGACCAGGTCTGATATAGCCCCTTTTTGCGGATGAACCGCCGCCGCTTTCGCGGAGGTGGCCGCTCGCCATCGGGGTTACTCAATTGATGGTTGCGAGAGACTTGAAGGCCGGGGGCATTCGCCCCCGGCCTTCAGTTCTTTTCGCAGCCCCCTATACGGAGTGAAAGCGTGCAGCTCGTAGTCGGCAGGATCGGCCGCGCCCATGGGATCAAGGGCGAGGTCACCGTTGAGGTGCGTACGGACGAGCCCGAGCTGCGGCTCGGCCCCGGCGCCGTCCTGGCCACCGACCCCGCCGGAGTGGGGCCGCTGACCATCGAGACCGGCCGGGTGCACAGCGGCCGGCTGCTGCTGCGCTTCGCGGGCGTCAGCGACCGTACGGGCGCCGAGGCGCTCCGCAACACGCTCCTGGTCGCCGACGTCGACCCCGACGAGGTCCCCGAGGACCCCGAGGAGTACTACGACCACCAGCTGATGGACCTCGACGTCGTCACCGTCGACGGCACGGAGATCGGCCGCATTACCGAGATCGCGCACCTGCCGTCCCAGGACCTCTTCATCGTGGAGCGGCCCGACGGCTCGGAGGTGATGGTCCCCTTCGTCGGCGAGATCGTCACCGAGATCGACCTGGAGGAGCAGCGCGCGGTCATCGACCCGCCGCCCGGTCTGATCGACGGCTCGCAGGCGGTCGTCGCCGGTACCCGCGACGCCGAGGGCGACGAGCCGGGCGAAGGCCGGCCGGGCGACGACGCGAAGGGTGACGCGTAATGCGGCTCGACGTCGTCACGATCTTCCCGGAGTACCTGGAACCGCTGAACCTCTCGCTCGTCGGCAAGGCGCGCGACCGCGGCCGGCTGGATGTGCGCATCCACGACCTGCGGGAATGGACCCACGACAAGCACAACACCGTGGACGACACGCCCTACGGCGGCGGCCCCGGCATGGTCATGAAGCCCGAGCCGTGGGGCGAGGCGCTCGACGCGGTCATCGAGTCCGGTGAGGGCGACGTCCGCCCCGTCCTGGTCGTCCCGACCCCGAGCGGCAAGCCCTTCACCCAGCAGCTCGCCGTGGAACTGTCCGAGCAGCCGTGGCTGGTCTTCACACCCGCCCGCTACGAGGGCATCGACCGCCGCGTCATCGAGGAGTACGGCGACCGCCTCGACGTCCGCGAGGTCTCCATCGGCGACTACGTCCTGGCCGGCGGCGAGGCCCCCGTCCTCGTCATGGTCGAGGCCATCGCCCGGCTGCTCCCGGGCGTCCTGGGCAACGCCGAGTCCCACCGGGACGACTCCTTCGCCCCCGGCGCCATGGCCGACCTCCTCGAAGGGCCCGTCTACACCAAGCCCCCGGAGTGGCGGGACCGCGGCATCCCCGACGTCCTGCTCAGCGGCCACCACGGCAAGATCGCCCGCTGGCGCCGCGACGAGGCGTTCCGGCGTACGGTCCGCAACCGGCCCGACCTGATCGAGCGCGCCGACCCGGCCGCCTTCGACAAGAAGGACCGCGAGATGCTCTCGATCCTGGGCTGGGCCCCGGGTCCGGACGGCCGATTTGGGCGAGTGGCCCCGGACGTGGAAGAATAAGCTGTTGCCTTGCGCCCGGCGCGCGCCCCTGCCACAGGGGGAACGACGTCCGCCCGGTGCTTCGCGCGACACCCACCATCATTTCGATATTCCGCTGATGACCTGTGGCATCGGCGAGGAGAGCAGACGGTTATGAACCTTCTCGACAACGTCGACGCCGGATCGCTGCGCAGCGACGTCCCGGCCTTCCGCCCCGGCGACACCGTGAACGTCCACGTTCGCGTCATCGAGGGCAACCGCTCCCGCGTCCAGCAGTTCAAGGGCGTTGTCATCCGCCGCCAGGGCGACGGCGTGCGCGAGACCTTCACGGTCCGCAAGGTCTCCTTCTCCGTCGGCGTGGAGCGTACCTTCCCGGTGCACAGCCCGATCTTCGAGAAGATCGAGGTCGTCACCCGCGGTGACGTGCGTCGCGCCAAGCTGTACTACCTCCGTGAGCTCCGTGGCAAGGCTGCGAAGATCAAGGAGAAGCGCGACCGCTGAGCTTCCGTCCGGAGTCCGGGCCGGGCCGGAGGCGGATAGGCTTTCGGCTCGATGGACACCGACGCACAGCTTTCGGAGCGCGACCGCTCTTCACGACCCGCAGAGGGTGTGGAGCAGGGGTCGCGCTCCTCGCGTTTTCCGGCCGGGGATCCGGCGGAGGATCCCGCTGCCGATCCGGCCGCGGGTCCGGCCTCCGACAGAGCGCCGGGGCCGGCCCCCGATCCGCGGGGCCGCCTTTCGTCGCGCGCCGTGCGGGCCTGGCTCGGAGGCGGCGGACCGATGCGCCGGGCGGGACTGCTGACGACCGTCTGCCTGGTCTTCCTGCTCCTGCTGAGCAACTTCGTCGTACAGCCCTTCCTGATTCCCAGCGGATCGATGCGCGACACCCTGCGGGTGGGCGACCGGGTGCTGGTCAACAAGCTCGCCTACCGCTTCGGGGAGCAGCCGCGCCGCGGTGACGTCGTCGTCTTCGACGGTCTGGGCTCCTTCGTCCAGGAGGCGCCGGCCGAGAACCTGGTGGCCGCCCTGATCCGTGCGGGGGCGTCGTCCGTCGGCCTGATGCGGCCCGCGCGGACCGACTACATCAAGCGGGTCGTGGGCGTCGGGGGAGACCGGGTCACCTGTTGCGACGCCAAGGGCAGACTCCTCGTCAATGGTCAACCGATCAGCGAGGATTACCTCTATCCGGGTGACGTCCCCTCGCGAGTGCCCTTCGACGTCGTGGTGCCGGAAGGGAAGCTGTGGGTGATGGGCGACCACCGCGGCGACTCGCGCGACTCCCGTGACCACCTCGGGGAGCCGGGCGGCGGTACGGTCCCGGTCGGCCAGGTGATCGGGCGGGCCGACTGGATCGGCTGGCCCTTCGGCCGGATGTCCTCGCTGGGACGGACCGACGCCTTCGCGCACGTACCGGAGCCGGGCACGGGTCATGCGGGGCGGCCGCATGGGTAGCCGGGGACGTACGGATCCGGCCCGTCCGCACGCGCGCCCGCGGGCGCGCGTGCCGGTGCCCGCACCGCCGGGCCGGGAGACGCGGGAGCCCGGGGAAGCGTGGGAGACCGCGGAGCCGGCCGGGCGGCCGCCGGGCGACGGGCCGGGGCGTACGGACACGGGCGGCCGGGCGGCGCGGCGGAAGGCCGCGCGGCGGGTGAAGAGGCGCCGCCGCAGGTCGGTCGTCAAAGAGGTGCCGGTCCTGATGGCGGTCGCGCTGTTGATCGCGCTGGTGCTGAAGACCTTCCTGGTGCAGGCGTTCGTCATTCCCTCCGGATCGATGGAGCAGACGATCCGCATCGGCGACCGGGTGCTGGTGGACAAGCTCACGCCGTGGTTCGGTTCCAGGCCGGAACGCGGCGACGTGGTGGTCTTCAAGGACCCCGGGAAATGGCTCGAAGGCGAGCAGACGCCCGCCGGGCAGGACCCGGTGGGGATCAAACAGGCGAAACAGTTTCTGACCTTTATCGGCCTGCTTCCGTCCGCCGATGAGCAGGATTTGATCAAGCGGGTCATCGGTATCGGCGGTGACACGGTCAAGTGCTGTGACAGCGACGGCAAAATCACCGTCAACGGAACACCGCTGGATGAGCCGTACGTCCACCCCGGCAATCCCCCCTCCAAGATCCAGTTCGTGGTGAACGTACCGGCGGGCCGGCTCTTCGTGATGGGTGATCACCGATCGAATTCGGCCGATTCGCGCTTTCATCTCGAAGAGCCCGGCCGCGGCACCGTTCCCGAGAGCCTGGTGGTCGGGCGCGCGGTCGTGATCGCCTGGCCGTTCGGCCACTGGCGGAGCCTGTCGGAACCGGACACCTTCGCTTCGGTCGGAGACGCGCCGCTCTCGGGGACGCGAGCACGCTCTTCGCCGAATAGTGTGTCCCCCACGGATCAGGAAGGACTGATCCGGCTCCCGACCCCTGCGGAACTCCCGCTCGTTATGGGAGTGGTGGGCCTGCGTCGTATGTACGGCAGGCGGCAGAGTGGAGAGAGGAGTGGATGTGGGGGACTTGGCGGTCGGCGCACGTTCCGGTCACGGAGAGCCAGAGAAGCGACCCGCGGGGGCTGAGGAGTCCACCGGAGGCGACGCGCCGGAGACGGCCTTGTCCCAGGCGGCCGCGGCCGCCCAGGCATCCCAGGAGTCCGTGGACGGTTCGGTGGAGAAGGACGACGGCGCGACGCCCGGTGAGGACGGCGGGGCGGACGCGGGCGGCAGGCGGCAGAAGAAGCAGCGCTCCTTCTGGAAGGAGCTGCCGATCCTGATCGGCATCGCCCTGGTGCTGGCGCTGCTCATCAAGACCTTCCTGGTGCAGGCGTTCTCGATTCCCTCGGACTCGATGCAGGACACGCTCCAGCGGGGCGACCGGGTGCTGGTGGACAAGCTGACGCCGTGGTTCGGGGCGGAGCCCGAGCGCGGTGAGGTCGTCGTCTTCCACGACCCGGGCAAGGGGGCGAACAGCTGGCTCGGCCCCGACACCCAGCCGCAGAACACCGGCCCGCTGGGCGGTGGCGTCCAGAAGGTCCTCAGCTTCATCGGGCTGATGCCCTCGGCCGAGGAGAAGGACCTGATCAAGCGGGTCATCGCGGTCGGCGGGGACACCGTGGAGTGCGCGGGCAACGGCGGACCGGTGAAGGTCAACGGCAAGGCGCTCGACGAGAAGTCGTACATCTACCCCGGCAACTCGCCCTGCGACGACGAGCCCTTCGGCCCGGTCAAGGTGCCCAAGGACCACCTGTGGGTCATGGGCGACCACCGCCAGGACTCCCTGGACTCGCGCTACCACCCCGGCCTGTTCAACGGCACGGTGCCCGTCAAGGACGTCGTCGGCCGCGCGATCGTCGTCGCCTGGCCGGTCAGCCGCTGGTCCTTCCTGCCCGTCCCGGGCACCTTCGACCAGTCCGGACTGAACGCCGCGGGCGCGTCCGCGCCCATGGCGCTCGGATTCGTGGGCGCGGTGCCGCTGGTGCTGTGGCGCCGGCGCCGGATCGTCGGGAAGACGACGGCCGGGACGACCGCGGCCGCGACGGCCACGGCCCGGAAGGCCCTGCCGAAGGGCTGACTGGTGCCCGGACCGCCGGGTAGTGTGCGATCCCCCGTCCCATGGGCGGGGGATCGCACTTTCTACGCCGGCGGGAGCACTGGGATGAGCGGAGCGGGACGTACGGACGACGGCCACGGCCGCGCGGGCAGGGTGCTGTCCGGGCTGGCCGTGGCCGTCGGCTGTGTGCTCTTCCTCGGCGGCTTCGTCTGGGGCGCCCTGCTGTACCAGCCGTACACCGTGCCCACCGACTCCATGACGCCGACCATCGGGCGGGGCGACCGGATCCTCGCCGAGCGCGTCGACGGCGGCGCGGTGCGGCGTGGCGACATCGTCGTCTTCAAGGACAAGGTCTGGGGCGACGTCCCCATGGTCAAGCGTGTCGTGGGGGTCGGCGGTGACACGGTGGAATGCTGTGACGCCCGGGGCCGCCTGAAGATCAACGGCAAGCCGGTCGAGGAACCGTATCTGCGGTCCCAGGGCCCGGCCTCGCCCATGGCCTTCTCCGCCGTCGTGCCCCAGGGCCAGCTCTTCCTCATCGGTGATCACCGCGTCACCTCGGTGGACTCCCGCTCCCACCTCGCCGACGCCTCCCACGGCTCCGTGCCGCGCACCGCGGTCAAGGGCCGGGTGGACGCCACGGCCTGGCCGGTGGCGGGCTGGGGCATGATGGACAGGCCCGAGTCGTTCGCCGCCCTGCCGGGCGGCACCTCACGGCCGGGCCCGCTGCCCCTGGTGCTGGCGGCGGTGGTCGCGGGCGCGGTGCTCATCCTGGGCGGCGCGGCCTACGGACCGATCGCGCGCCTCCTGACGCCCCGGCGCGCGGCCGGCACACAGGGCGAGGAGAGCGGGAAGGGGATGGCGGCCCGTGTCCGATGAGAGCCCCCGCAGGGCCTCCCGGATCATCCTGCTCGACGAGCGGGACCGCATCCTGCTGATGAACGGCTTCGAACCGGACGACCCCGCCACCACCTGGTGGTTCACCCCGGGCGGCGGCCTGGAGGCCGGCGAGACCTGGGAAGAGGCCGCCCGGCGCGAGCTGGCCGAGGAAACCGGGATCACGGAGGTCGAGCTGGGCCCGGTGCTCTGGCGGCGGACCTGCTCCTTCCCCTTCGACGGGCGGCGGTGGGACCAGGAGGAGTGCTACTACCTGGCCCGCACCGGCCAGCGCCCGGTGTGGACCGGAGGCGGGACGGAACTGGAGCGGCGCAGTGTCACGGGGCTGCGCTGGTGGACGTGCGAGGAACTTCTCGCGACCCATGAGACGGTGTATCCGACCAAGCTCGCCGGGCTGCTGCGTACGCTGCTCGACGAGGGGCCCCCGCGTACGCCAGTGCTCCTGGAGACAGAGCGAGCCTGACGCACAATGGGGGGACGCACGGCTGAAGGGGAACATGCCATGAGCGCCGAGGACCTCGAAAAGTACGAGACCGAGATGGAGCTGAAGCTCTACCGGGAGTACCGCGATGTCGTCGGTCTGTTCAAATACGTGATCGAGACCGAGCGGCGTTTCTACCTCACCAACGACTACGAGATGCAGGTGCACTCGGTACAGGGCGAGGTCTTCTTCGAAGTCTCGATGGCCGACGCGTGGGTGTGGGACATGTACCGGCCGGCCCGGTTCGTGAAGCAGGTGCGGGTGCTCACGTTCAAGGACGTGAACATCGAGGAGCTGAACAAGAGCGATCTGGACCTTCCGGGCGGCTGATCGAAGGCTGTCGGGCGGTTGAGCGGAGGCTTTCGGGGGTCGGGCGGAGGCTTTCGGGTGGTCGGGCGGAGGCCTTCGGTGGTCCGGTGAGGGCCTTCGGCCGGGTGGCCGAAGGCTTACGGGTGACGGGGTTTTCCACAACCGCCGGGTTATCCACCAAGATCCAACAGATCGGCGCGCGGGCGGCACAGTCGGTGCCGGAGGTGGTGCCGATGAACGCCCGAGGAGCTCTCGGTCGCTACGGCGAGAATCTGGCGGCCCGCCGGTTGGCCGAGTCGGGGATCGTCATCCTGACGCGCAACTGGCGGTGCCGGGACGGTGAGATCGACCTCGTCGGACGGGACGTCGACGCGCTCGTCATGTGCGAGGTCAAGACCCGCCGCGCCGGACCGTACGAACACCCGATGGCCGCCGTCACCCCGGCCAAGGCCCGGCGGCTGCGCCGGCTCGCCGAGCGCTGGCTGGAGCGGTACGGCGGGCCGCCGCCGGGCGGGGTGCGGATCGACCTGGTGGGCGTGGTCGTCCCCCGCCGCGGCGCCCCGGCCGTCGAGCACGTCAAGGGGGTGGCGTGATGGGTTTCGCGCGTACGTGCTCGGTGGCGCTGGTCGGCGTCGAGGGCGTGGTCGTCGAGGTCCAGGCCGACCTGGAACCGGGCGTCGCGGCCTTCACCCTGGTCGGTCTGCCCGACAAGAGCCTCGTCGAGAGCCGCGACCGGGTCCGCGCCGCGGTGGTGAACTCCGGCGGTGAGTGGCCCCAGAAGAAGCTGACGGTGGGGCTGAGCCCGGCCTCGGTCCCCAAGGGCGGCAGTGGCTTCGACCTGGCGGTCGCCTGCGCGGTGCTGGGGGCCGCCGAGCGCATCGATCCCCGGGAGATCGCCGACCTGATGATGATCGGCGAACTGGGCCTCGACGGCCGGGTCCGCCCCGTGCGGGGCATCCTCCCCGCCGTCCTGGCCGCCGCCGACGCGGGGTACCGCCAGGTCGTCGTGCCCGAGCGCACGGCCGCCGAGGCGTCCCTCGTGCCGGGCGTCTCCGTCCTCGGCGTCCGCAGCCTGCGCCAGCTGATCGCCGTTCTGACCGACGAACCGGTGCCCGAGGAGGAGGAAAGACCGCGGGACGGCCGCCCCGACCCCATGCTCGCGGGCCTGTCGGTCCCGGGGGCGGGCGCGGTGACGGGCACCCTCGCCGGCGAGCGCCGACCCGACCTCGCCGAGGTCGTCGGCCAGAACACGGCACGCCGGGCACTGGAAGTCGCCGCGGCCGGCCGGCACCACCTGTACTTCCAGGGCCCGCCCGGAGCGGGCAAGACCATGCTCGCTGAGCGGCTGCCCGGCCTGCTGCCACCGCTCACGCCGCAGGAGTCGCTGGAGGTCACCGCGGTGCATTCGGTGGCCGGGGTCCTGCCCGCCGGACAGCCCCTGGTCGACCGGGCTCCCTACTGCGCGCCCCACCACTCGGCGTCCATGCCCTCGCTGGTCGGCGGCGGGTCGGGGATGCCGCGCCCGGGCGCGGTCTCGTTGGCCCACCGCGGCGTGTTGTTCATGGACGAGGCCCCGGAGTTCTCGGGGCGGGTGCTGGACGCCCTCCGTCAGCCCCTCGAATCGGGGCATGTGATCGTGGCGCGTTCCGGGGGAGTGATGCGGCTGCCGGCCCGCTTCCTCCTCGCCCTGGCGGCCAACCCCTGCCCGTGCGGGCGGCACGGTATGACGGGAGAGGGCTGCGACTGTCCACCGATGGCGGTCAGGCGGTACCGGTCGCGGCTGTCCGGGCCGCTCATGGACCGCGTCGACCTCAGGGTCACGGTCGAACCGGTGGCACGGTCCGAGCTGACCGGGCCCGGGCCGGCACCGGAGTCGACCGCCGTCGTCGCCGCGCGGGTCGCCGACGCCCGGGAACGGGCCGTCGCCCGGTACACGGACACCCCCTGGCGCACCAACAGCGAGGTGCCCGGCCATGAGCTGCGCACCCGGTGGCGCGCCGCACCGGAGGCCCTCGCCGAGGCCGAACGCGACATGGAGCGGGGACTGCTGACGGCGCGCGGGCTCGACCGGGTGCTCCGGGTGGCCTGGACCGTGGCCGACCTCGCCGGGCACGACCGCCCCGGCGCGGAGGACGTCAACCTCGCGCTCGACCTTCGCACGGGTTTCCGGCGCGGCCCCCTCGCGACAGGGGCTCCGGCATGACCGGCGCCGTCCCGGCCGGGGACCGGGCGGCGAGGGTGGCGCTGACGCGGCTGACGGAGCCGGGCGACGAGAAGGTGGGCCGCTGGCTGCGGCAGATGGGCGCCGAGGCCCTGGTGCGCGGTCTCACCGGGGCCGGGCCACCGCCGGCGGGGGCGGGGGAGGAGCGGCTCGCGGGGTGCCGGGCGCGGGCCGCCGTGCTCGACCCCGTCGCGGACCTCGGCACCGTCGCCCGGCTGGGCGGCCGCTTCCTCTGCCCGGGCGACCGGGAATGGCCCCGGCAGCTCGACGACCTGGGCGACGCCCGGCCCATCGGCCTCTGGGTGCGCGGCGGAGCGGATCTGAGGCTGTGGGCCCTGCGCTCGGTCGCCGTCGTCGGCGCCCGGGCGTGCAGCGACTACGGCTCGCACGTGGCGGCCGTCCTCGGTACCGGGCTCGCCGAGCGCGGTTGGACGGTGGTCTCGGGGGCGGCGTACGGCGTGGACGGCGCGGCGCACCGCGGGGCGCTGGCCGCGGGCGGTGCCACGGTGGCCGTGCTGGCCTGTGGGGTGGACGTCCCCTACCCACGCGGGCACACGGAGTTGATCGACAGGATCGCGGAACAGGGTCTGGTGCTGGCGGAGTTGCCGCCCGGCGGTCATCCCACCCGCAGCCGCTTCGTCCTGCGCAACCGCGTCATCGCCGCGTTGACGCGGGGCACGGTGGTCGTGGAGGCCGAGTACCGCAGCGGATCACTGGTCACCGCGCGGCGCGCCCGGCAGCTGGGACGTCAGACGATGGGGATCCCGGGACCGGTCACCTCGGGGCTCTCGGCCGGGGTCCACGAACTGCTGCGGGAGGAGGCCCACCTGGTCACCGACGCGGACGAGATCACCGAGCTGGTCGGCGGAATCGGTGAACTGTCCCCCGAACGCCGTGGCCCCGTCGTGGCGCGGGACCTGCTGCCTCCCGCGGCCGCCGCCGTGCTGGAGGCGGTGCCCGCGGGGGAGGGCGGGGACCGTGATCTCATCGCCCGGAACGCCGGATCGAGCCGCGACGGCACTCTCGCCAGACTCCAGGAACTGCAAGCCCTGGGCTTCGTCGAACGCCATGGTGATCAATGGCAGTTGGCCGGGCCGTCGTCAACATCCGTCACTCGCAAGCCCCTCGGACGGCGCCCCTCCGTCCGGCGAGGCGGTTCTTGACCTGGGGCGATCGGGTGAAAAGGTTAAGGGGACGACCGCGGGAACCGATACGGCGAACCCGGCACGGTCACCGTGCCCTCCGCCCCGCACGCCGGGGGGTACGGGCAGGGGAACGCGTCCGCGCACCGACTCCGCACCTCGACCGAAGGGGCTCTCCTCGCGCACCGCAGCGCCTCAGTCACGCTACGCTCACGGGAATCCAGCCATTCGTACCACTCCATTCACGTCACAGCAGAACGGCTCAAGACGACGAATGCCCCAGCACACCTCCGGCTCCGATCGCGCGGCGGCACCGCCGGCAGCGCGCGGCGCCGCGCGCCCTCCCGCTCCCTCGACGATCGATGAGCTGTGGCGGTCGTACAAGGCGACGGGCGACGACCGGCTGCGGGAGCAACTGATCCTCCACTACTCGCCGCTGGTGAAGTACGTGGCGGGGCGGGTCAGTGTCGGCCTGCCGCCCAACGTCGAGCAGGCGGACTTCGTGTCCTCCGGAGTCTTCGGACTCATCGACGCCATCGAGAAGTTCGACCCCTCACGGGAGATCAAGTTCGAGACCTACGCCATCACGCGGATCCGTGGGGCGATGATCGACGAGTTGCGGGCGCTGGACTGGATCCCGCGCTCGGTCCGGCAGAAGGCGCGGGCGGTCGAGCGTGCGTACGCCACCCTGGAGGCGCAGCTGCGCCGCACGCCCTCGGAGGCCGAGGTGGCGGCGGAGATGGGCATCGCCGTCGAGGAACTGCACAGCGTCTTCAGTCAGTTGTCGCTGGCCAATGTGGTGGCCCTGGAGGACCTGCTGCACGTCGGCGTCGACGGCGGTGAGCGGCTGAGCCTGATGGACACCCTGGAGGACACCGCCGCCGACGATCCCGTCGAGGTCGCCGAGGACCGCGAGCTGCGCCGGCTGCTCGCCCGGGCCATCAACACCCTGCCCGAGCGGGAGAAGACCGTGGTCACCCTCTACTACTACGAGGGCCTCACCCTGGCCGAGATCGGCCATGTCCTCGGGGTCACCGAGAGCAGGGTCAGCCAGATCCACACCAAGTCGGTCCTCCAGCTGAGGGCGAAGCTCGCGGACATCGGGCGCTGAGCGGGCCGGCTCCGGCCGCCACACCGCACCGTGCCGCACCGACCGTGCAGTGCCGGGCCGCCCGTACCTCCGCTCCTCGCCCTCCCGGGCTTCGCCCACGGGCCTGATCAGGCGGATTTCCAGCCGGTGCCGGTGGGCAATCCCCCTCCACCGTCGTCCCGGCGGGGGGACATCCGTAAAGTGGACGCGTGCCCAGGATTCGAGCGGCCTCAGTGGCCGAGCACCGGACGATGCAGCGCGATGCCCTGCTGGACGCTGCCCGCTCCCTGCTGTCCGAAGGCGGTACGGAGGCGTTGACCTTCCCCGCCCTGGCCGAGCGCACCGGGCTGGCGCGGTCCTCGGTCTATGAGTACTTTCGCTCCCGGGCGGCGGTGGTCGAGGAGCTGTGCGCCGTCGACTTCCCCGTGTGGGCGGCCGAGGTCGAGGCCGCCATGGAGCGCGCGGACACGCCCGAGGCGAAGATCGAGGCATATGTGCGACAGCAGCTGTCCCTCGTCGGCGACCGCCGGCACCGGGCCGTGGTCGCGATCTCCGCAGGCGAACTGGACGCGGGTGCCCGCGAGAAGATCCGTGCCGCGCACGGCGGCCTGATCGCCATGGTCGTCGAGGCGCTCACCGACCTCGGCCACGACCAGCCGCGACTGGCCGCGATGCTCCTGCAGGGCGTGGTGGACGCCGCCGTGCGCCGCATCGAGCTCGGCGTCGCCGAGGAGCCCCGGCACATCACCGAGGCCGCGGTCGCCATGGCCCTGCGCGGGGTCGGCGGCTGACACGGCCGGCGGGCCCGACCGGGCCGGCGGCTCCGGCCGGTTCCGCGGGGGCGGCCCCCGCGGCCCGGAAGGACAGCCCCGCCAGGCCCAGGGGCCCGGTCAGCGGCAGCAGCCGCGACGGCGGCCGGCGCAGCATCCACGGCGGCAGCAGCGACAGCGGGTCGAGATAGGTGTCGCCCCGCAGCAGCCCCCAGTGCAGGCAGCCCGCCGGACAGTGGAACGGGCCCGGGGCGAGCGCGCCGACCACCTGGCCGGCCTCCACACGGTCGCCCTTCCCCACCGCCGGGCGCACCGGCTCGTAGGTGATCCGCAACGGCGGCTCGCCGCTGCCCGCCAGTTCGACCGCCACCACACCCCGCCCGGCGACCGTGCCGACGAAGGACACCGTCCCCGGCGCCGCCGCCCGCACCGGCTGCCCCGCCCGGGCGTCGAGATCCACGCCACGATGGCCCGCCGCCCACGCCACCGGGGGCGGCGCCCACGCCCGG
>NZ_JAGGOL010000153.1 GCF_018614525.1 Streptomyces sp. ISL-11
CCCCGCCACCTCCCTCGCGCCGTCGCCCCAGGGGCCGCTGACCGTGCGGCTGGCCGGGGCGCGGCCGCTGACGGCGGTCACCGTGCTGGCCGCGCCCGCCGCGGGGACGCGCGGCACGGTGGAGGCGCACGATCCGGTGAAGGGCTGGCAGCCGCTGGGCACCCTGTCGGGCAGCGGCTGGACGCAGACGCCGGGCAAGGGGTTGCGGGCGGACGCGCTGCGGCTGGTGTGGAGCGGCGGTGAGCCGCCGGCCGTCCATGAGGTCACGCCGTGGTTCGCCGACACCCCGACGGCCGATTTCGAACTGACGCGCGGCACGGTGGACGCGGAGATCGGCGGTGGGCCCGCCGCCGTGGAGGCCCGGATGATCAACCGGCGTCCGGAGACGGTCCGCGAGAAGCTCACGGTGCGGGCGCCGGAGGGCGTGACCGTCAGGGCGCCCGCCGAGGTCGCGGTGGCCCGGGGCGGTGTGGCCACGGCCCGTATCGAGCTGTCGGTGCCCGCCGGGGCCGCGGCCCGGACCGTCACCGTCCCGGTCCGGCTCGGCGGCCAGGAGCGGACGCTGACCGTACGGGCGTACCCGCCGGCCGGCGGCCCGGACCTGGCACGCGGGGCGCGGGCGAGCTCCTCGGGCGACGAGGGGGCCCGCTTCCCGGCCTCGGCGGCCGTCGACGGCGACCCCGCCACGCGCTGGTCCTCGCGGCCGGCCGACGACGCCTGGTGGCAGCTGGAGCTGGCGCGCCCGGCCCGCCTCGGCGCCCTGGTGCTGCGCTGGCAGGACGCCCACCCCACCCGCTACCGCGTCCAGGTCTCGCCGGACGGCCGGACGTGGCGGGACGCGGCGGTCGTGGCCAAGGGCAAGGGCGGTGTGGAGACCGTGCGGATGGACGCGCCGGACGCCCGGTTCGTACGGGTGCAGGGCGAGAAGCGGGCGACGGAGTTCGGCTACTCGCTGTGGTCGGTGGAGGCGTACGCCGTCCGGGAAGCGGGCACCGCGAAGCGCTGAGACCACCCGGAGACCGGGCCACCACCGCCTGCGCACGTCACCGGGCGCACCCGCGGACGACGATGGCCCGGTCGACTAGGCGGAAATGCCGTCGATCCGGGCCATCGCGTCCTCCGCGCCGAATGCCTCGAGGTAAGGCAGCCAGCGCGGATCCCTATGGCCCGTGCCGATGATGCGCCACGCCAGCCCGGAGGGTGGCGCCGGCTGGTGCCGCAGCCTCCATCCCAGCTCGGCGACGTGCCGGTCGGCCTTGACGTGGTTGCAGCGGCGGCACGCGGCCACCACGTTCTCCCAGGCGTGCTGGCCGCCGCGACTGCGCGGGACGACGTGATCGACGCTGGTTGCGACGCCACCGCAGTACGCGCATCGCCCGCCGTCGCGGGCGAAGAGAGCGCGGCGGGTGAGCGGAACGGGGCCCCGAAAGGGGACCCGCACGAAACGCTTCAGACGGACGACGCTCGGTGCGGGGATGGTGCAGGTCGCGCTGTGCATGAAGGCGCCGGAGTCCTCGAGGCTGACGGCCTTGTCATTGAGGACGAGTATGAGCGCGCGTCGGAGCGGTACGACGCCGAGCGGCTCGTACGACGCATTGAGGACCAGGACATGCGGCACGGGTGCCTCCTTGTACGCCGGCGGCGCGTGGCTCGCGCCGGGACGATCTCCTGCAAGTGTCCCCCGGCCCCTGGTCGGAGCGCCACCATCACCAGGTAACGGGCCACGGGTGTTTTGGAACACACCGTGTTCATCCCCCGCTCAGTACCGGTCCCATCTCGAACAGAGCAACGGAGGATCTTCGCTGCCCCGTTAGTGTGGTGAGCCTGTCCGCGCCGCCCCTCGCGGCCGGGCGTGTCCGATACGGAGGGTTCCCGCTGTGTTCTGGTCCGCTGCTTCCGCCGCAGACGAGACTCCTCGTCCCGCCTCGCTCGACGAGGCCCAACGCACGGCGAACGACGCCGCGGGCTGGGTGGAGGAGAACTGGTCCATCTGGCTCAGCAACGGCCTGCGCATGATCCTGATCCTGGTGATCGCGATCGTCATGCGGTCGCTGATCCGCCGGGCGATCACCAAGCTCATAGCGCGGATGAACCGCACGGCCCAGGCCGTCGACGGCACGGCGCTCGGCGGGCTGCTCGTCAACGCCGAGCGGCGCCGGCAGCGCTCGGAGGCCATCGGCTCGGTGCTGCGCAGCATCACCTCGTTCCTGATCATGGGAACGGCGGCGCTGACCGTGCTGTCCGTACTGAAGATCAACCTCGCGCCGCTGCTCGCCAGCGCCGGTGTGGCGGGTGTGGCCATCGGTTTCGGCGCCCGCAATCTGGTCACGGACTTCCTGTCCGGCGTCTTCATGATCCTGGAGGACCAGTACGGCGTCGGTGACGAGATCGACGCCGGGGTCGCCACCGGCACGGTCATCGAGGTCGGGCTGCGCGTCACCAAGCTGCGCGGTGCCAACGGCGCCATCTGGTACGTACGCAACGGCGAGGTCAAGCGCATCGGCAACCTCAGCCAGGGCTGGGCCACGGCGGGTGTCGACATCCAGGTCCGCTCGGACGAGGACCTGGACCGCGTGCGCCAGGTCATCACCCGCACGGGCGAGGAGATGCAGAAGTCCGACCCGTGGACCGAGCGGCTGTGGGAGCCGGTCGAGGTGCTCGGCCTCGACGCGGTCTACCTCGACTCGGTGATCATCCGGGTGTCGGCGAAGACCATGCCGGGCCAGGCGCTCGGTGTGGAGCGGGAGCTGCGCTGGCGGATCAAGCGGGCGCTGGACGCGGAGGGCATCCGCGTCGTCGGCCGCCCGCAGGACGCGGACCTGGAGACGGAGGCCGCGCCCGACCCGTCGGCGTCGGTCGCCGCCCCGTCCGCGCTGGCGAACCCCACCTCCCCGCAGTCCCAGGCCACGACGCCCATCCCGGCGCCGCAGCTCACGCCGGGCGCCACGCTCGGCAAGTGACGTGACGGGCGGGGAGCGTCAGCGCGCGGCCGCGGCGCTCTCCGTCCGGAACACCCGGTCCAGGAACTCCTGGAGATTCCCCGTCATCCGGGCGAGCCGCTCCTCCAGCGTCAGCGACTCCTTGTACTTCATCGCGAGCACCGGCGTCCGCTTGCCGCGCACGTACAGCGGGCAGGCCAGGTCCGCGCACATGTAGGCGCCGACGGTGTTGCCGTCGCGGCCGGCGGGGCCGACCTTGCGCGCGGCGAGCAGGGAGACGCCGGAGCCGCCGTGGGCGGTCAGGCAGAGCGAGCACATCGTGGTCTTGGTCAGGCTCCTGGAGCCGCCCTGCGGAACCCGCAGGGTGACGCCGACGAGGGCACCGTCGCGTTCGGCGACGAGGTAGCCGCGGTCGGGGGCGCCCGGGTCCCGCCAGCCCAGGAAGTCGAGGTCCGCCCAGGGGAGTTCGGCCAGTCCCCGGGGCAGGGAGATCCTGCTCGCCTCGCCCTTCGAGCAGTTCACGAAAGACGCGCGTATGTCTTTGTCGCCGAGTGGTTCCATGAGCCGAAAGCTAACACCGGGACGGACGGGGCGTCGCGTGAGTTTTCGGGGCGGATCGGCGTCGTCCCGCCACCCCTGCGGGGTAACGCTTTGACGGAACCACCGGCAGAGGCATTGACGCGACGTTGACCTGCCCTTACGGTCCTGATCATCAATAGGAAACTTTCTTAACAGACTCGTTTCTCCCCACAGACTCGCCTCCGACCTCGCCGAGAGAGGGAGCCACCCATGGCCGGGACCCCGGGCACCCCCCGCGTACTGCGGGCCATGAACGACCGCGCGGCGCTCGACCTCCTCATCGCGCACGGCCCCCTCACCCGCACCCGCCTCGGCGAGCTGACCGGGCTGTCCAAACCCACCGCCTCCCAGCTGCTGGCCCGGCTGGAGAGCGCCGGCCTGGTCCGGACGACCGGCAGCGTCACCGGCCGCCCCGGCCCCAGCGCGCGGCTGTACGAGGTGAATCCGGGCACCGCCCACGTCGCCGCGCTCGCCGTGGACCCCGAGAGCATCACCGCGGCCGTCGCGGACATCACCGGCCGGATCGTCGGCGAGCACCGCGTCGAGGCGGAGGCCACGGCCGAGTCCGTGCGGGGACGGACCGCCGAGCTGGTCGCCCACGCCGTCGGCGGCGCGCTCGACGCCGCCGGGCTCGGCCCCGGCGACCTGCACCGCACCGTCATCGGCACGCCCGGCGCCCTCGACCCGCACACCGGGACGCTGCGGTACGCGCCGCACCTGCCGGGCTGGCACTCCCGCACCCTGCGCGCCGAGCTCGCCGAGGTGACCGGCACCCCCGTCGTCATCGAGAACGACGTCAACCTCGCCGCGATCGCCGAGCGGCACCAGGGCGCGGCGCGGGACGCCGCCGACTTCGTGCTCCTGTGGGCCGACGAGGGCGTCGGCGCCGCCATCGTGCTCGGCGGCACCCTGCTGCGCGGCGCCACCGGCGGCGCGGGCGAGATCGGCTACATGCCGCTGCCCGGCGCGCCGCTCGCGCGCGGCGGACCGGACGCCACCACCGGGCCCGACGGCGGCGGCGGCTTCCAGATGCTCGTCGGCTCCCCCGCCGTCGTCGATCTCGCGCGCGCCCACGGCCTCCGCGCGGACACCGCCACCGAGGCGCTGGCCCTCGCGGCCGCCACGCCCGGCGCGGGCGACGCCGTCCTCGCCGAACTGGGCCGGCGGCTCGCCACGGGGCTCGCCGCCGTCGTCGCCGTGGTCGACCCGGAGCTGGTCGTCCTCTCCGGCGAGGTCTGCCAGGCCGGCGGCGAGCGGCTGCGCGCCGCCGTCGAGGCCGAACTGACCGGGCTGGCCCTGCCCCGCCCGCAGTTGCGGCTCAGCGCCGTCGACGGCTCACCGATCATGATCGGCGCGCTGCGGACCGCGCTCACCGACGCCCGGAACACCGTCTTCGACACCACCTAGGCCGTGTCCGGCGGATCATGTGAGCGGGCACTGCGGGCCGTGTCATGCGCACCACCGCTGCGCGGCGGTGTCCTCAAGGGCGCCCGCCGCCGCAGGCGGCAAAGACGGCCCGCCCCGCCGCAGGCGGCCACGCGGCAAAGCCGGCCCGCAGCCGAAGATCCGCCGGACACCGCCCAGAGCACCCCGCGCTCCCGAACGTTCCCCGCCCGCCTCGCCGCGAAGGACGTCCCGCCATGCCTCGAACGCCAGGCCGCCGCACTCCGGCCGTGCTCATGCCCCTGCTCGCCGGCGCGGGCCTGCTCCTCTCCGCTCTCGCCGGCTGCGCCAACCCCGGCACGGGAAGCGCCGACGACGACCCGGCCGCGCCCGTCACCCTGAAGTTCTGGCACGGCTGGTCGGAGAAGAAGGAGCTCGCGGCGGTGAACGCCTCGATCGCCCGCTTCGAGAAGCTGCACCCCAACATCCGAGTGAAGTCCACCGGCAACGTCACCGACGCCACCGTCAACCAGGCGCTACGGGCGGGCGGGAGCGACGCGCCCGATGTGGTCTCGTCCTTCACCACCAACAACGTCGGGCAGTACTGCTCCTCCGGCATGTGGGTCGACCTCGACCCCTTCCTCAGGAAGACCGGCGTGGACAAGGAGCGCACCTTCCCCGCGACGCTGCTGGACTACACCCGGTACGAGGGAAAGCAGTGCGCCCTGCCGCTGCTCGCGGACGCCTACGGCATGTACTACAACAAGGACGCCTTCGAGCGGGCGGGCATCACTCGGCCCCCGCGCACCATGTCGGAATTCAAGCGGGACGCGGTCAAGCTCACCGAGCGGGCGGGCGGCTCGTACAGACAGCTGGGCTACATGCCCGACTTCCGCTTCTACCAGAACAGCCCGGACCGGCTCTTCGCCCAGTGGGGGCCGCGGTATTTCGACGAGAAGGGCAAGGCGCGGCTCGCCGAAGGGGGTGCCGCCAAGGAGTTCCTCACCGTCCAGCGCGATCTCATCTCGGCCCTGGGCGGTTACGGGCCGCTGGAGACCTTCCGCACCACGTTCGGCGACGAGATGTCCTCGCAGAACGCCTTCCTCACCGGAAAGGTCGCCATGCACCTGGACGGCTCATGGCGCGGGCTGATGCTCGACGACACCAAGGCGCCGTTCCGGTGGGGCACGGCCCCCATGCCGGTGCCCGACGACCAGGCCGATACGTACGGGCGCGGCTATCTCACCGGCACGGTCGCCGGGATCGCCCACAGCAGCAAGCACCAGAACGCGGCCTGGGAATTGCTGAAATTCCTGACCACCGACACCGATCAGGTGGTCGCCTTCGCGAACGCGATCCACAACGTGCCCTCGACCAAGGCCGCGCTCGCCTCCCCGAAGCTGGACGCCGACCCCGCGTTCCGCACCTTCATCGACATCGCACAGAACCGGCACAGCGTCGGCATGCCACCGTCCGTCAACGGCGGGCAGTACATCGTCGCGC
Source organism: Streptomyces sp. ISL-11 (assembly GCF_018614525.1). Lineage (GTDB taxonomy): Bacteria > Actinomycetota > Actinomycetes > Streptomycetales > Streptomycetaceae > Streptomyces. The sequence goes on from NZ_JAGGOL010000153.1 coordinate 6,405, forward strand.
TCCAGGACTTCAGCTATGACGTGGAGGCGGGAAGGGTCCACGACCTCGACAAGGGCCTGCGCGCCCTCGACCGGCAGATAGATGACGACAATCTCCAGTCCCGCGACTGACGGAGCCCCGCCATGGCGATTCCCCTGGCCCGCGAACTACGCCGCAAACACACCCGGGAGCGATTGCGCACCCTCGGTTTCCTCTCCCCCTGGCTGGTCGGCTTCACCGTCTTCTTCGGCTATCCGCTCCTCGCCACCGTCTATTTCTCCTTCATGCACTACAACCAGATCCAGGCCCCGACCTTCGTCGGCCTGCGGAACTGGACCTATGTGCTCGACCGGATGCCGCTCTTCGGGCCCGCGCTGTGGAACACGCTGTGGCTGGTGGTGGTGATGGTCGCCCTGCGCGTCGTGTTCGGGCTCGGCATCGGTCTGCTCGTCACCCGGATCAAGACGGGCGCCGGCTTCTTCCGCACCGCCTTCTACCTGCCCTACCTGGCCCCTCCGGTGGCCGCCACCGTCGCCTTCGTCTTCCTGCTCAACCCCGGTACGGGCCCGGTCAACGAGGCCCTGTCGGCCGTCGGCGTCTCCGCGCCGAACTGGTTCAACGACGCGGCCTGGGCCAAGCCGTCGCTGGTGCTGCTCTCGCTGTGGGGCATCGGCGACCTGATGGTCATCTTCATGGCCGCCCTGCTGGACGTGCCCAAGGAGCAGTACGAGGCGGCGGAGCTCGACGGTGCGGGCGCCTTCGCGAAATTCCGTTACGTCACCTGGCCGGCGATCACACCGATCGTGATGTTCGCGGTCGTGACCGGCGTCGTGCAGACCATGCAGTACTACACCCAGGCCCTGGTCGCCGGAAAACTCGCCTCGGGCGTCAACGTCGGCCCCGGCACGGTCATCCAGCCCGGCTATCCCGACCACTCCACGCTCACCGTGCCGCAGCTGGTCTATTCGCTGGGATTCCAGAGTTTCAACACCGGCGCCGCGTGCGTGCTCTCGCTCGTGCTCTTCGCCATCGCCCTGGCCGCGACCTCACTGCTGATGCGCAAGCGGTCCGGCCTGCTCACCGCGGAGGACTGACCGTGCCGACCCGCCGCCGCGCCCTGCACTGGATAGCCGTCCACACCGTGGCCGTCGCCGCCGCGCTCTTCTTCGTCCTGCCCTTCGTCTTCGTCCTCCTCACCTCCGTCATGAGCGACGAGCAGGCGATGAGCGGCGAACTGTGGCCGGACGCATGGCACTGGTCCAACTACGCGGAGGTCTTCCGCACCCCCGGCTTCCTCGACTGGTGGAAGAACTCCCTGCTCTACGCCGGACTGGGCACCCTCTTCACCGTGTGCTCCGCGATCCCGGTCGCCTACGCGCTCGCCAAATTCCGCTTCCGCGGCCGCCGGCCGGCGATGATGCTCGTCATCGCCACGATGATGCTGCCGCCCCAGGTGATCGTCATCCCGATGTACCTGGTGTGGGCGCAGCAACTGCACCTGTCGGGCTCGCTCTGGCCGCTCATCATCCCGATGGCGTTCGGGGACGCGTACTCGATATTCCTGCTGCGGCAGTTCCTGCTGACCATACCCGGTGAGTACCTGGAGTCGGCGAAGGTCGACGGCTGCGGGGAACTGCGCACGCTGCTACGGATCGTGGTGCCGATGGCCAAGCCGGGCATCGCGGCGATCGCGCTCTTCCAGTTCTTCTACTGCTGGAACGACTACTTCGGGCCGCAGATCTACGCGGCGCAGAATCCGGGCGCGTGGACGCTGTCGTACGGACTCGAATCCTTCAAGAGCGCCCACAACGTCAACTGGAATCTCACGATGGCCGCCACGCTGCTGGTCATGGCGCCGGTCATCGCCGTCTTCTTCTTCGCACAGAAGGCCTTCGTCGAAGGCGTCACACTGACAGGAGTCAAGGGTTGAAGCTCGCAGTAGTGGGTGGCGGGTCCACCTACACCCCCGAACTCATCGACGGATTCGCCCGGCTGCGCGAGACGCTGCCGCTGGAGGAGCTGGTCCTCGTCGACCCCGCCGCCGACCGGCTGGAGCTGGTCGGCGGGCTCGCCCGGCGGATCTTCGCCCGGCAGGGCCACCCCGGCCGGATCACCTGGACCGCCGACCTGGACGCCGGCGTCGACGGCGCGGACGCCGTGCTGATCCAGCTGCGCGTGGGCGGGCAGGCGGCCCGCGAGCAGGACGAGACGTGGCCGCTGGAGTGCGGCTGCGTCGGGCAGGAGACGACGGGCGCCGGCGGCCTCGCCAAGGCGCTGCGCACGGTGCCGGTGGTGCTGGACATCGCCGAGCGCGTCCGCCGGCGCAATCCCGGCGCCTGGATCGTGGACTTCACCAATCCGGTCGGGATCGTGACCCGCGCGCTGCTGACGGCCGGGCACCGGGCCGTCGGGCTGTGCAACGTCGCCATCGGCTTCCAGCGGAAGTTCGCCCGGCTGCTGGGCGTGGCGCCGGAGGCGGTCGCGCTCGAACACGTGGGGCTCAACCACCTGACGTGGGAGCGGTCGGTGACGGTCGGCGGCCGGGACGTGCTGCCGGAGCTGCTGGCCGAGCACGGCGCGGCCGTCGCCGAGGACCTGCGGATGCCGCGCGCCCTGCTGGACCGGCTCGGCGTGGTGCCCTCGTACTACCTGCGGTACTTCTACCAGCACGACGAGGTCGTGCGGGAGCTGCGGACCAAGCCCTCGCGGGCCGCCGAGGTGGCCGGGATGGAGCGGCGGCTGCTGGCGATGTACGGCGACCCGGAACTGGCGGAGAAGCCCGCGCTGCTCGGCGAGCGGGGCGGCGCGTTCTACTCGGAGGCGGCGGTCGCGCTGACCGCCTCGCTGCTGGGCGACACCGGCGACGTCCAGGTCGTCAACGCCCTCAACAACGGCACGCTGCCGTTCCTCCCGGACGACGCCGTGATCGAAGTGCCGGCCGCGGTGGACGCGCGCGGTGCGCGACCGCTGCCCGTACGGCCGCTGGAGCCGCTGTTCGCCGGGCTGGTCGCGAACGTCACGGCGTACGAGCACCTGGCGCTGGAGGCGGCGCTCAAGGGCGGGCGCGAACGGGTCTTCCAGGCGCTGCTGGCACATCCGCTGATCGGCCAGACCGCCTACGCCGACCGGCTCACCGACGAGCTGATCGCGCACAACAGGGAGCACCTCGCGTGGGTGTGAGCGGCGTACTGCTCGCGATCGACGCGGGCAACAGCAAGACCGATGTGGCACTGGTGGGGCACGACGGCACGGTGCTCGGCGAGGCGCGCGGCGGTGGCTTCGACCCGCAGGGGGCCGGCGCCGGGCGGGCGGTGGCGGGCCTGTCGCCGGTCATCGCCGAGGCGGCGGCGCGGGCCGGACTGCCGGGCCCGCTGCGGGTGCGGCACGTGCAGGCGTGCCTGGCCAACGCCGACCTGCCGGTCGAGGTGGAGCGGCTGACGGCGGAGATCGACGCGCGCGGCTGGGGGCGCACGGTCACGGTCGCCAACGACACCTTCGCCCTGCTGCGGGCGGGGCTTCCCGACGACGGCGAGCCGGCGGGCGTGGCCGTGGTGTGCGGCGCGGGCATCAACTGCGCCGGGCTGGGCCCGGAGGGCCGGACGGCCCGCTTCCCCGCGATCGGGCGGATCTCGGGCGACTGGGGCGGCGGCGGCTTCCTGGCGGAGGAGGCCCTGTGGTGGGCGGCGCGCGCCGCCGACGGCCGGGGCGGGCCCAGCAAGCTGGCCCGCGCGATCCCCGCGCACTTCGGGCTGTCCGGCATGCCCGACCTGATCGAGGCGCTGCACCTGGGGACGGTGGAGCGCACCCGGCGGCACGAGGTGACGCCGGTGCTGTTCGCGGTGGCCGCCGGCGGCGATCCCGTCGCACGGGCGATCGTCGCCCGGCAGGCGGAGGAGATCGTCACCATGGCGCGCGTGGCCCTGACCGGTCTGGAGCTGCTGGACGCGCGCGTGCCCGTGATCCTGGGCGGCGGTGTCCTGGCGGCCCGGCACCGGCTGCTCCACGACCGGATCGTCGAGCTGCTGGCCGCGTGCGCGCCGCGCGCCGTGCCGCTGCTCGTCACGGCGCGGCCGGTGCTCGGCGCGGCGCTGCTGGCCCTGGACCGCGCGGGAGCACCGACGGTCGCGTACGACCGGCTGCGCGCGCATTACGCGTAGATGTGTCGCCTTTGTTGCGGACTTACTGCGGAATCTGCGTTCCATGACCGGATTCCGCAGTATGAGCGCACTCTTCACGTCATGTTCACATCGTGAGAGACGTCACCGCGGAGGGTCATCTTCCGCAAATTCCACCGGAACGACCGCCTCCGGCCGCAAATTTTCCTGACAACCTGTCAGCAAGGTCATGCGCCAGAAATTTCTCCTCTGGCAGTGGTTGACCATTCATGCACCGAATGTCCGTAAAGCGGCCAACCATTTCTTTACCCCCTCATGGGCATGGAAGCATCCGGCTCCGCACGGATTGATCACGAAATACAACAGGCAACCGCCATCAACAGTGATTTGCGGTGCATTCGTGACAACTCCCGCTTGCGACCGACCAATTCCGCGTCCCATCCGAGGGGGAATGACCCATGTCGTCCAACGTCACCCGACGTCTCGTGCTCAGAGGAACCGCCGTGGCCATCGCCGGGGCGGCGCTGGCCGCGCCGTCCGCGCTGGCCGCCGGCCGCGCCGCCTCGACGGCCGCCACCGACCACTCCGGCCACGGCGGCCACGGCGGTCCCGAGGCGTTCGACGAGGTCTACCAGGGCCGCCGCATCGTCGGCAGGCCCGCCGAGGCCGGCAGCCACGGCGCCCACCACGGTGGCGGCTTCTCCGTCCTCATCGACGGCCAGGAGCTCCACGTGATGCAGAACGCCGACGGCACCTGGATCAGCGTGGTGAACCACTACGAGCCCTTCGCCACTCCGCGCGCCGTGGCCCGCGCCGCCGTCGACAAGCTCCGCGGCGCCACGCTGGTGCCGATCGCGGTCTGACCCGCCACTGCCCTTCCACCGAACCCCACCCGAAAGGACCCGACTCACCATGGCAGTGCGCAAGAACCAGGCGACCCTGACCGCCACCGAGAAGCGCAACCTCGTCAACGCCCTGCTGGAGCTCAAGCGCTCCGGCGTCTACGACGGATTCGTCCGCACGCACAACGAGTTCATCATGAGCGACAGCGACAGCGGCGACCGCGTCGGCCACCGCTCGCCGTCGTTCCTGCCCTGGCACCGCCGCTTCCTGATCCAGTTCGAGCAGGAGCTCCAGAAGGTCGACGCCTCGGTCACCCTGCCCTACTGGGACTGGACCGCCGACCGCAGCGCGACCTCCTCCCTCTGGGGCGCCGACTTCCTCGGCGGCACCGGCCGCAGCCGCGACTCCCAGGTGACCACCGGCCCGTTCGCGTACTCCACGGGCAAGTGGAACATCAACGTCAATGTCGACAGCCGGCCCTATCTCCAGCGCGAGCTCGCCGCCGGCGGCGCCCAGCTGCCCACGCGCGCCCAGGTGGACGCCGTGCTGGCCATGACCACCTACGACATGGCCCCCTGGAACAGCGCCTCGGACGGCTTCCGCAACAACCTGGAGGGCTGGCGCGGGCAGGGCCGGATCCACAACAGCGTCCACGTGTGGGTCGGCGGCCAGATGTCCACCGGCGTCTCCCCCAACGACCCCGTCTTCTGGATGCACCACTGCTTCATAGACAAGCTGTGGGCCGACTGGCGGCGCATGCACCCGACGTCGCCCTACCTGCCGGCCGCCGGCACCACCAACGTCGTGGACCTCAACGACACCATGCGGCCCTGGAACAACGTCACCCCGGCGGACATGCTGGACCACACGAAGTTCTACACCTACGACCGCTGACGGCCCCCCTCCCTCTCCCTCCCCGGAACCCCGGGCCCACGCGGCCCGGGAACCGAACCGACGCGCCGCACGTGGTGGGGTACGGAGGCCGCGCGAGCCCCGGTGAAGATCGCGATCCGAACAAGATCGCCTCGATACCGGTGTGTTTGTCAGTCCCTCCGGCCATACTTCTGGCCGGGCGCCTGTTACCCCGCCGCACCGGGAGACGGGCCGCCCATCGCGACCAAGGGGGAGGTCTCGTGTCACATCCGCAGCCGGCCGGCGCCACCGCGCCGCCGCCCGCGCCCGCCCGGCCCGCCGCGTGGCGCGAGGC
>NZ_JAGGOL010000154.1 GCF_018614525.1 Streptomyces sp. ISL-11
ACCGGCAGGTGGAGCGTCCGCGCCGGCCCCGCCCGGAGGAGCGCCGCTACGACGTGGGCAACGACGCCCCCGAGAACCGCGGCGCCCGTGGCGCGGCGGCCCGCGGCGGTGCCAAGGGCGGCCCCCGCAGGAGCCCCACGGCCGGCTCCGGCGGCCGGGCCAGCGGCCCCGCCCGCGGCCGCTCCGTCCCGGCCCGCCCGCGCGAGCTCGACGCCAAGATCGAGGAGCGCAACCGCGAGCGGCACAACAAGCCGCAGGTGAAGACGCCCAAGACGTTCCCCGGCGCCGAGCAGGAGGGCGAGCGCCTGCAGAAGGTGCTGGCCCGGGCCGGCATGGGCTCGCGGCGCGCCTGCGAAGAGCTGATCGAGATGTCCCGCGTCGAGGTGAACGGCGAGATCGTCACCGAGCAGGGCATGCGCGTGGACCCGGAGAAGGACGAGATCAAGGTCGACGGCCTGACCGTCGCCACCCAGTCCTACCTCTTCTTCGCGCTGAACAAGCCGGCCGGCGTCGTCTCCACCATGGAGGACCCCGACGGCCGCCAGTGCCTCGGCGACTACGTCACCAACCGCGAGACCCGGCTCTTCCACGTCGGCCGTCTCGACACGGAGACCGAGGGCATCATCCTGCTCACCAACCACGGTGAGCTGGCCCACCGCCTGACCCACCCGAAGTACGGCGTGCAGAAGACGTACCTCGCCGCCATCACCGGCCCGCTGCCGCGCGACATCGGCAAGCAGCTCAAGAGCGGCATCCAGCTGGAGGACGGCTGGGCCCGCGCGGACAACTTCCGCGTGATCCAGCAGACCGGCAAGAACTACCTGGTCGAGGTCACCCTCCACGAGGGCCGCAAGCACATCGTGCGCCGGATGCTCGCCGAGGCGGGCTTCCCGGTCGAGAAGCTGGTCCGCACCAGCTTCGGCCCGATCCCGCTGGGCGACCAGAAGTCCGGCTGGCTGCGCCGCCTGACCAACACCGAGGTCGGCATGCTGATGCGCGAGGTCGACCTCTAGGTCGTCGATCTCCGAATCCACGCGACCTGGCGTACCCGCAGCTGAAATGCTTGATCCATGAGAGACATGGAGATACGAGCGGCCCGGCTGCGGGACGCCGGACTGCCGACGGAGGATCTGTCGCCCGTGCTCGCGGAGCAGGGGCATCCGCTGGTCTTCGCGACCGTTTCCGGAGCCCATCTGTACGGCTTCCCCTCCCGCGACTCCGACGTGGACCTGCGCGGCGCGCACCTGCTGCCGCTGGGCGATCTGATCGGTCTCCGGGAGGGCGAGGAGACCCAGTCCCTGATGGGGCCGCGCGGTGACGTCGAGATGGACCTCGTCACGCACGACCTGCGGAAGTTCGCCCGGATGATGCTGCGGCGCAACGGCTACGTCCTGGAGCAGCTGCTCTCGCCGCTCGTGGTCCGCACGAGCGAGACCCACGCCGAGCTCATCGCCCTGGCGCCCGGCGTGCTGACCCGCAACCACGCCCACCACTACCGCGGCTTCGCCGCCACCCAGTGGCGCCTGTTCGAGAAGCGGCGCGAGCTGAAGCCGCTGCTCTACACCCTGCGCGTGCTGCTCACCGGCATCCACCTCATGCGCAGCGGCGAGATCCAGGCCCACCTGCCCACCCTCCTCGGCCTGGTGCCCGCCCCCGGCTACGCCGCCGAGCTGATCGAGGCCAAGGCGGAGGCCGAGCACGGCGAGGTCCGCGGTGTCGTGGACGACGCCCGGCTGCGGGCCGACATCGAGGCGCTGCACGCCGAGCTCGACGCCGCCGAGGCAGCCTCCCGGCTGCCGGAGAGCGCGTCCTCGCAGGCGCACGACGCCCTGCACGACTTGGTCGTACGGGCCAGAGCCGCGGGCTAGCGGGCGGCTGCGGGCCGTGTCGCGCACCACCGCTGCGCGGCGGTGTCCTCAAGCGCCGGACGGGCTGGGTTGCGGCTGAGCTCAGCCAATTCCAGCCTGTCCGGCGTTTGAGGACGCGCCCGCAGGGCGCTCGCCGCGGTCCGGTTCCGCAGGCAGCGGCGTGCTCGCGGCCGCCGCCTCGGCCTCCTCCCACAGCCTCGTCATCCACGCCTCGGTCTCGGCCCAGGACACCTCACCGCGCCGGACGGCCAGCAGCCGCTCGCGCCGCTCACCCACGTCGAGGACGAGCCGGCCCGTGCGCAGCAGGTCCCCGGCGCTGATCAGCAGCCGCAGCAGGTGCATGGCGTGCTTCCAGCGCGGGGCGCCGTGGGTGCGCAGGTCCGCCTCCAGCTTGCGGCGCTGCCCCGTGGCGCATCCGGAGAAGGACTGGTGGGCGAGGCGGGAGAGGAATGCCTCCCGCAGGTCGAGGAGTTCCGCGCCGGTGGCGTCGAGGTGCTCGACGAGGGGGGAGTGCAGGCACTCCAGGACGTTGGGGTTGGCTCGCAGGGCCAGTTCGCAGAAGCGTTCCAGCTCCCATGAGAACCGCTCCTCGCCCGGCCCGTCGACGTGCGTGGGCGGCTTGGCGAAGCCCCAGAAGAGCGCGGTGGGCGCGACGTAGACACCGCGGCGGTCGGTGTCGCTCGCCTCCGTGGCCAGCCCGAAGGCGCGCGAGCCCATCACACAGGCGTAGACCGTGTGGTCGGTCACCAGCGTGTGCGCGAGGGACGTCGGGGCGGAGGCGGTGGGCATGGGGGTGATGGTGACGGCCCGGGGGCGGTCACGTCACCCCGATTCCCGCCCGCCGCTCAGGACCAGACGGCCAGGCCCGTCGCACGGCCCTCCTCGTCGCGCTGGATCTCCATCATCCCCTCGACCGCGTCCCGGTTGATCCGCCCGAAGACGTGCGGGAACAGCGTGGCCGGGTCGACGCCCGGCGGCGGGGCCGGCGCGGCGGCCTCCCACCGGACCATCACGTCCAGTTTGTGCTCGTCGATCAGGAGCACCATCAGCGGGCCGGGCGTCTCGCGGTAGAAGGCGGTGGCCACCGCGAGCGTGGTCTCCTCGTCGGGAGAGCAGTGCACGAAGCCTTCGTCGGAGAGGGAGGCGGGGGAGTACGGGCGGTCGGGAACGGCCAGCCAGTCGTCCAGGGGCACCACGTGGTAGATCATGGGCACGGTTGTACCGGACGCGGGGCCGCCCGTGGCGGAGGGGCGGGGGCGAACCGGGCGGAACGGCCGGCCGACGGGCTGGCTAGGCTGGACCGGCACGCACGGCGGCCCGGTCCGCGGCCGCGCCGCCGACCCCGTACGCCCGTCCGTCCCGTCATGATCACCCCGGCGCCCCGGCCGCCCCCCGCAAGGACATCGCCAGTGAGAACCGCCCTCGTCATCGGTACCGGACTGATCGGCACCTCGGCCGCGCTCGCCCTCGCCGGCCGCGGCGTCCACGTCCACCTCGTGGACCACGACCCGGCCCAGGCGCGTACGGCCGCGGCCCTCGGCGCCGGCACCGACCAGGCGCCCGACGGGCCCGTCGACCTCGCGATCGTCGCCGTGCCGCCCGCGCATGTCGCGGCCACCCTCGCCGAGGCCATCCGCGGCGGTGTCGCGCGCGGCTACCTGGACGTCGCCAGCGTCAAGGGCGGCCCGCGCCGGGAGCTGGAGGCGCTCGGCTGCGACCTCACCGCCTACCTCGGCACGCACCCCATGGCCGGCCGGGAGCGCTCCGGGCCGCTGGCGGCGGGCGCCGACCTCTTCGAGGGCCGGCCCTGGGTGCTCACGCCCACCCGCGACACCGACACCGAGGTCCTCAACCTCGCCCTCGAACTGGTCGCCCTGTGCCGGGCCGTGCCCGTCGTCATGGACGCCGACGCCCACGACCGGGCCGTCGCGCTCGTCTCGCACACCCCGCAGCTGGTCTCCAGCATGGTCGCGGCCCGCCTCCGGGACGCGGACGAGACGGCCGTGCGCCTGTGCGGCCAGGGCATCCGCGACGTGACCCGCATCGCCGCGTCCGACCCCCGGATGTGGATCGACATCCTGTCCGCCAACCCCGGGCCGGTCGCCGACGTGCTCTCCGCCGTCGCCGCCGACCTCGACGAGACCGTACGGGCCCTGCGCGCCCTGGACACCGGCGACGAGGACAAGCGCGCCGAGGGCGCCACCGGCATCGAGGACGTGCTGCGGCGAGGCAACGCCGGCCGGACCCGGGTGCCGGGCAAGCACGGCGCGGCCCCGGCGGTCTACGAGACGGTGACCGTCATGATCGGGGACCAGCCGGGCGAGCTGGCGCGGATCTTCGCGGACGCCGGCCGGGCCGGCGTGAACATCGAGGACGTCCGCATCGAGCACGCCACCGGCCAGCAGGCGGGTCTGATCCAGCTGATGGTCGAGCCGGCCGCCGTGCCGGGCCTGGTGGCGACCCTGCGGGAGCGGGGCTGGTCGATCCGGCAGTAGGCCCGGCGTGAGGACGGGCGGTGAGCCAGTAACCTTGTCTGAGGCCGCACAGGGCCCGACCGGGACCGTGCCGCCGAAAATCCCTCCGCCACGTGCACAAGGAAGGTGTCTGACACCGTGGACAGTGCTGCCAACGCCGCCAACGCCGCAACCGCCGCCCGAAAGGCGACGGCAGCGGTCGTCGTGGGCATCGACGGGCCTTCCGGCACGGGCAAGTCCAGCACGTCCAAGGCCGTGGCCGCCAAGCTCGGCCTGCGCTACCTGGACACCGGCGCCCAGTACCGGGCGATCACCTGGTGGATGCTGAGCAACGGCATCGACGTGAACGACGCCGAGGCCGTCGCCGACGCCGCGGGCAAGCCCGTGATCGTCTCCGGCACCGACCCGTCCGCGCCGACCATCGCGGTCGACGGCGCCGACGCCGCGGCCCCCATCCGCACCCAGGAGGTCACCTCCGCCGTCAGTGCCGTCAGCGCGGTGCCGGAGGTGCGCTCCCGGATGACCGAGCTCCAGCGGGCCATCGCCGCCGAGGCGCCGGCCGGCATCGTCGTCGAGGGCCGCGACATCGGCACCACGGTGCTCCCGGACGCCGACGTCAAGATCTTCCTGACCGCGTCGGCCGAGGCCCGCGCGGCCCGCCGCAGCGGCGAGCTCAAGGGCAAGGAGGCCGTCGACCTGGCGGCCACCCAGGCCGCGCTGGTCAAGCGGGACGCCGCCGACTCGGGCCGCAAGACCTCGCCGCTCGCCAAGGCCGGCGACGCGGTCGAGGTGGACACCACCGAGCTGACCCTGGAGCAGGTCATCGAGTGCGTGGTGACCCTGATCGAGGAGAAGCGCACGGCGATCGAGGAGACGCGGTCGGCGTGAGCGCGTCCGCATCCGGTGCCGCCGTCGGCCGGCGGATCGGCATCGGCCTGATGTACGGGCTGTGGAAGCCCCGTGTGCTGGGCGCCTGGCGGGTGCCCGCCGCGGGGCCCGTCATCATGGCCGTCAACCACTCCCACAACCTCGACGGCCCCATGCTGATGGGCACCGCGCCCCGGCCGGTGCACTTCCTGATCAAAAAAGAGGCGTTCATCGGCCCGCTGGACCCGTTCCTGCGCGGGATCGGCCAGCTGAAGGTCGACCGGAGCACCACCGACCGCACCGCGATCACCGGGGCCCTGGACGTCCTGGCGGCCGGCGGCGCCCTGGGGATCTTCCCCGAGGGCACCCGGGGCGAGGGCGACTTCGCGTCGCTGCGCGCCGGGCTCGCCTACTTCGCGCTGCGGTCCGGTGCGCCGATCGTGCCGGTGGCGGTGCTCGGCAGCGCCGAGCGGCGGAGCCGGGCGATACGGGCGCTGCCGCCGCTGCGCAGCCGGGTCGACGTCGTCTTCGGCGACGCCTTCGAGGCGGGCGACGGCAGCGGCCGGCGCACCCGCAAGGCGCTGGACGAGGCGACCGTACGCATCCAGGAGCGGCTGAGCGCACACCTGGCGGATGCCAGGCGCTTCACCGGCCGCTGAACGAGACTTGAGTAGCGGGCCGTAAGGGTCCGCCGATGACGAAGAACGAGGAACGGACTTCATGAACGACCAGATCCACTCCGGCGACGAGCACGGTGAGCTTGGCGACGCCGAGTACGCGGAGTTCATGGAGCTCGCAACGCAGGAAGGCTTCGACGCCGAGGAGATCGAGGGCGCGCTGGACGAGGCCGGGCACGGCCCGCTGCCCGTCCTCGCCGTCGTCGGCCGCCCCAACGTCGGCAAGTCCACGCTGGTGAACCGCATCATCGGCCGCCGCGAGGCCGTCGTCCAGGACATGCCCGGCGTCACCCGCGACCGCGTCACCTACGAGGCCGAGTGGGCCGGCCGCCGCTTCAAGGTCGTCGACACCGGCGGCTGGGAGCAGGACGTCCTCGGCCTCGACGCCTCCGTCGCCGCCCAGGCCGAGTACGCCATCGAGACCGCCGACGCGGTCGTCTTCGTCGTCGACTCCACCGTCGGCGCCACCGACACCGACGAGGCCGTCGTCAAGCTGCTGCGCCGGGCCGGCAAGCCCGTCGTGCTCTGCGCCAACAAGGTCGACGGCCAGTCCGGCGAGGCCGACGCGGCCGCCCTGTGGTCGCTCGGCCTCGGCATGCCGCACCCGGTCTCCTCGCTGCACGGCCGCGGTACGGGCGACATGCTCGACGCCGTCCTGGAGGCACTGCCCGAGGCACCGGCCCAGACCTTCGGCGCCGGCATCGGCGGTCCCCGCCGCATCGCCCTGATCGGCCGCCCGAACGTCGGCAAGTCCTCGCTCCTGAACAAGGTCGCGGGCGAGGAGCGGGTCGTCGTCAACGAGCTGGCCGGCACCACCCGTGACCCGGTCGACGAGCTGATCGAGCTCGGCGGCGTGACGTGGAAGTTCGTCGACACCGCCGGTATCCGCCGCCGCGTGCACCTCCAGGAGGGCGCCGACTACTACGCCTCCCTGCGTACCGCCGCCGCCGTGGAGAAGGCCGAGGTCGCGGTCATCCTCATCGACGCGAGCGAGTCCATCAGCGTCCAGGACCAGCGGATCATCACCATGGCCGTCGAGGCCGGCCGCGCCATCGTCCTCGCGATGAACAAGTGGGACACCCTCGACGAGGAGCGCCGCTACTACCTGGAGCGGGAGATCGAGACCGAGCTCCAGCAGATCGCGTGGGCGCCCCGCGTCAACGTCTCGGCCCGCACCGGCCGGCACATGGAGCGGCTCGTCCCGGCGATCGAGACGGCCCTGGCGGGCTGGGAGACGCGCGTACCGACCGGGCGCCTGAACGCCTTCCTCGGTGAGCTCGTCGCCGCCCACCCGCACCCGATCCGCGGCGGCAAGCAGCCCCGCATCCTCTTCGGCACCCAGGCGGGCACCAAGCCGCCGCGGTTCGTGCTCTTCGCCTCCGGCTTCATCGAGGCGGGCTACCGGCGCTTCGTCGAGCGCCGGCTGCGCGAGGAGTTCGGCTTCGAGGGAACGCCGATCCACATCAGCGTGCGGGTGCGTGAGAAGCGGTCCCGCAAGAAGTAGCCGGCGAACGGCCCCGGGCGGCGAGCCCGGGGCCGTCGCTAGGGGGTGTCCGGCGGATCTTCGGCTGCGGGCTGTCTTCGCCGCCTGCGGCGGCGAGCGCCCTGCGGGCGCGTCCTCAATCTCCCCCAGCTACCGCTGGGGGTGCCCCCAACGGGCTTGATTCGGCTGGGCTCAGCCGCTTCAGCCTGTCCGGCGATTGAGGACACAGCACAGCAGCCCGTCCGGCGATTGAGGACACCGCCGCGCAGCGGTGGTGCGCACGACACGGCCCGCAGTGCCCGCTCACATGATCCGCCGGGCTACGGCCTAGAAGCCGCGCATGCGGCCGTCACGCGGAGCGGGCGGCAGCGCGGCGGGTACCTGCCCGCCGCGCTGCCGCCCGTAGTGCGTGTCCCAGCCGGAGTAGGCCGACTGGCCCGGATAGCCCGGCTGTCCGCCGAGCTGGCCGAAATGCGCCTGCCCGCCGTACGAGCCGTAGCCGGCGAGCTGGGAGCCGAACCCCGCGAAGCTCAGGTCCTCCTCGCCCGACCGGTCGAAGGGAAGAGCCCGGAACAGGCGGCGGTACTCGGAGTAGAGCGCATCGTAGATCGGGGTCACCGAGGCGGGGTGGCTCTGGGGGGCGGCATCGCGGGACGGTCGCATACCGGGAATGTGATTCGGGTACGGGAACCGGGAGGCGGGCTCGTATGAGTGCACATATGAGCCAACGAGCCCGTGGCCCGTGGGATGCGGCCCGGGACGCGAATGGCCCGCCGGCACGTGGCGGGCGGGGGGCACGGCGCCGATCACGTGCCCGCGAGCGGCATCGAGGCGGCGACCAGCTGGCCCCGGGAGGCCGCGCGGTCCAGGGCCTCCCGCAGCATGTCCTCGCGCGGCTGCTGCCCGATCGTGCCGACCGGCGCCGCGAAGACCAGCACCTTGCGCGTCTTGTGCACCGCCGACCGCCACTCGTCGGCCACCTGCATCGCCTGGTGCGCCTGCCACCAGGCGTTCGCCTGGCCGCCGCCGATGCTCGGCTGGAGGATCGCGTGCAGCTTCCCCATGGCCAGCAGCACCGACCAGCCCGGGGTGGGCGCCGGCACCTGCTCGACGGAGGCGACGGGGGCGAAGCCCTGCTCGATCAGGAGCGGCAGGAAGACGTCGACGGGCCCGGTGGTGCCGGGCCGGGCGATCGGGCCGAGCGGCTCGACGACCAGCGCCGGGTGCAGCTCGTCGTCGACGAGGAGCAGACCGCTGGTGACGCCGAGCTCGGCCTGGACGGGCCCGTCGGCGGCCGGCATCGGCGCGGGCAGCGGGGGCGCCTGCGCGGACTCGGCCTCGATGGACCGCACGGCGCCCTGGAGCTGCTCCTCGGAGACCGGGACGACCTGCGAGGGGATGCAGGCGGCGTGGGCGAAGGCCAGCACCGCCGTTTCCTCGCCGACGAAGAGGACGGTGCTGGTGCGCTCCCGCTCGGTGTTGCCGGGGGTGCGGCAGGAGGTGCAGTCGTAACTGCCCGGGGCGTTGTCGCCGCCGAGCAGTCGCTCGGCTTCTTCGTCGCCGATCTCGGCGCGGACGTCGTCACTGACGTCGAGCATGCGCGGCACGGTGGCTCCTAGAACTCGGTGCGTTGTGCGCCGGGCGGTTCCCGGCTCGTATGGAAGACAACGGGGGAGCGACGGCAGGGGTCACGCCCCGGCGGCCTCCGCCCGGCCCGGGAAAACGCGAAAAGGGAGCGAAAGGAGAGGCAGTCGCGGAAAGTTCCCCGATCGGCTACCGATTCCCCATCCGTTCCGGAACGAGTTGGTGATCAGGGCCAACCTCCGGGCCTCCGGCACGGTCTAATCTTCCGGTAGGCGGGCTGCACGGAATGTCCGCGGCGAAACGGCTGCATACGGGGACGAATGCACATCTCATTCCTGATTCACAACGCGTACGGCATCGGCGGCACGATCCGCACCACGTACAACCTGGCGAGCACGCTCGCCGAGCACCACGACGTGGAGATCGTCTCCGTCTTCCGCCACCGCGAGGAGCCCGTCTTCGCGCCGGGCGCGAAGGTGCGGCTGCGGCACCTGGTGGACCTCCGCAAGGGCACCCCCGGCTACGAGGGCGACGACCCGGAGTACGAGCGCCCCGCCGAGGTCTTCCCGCGCTCCGAGGGGCGCTACAAGCAGTACAGCGCCCTGACCGACCGGCGGATCGCCGAGCACCTGCGGAGCCTGGAGAGCGACGTCGTCGTCGGCACCCGGCCCGGCCTGAACGTGCACATCGCCCAGCAGGCCCGCCGCGGCGTGGTCCGCGTCGGCCAGGAGCACCTGACGCTCTCCACCCATTCCCCGCAGCTCAAGCTGACCCTGCGCACCCACTACCCGCGCCTCGACGCCGTCACCACCGTCACCGAGGCCGACGCCGCGACCTACCGCAAGCTGATGCGGCTGCCCGGAGTGCGGGTCGAGGCGGTGCCCAACAGCATCCCCGCGCCCGCCCTCGCCCCCTCGGATTCCACCGGCAAGTGGGTCGTCGCCGCCGGCCGGCTCGCCCCCGCCAAGCGCTACGACCTGCTGATCCGGGCCTTCGAGAAGGTCGTCGCCGAGCGCCCCGACTGGCGGCTGCGGATCTACGGCGCCGGCGCCGAGCGCGCCAAGCTGCGCGCGCAGATCGACAAGCGCGGCCTGTACAACCACGTCTACCTCATGGGCCCCGCCAACCCCCTCGAAGCCGAGTGGGTCAAGGGCTCCGTCGGCGCCGTCACCTCCAGCCTGGAGTCCTTCGGCATGACCATCGTCGAGGCGATGCGCTGCGGCCTGCCGGTGGTCTCCACCGACTGCCCGCACGGCCCCGGCGAGATCATCGACAACGGCGTCGACGGGCTGCTGGTGCCCACCGGCAAGGTCGATGGCATCGCCGCCGGCCTGCTGAAGCTGATCAACGACGACGAGCTGCGCGCCCGCATGGGCCGCGCGGCCCTGGAGAGCTCCGCCCGCTTCGACCCCGAGCGGGTGGCCGGGCGCTACGACGAGCTCTTCACCGACCTGGTCTCGCGCGGCGGCCTGCGAGGCTCGCTGCACCGCACCCGCGGCGCCCTGCTCTCCAGCGCCCTGCGGACGAAGGACAAGAGCCGCGCCGCCCTGCGCAGGACGGGTGCCGCGTGATGGCCTCCACCCCCTCCCCCCAGTCCCCCGATTCCCCTGAGGAGCCCACCGTCGTGTCTGCCCCTCCCCTCTTCGGCGCCGGAGACCCCACCGCCGACTGCATCGCGGACTCCGCGGGCGGGCTCACCTTCGACCTCGACGCACCCGGCCTGCCCGACACCGCGGGCGACTGGTCCGCGGCGCTCGTCCTGCGCCGCCGGGGGAGCGAGGACCCGGAGGCCGAGGAGATCCGCTTGCCGCTCGCCCCCGACGGCGACGGGCGGCTGCGCGCCGTCCTGCCCAGCACCGTCGCCCTGCCCGAGGGCCGCTGGGACGCCTACGTCGCCTGTGCCGACGCCGAGCCCAGACGCCTGGTGCCCGGCCTCGCCGACCTGCGCTCGCTGGTCGACCGCCGGCCCGGACCGGGCACCTCACCGCTGGCCGTGCGCATCCCCTACGCGACCAAGCACGGCAACCTCTCGCTGCGCAGCTGGCTGCGCGGCCCGCACGCCGAGGCGGGCGACCTCCGCCCGGGCCCGGCCGGGCTGGCCGGCCACGGCCGCCTCTACCGCGTCGAGGACCCCGCGGCCTGGCTCGCCGGAGCCGTCGTCGAGGCCCGGCTGCGCCGCGACCCCGCGGTGGTCCGCACCGCCCCGGTGGCCCCGGACGAGCGGGACGGCGCCGACGCCCAGGACTTCACCTTCACCCTCGGCTTCGCCGGGCTGACCGAGGAGTGGCGGGGCGGGCTGGACGTCTGGGACCTGTGGCTGCGCACCGCCGACGGATCCGCCTCGGCCCGTATCGCCCGCATCCTGGACGACGTCGCCGACAAGAAGCAGATCTTCACCTACCCGGCGCGGTCCGTGGACGCCTCCTACGCGCCGGCGCAAGCCGGCCCGTATTTCACGGCCGACAACGACCTCGCGATCCGTATCGAGGAACGTCCGCCGGTCGCGCACTGATCCACCGAGCGGTCCGGGCCGATCGGAGTATGGTTTTGAACCAAAGGGGCACTCGCATCGATGGAGGTGCGAAAAATGGTTCCTGTCCTTCTCGTCCTGCTCCTGGCCCTGGTGCTCTTCGGCGTCGGATTCGCCGTCAAGGCACTGTGGTGGATCGCCCTCGCGGTCCTGGTGATCTGGCTGCTCGGTTTCCTCTTCCGCTCCACCGGAGCCGGGGGATCGAGGGGTCGCTGGTATCGGTGGTGAGCGGCGGCCCTCCGCCATGACGAGGGTCGGACGCCCGGGAAGACCGTCGGGGACGCGAGCCGTTCCCGACGGTCGTCGTATCTGACGCGCCGTGAGCCGCCCGGTCAGGGACGGGCCCGCTCCGGTTCCACGGGGGCCGGCGGCTCCTCCCCGCGGACGATGTCCGGGTGGTGCAGGTCGAAGGCCGGCGACTCGGAGCGGATCCGCGGCAGCGTGACGAAGTTGTGCCGCGGCGGCGGGCACGAGGTCGCCCATTCCAGGGAGCGGCCGAAGCCCCACGGGTCGTCCACCTCGACGCGCTTGCCGTACTTGGCCGTCTTCCAGATGTTGTAGAAGAACGGCAGGTTCGACAGCCCCAGCAGGAACGCCCCGATCGAGGACACCGTGTTCAGGGCCGTGAAGCCGTCGGCCGCCAGATAGTCGGAGTACCGCCGCGGCATGCCCTCCGCGCCCAGCCAGTGCTGGACGAGGAACGTCGTGTGGAAGCCCACGAACAGCGTCCAGAAGTGCAGCTTCCCCAGCCGCTCGTCCAGGAACTTGCCGGTGAACTTCGGCCACCAGAAGTAGAAGCCCGCGAACATCGCGAACACCACCGTCCCGAAGACCACGTAGTGGAAGTGCGCCACCACGAAGTAGGTGTCCGTGACGTGGAAGTCCAGCGGCGGCGACGCCAGGATCACGCCGGTGAGCCCGCCGAACAGGAAGCTCACCAGGAAGCCCACCGCCCACAGCATCGGCGTCTCGAACGACAGCGATCCCTGCCACATCGTGCCGATCCAGTTGAAGAACTTCACCCCGGTCGGCACCGCGATGAGGAACGACATGAAGGAGAAGAACGGCAGCAGCACCGCGCCGGTGGCGAACATGTGGTGCGCCCAGACCACCACCGACAGCGCGGTGATCGCCATGGTCGCGCCGATCAGCATCACATAGCCGAAGATCGGCTTCCGGGAGAAGACCGGGATGATCTCCGTGACGATGCCGAAGAACGGCAGCGCGATGATGTAGACCTCCGGGTGGCCGAAGAACCAGAACAGGTGCTGCCACAGCAGCGCCCCGCCGTTGTCCGCCTGGAAGACCTGCGAGCCGAACCGTCGGTCCGCCTCCAGGCAGAGCAGCGCCGCCGCCAGGACGGGGAAGGCCAGCAGGATCAGGATCGAGGTGAACAGTACGTTCCAGGTGAAGACGGGCATCCGGAACATCGTCATCCCCGGAGCCCGCATCCCGATGATGGTGGTCAGGAAGTTCACCGCGCCCAGGATCGTGCCGAAACCGGACAGCGCCAGCCCCAGGATCCACATGTCGGTGCCGGTGCCCGGCGAGCGGACCATGCTGTTCAGCGGCGCGTAGCCGGTCCAGCCGAACGTGGCACCGCCCTGCGGCATCAGCAGGCTCCCCACCACGATCAGGGCGCCGAAGAGGTACATCCAGTAGGACAGCATGTTCAGCCGGGGGAACGCCACGTCCGGCGAGCCGATCTGCAACGGCATGATGGCGTTGGCGAACCCGGCGAACGCCGGCGTCGCGAACAGCAGCAGCATGATCGTGCCGTGCGCCGTGAACGCCTCGTTGTAGCGCTCGTTGGTCAGCAGCTGGAGGCCGGGCCGGGCCAGTTCGGCCCGTACCAGCATGGCCAGCAGCCCCGCCACCAGGAAGAAGCCGAACGAGGTGATCAGGTAGAGGTGCCCGATCTTCTTGTGGTCGGTGGTCGTCAGCCAGTCCACCACGATCCGGCCGGGCCGCCGCTCCCCGACCTCACCGGCGGCCGCCTGCGCGGTGTCCGTCCCCATCTGCGCTCCCTCGATGTCACCTTCGACGGGCTTTCGGGCTCACGCCATGATGCTCGCCCCACCGTCCGTCGCGCGAGGGCGCGTCCGGTGTGTCACGTCCTCACTTCGGTGGCAGCAGGGGACCCAGGGGCCCCAGGTCCACGTTCAGGTCCGCCGGCTCCAGCCCGTAGCGCGTCCGCAGCTCCTCCATCCGGTCCGCCAGCAGCATCAGCGTCAGTCCGATCCGCTCCTCCTGATCCTCGGTCAGGTCGCCCTGGTCCACCCGGCGCAGCGCCTGGCGCTCCATCAGCTGCCGCAGCAGCTCCACGACCGTCAGGACCAGCCGCATCAGGTCCCGTTCGACGGTGTCCCGGTCCAGCTCCACGCGGCGCGTCACGACGCGCCTCCTTCCCACGGCAGTTCCCACGGCGGGGGCACGGAAGCGTCGACCGAGCCGATCAGGGCGTGCAGATCGATCCGTACGAGGTCGACGTCGGCGATCCGCAGGGTCAGGTCACCGGCCAGCACGACCCCGCCCGCCAGCAGCCGGTCGAGGACGTCCAGCAGGGACAGCTCCCGCCCCTGCCCCAGCGGCGCGCCGCCGGTCACCGGGGTTCCGGGGTGACGAAGGAGTACGGGGCCCACGGGCCGGAGAGCTCGACCCGCAGGCCGTCCGGGCGGTCCGCGAAGGAGCCGACCGCCGTCCGGAACGCCTGGCAGCGCTCGCGCCGGACCAGATACGCGGCGTTGAGGAGGTTGTGGCCGGCCCCTCCGGCGAGCCGGGCGTCGCGCGCCGGGTGCAGCCGGGCCTCCTCGGCCAGGGTGAGCAGCGCGCCGTGGACCTCGGCCGCGGCCTCCCGCACGCGTCGCCCGTCCTCCTCGCGGGCGCGGTGCTCGGCCCCGCGCCGGGCGAGGTAGTCGCGCCCGGAGCGGGCCGGCCCGGTGGCCGGGGGAGGGCTGTCCGGCGGGTCCGTCCAGAGCTTCACGGCCCATTCGGCCCGCCCGTCCAGGCGGTCGAGCGTCGCGTCGAGCTCGTCGTGCCCGGCCGCCAGCATCCGCCGCAACCCGTGCTCGTCGCGGTAGACGGTGGCCAGCCGCAGCGGCAGCACGCAGGCCCGCGCCGAGGCGGCGTCCACGACCCGCTGGTGGCCGCGGGCGACCCGCTCCAGCCACCCCAGGTCCTCCAGCCGCTCCCGCAGCGGAGCCTCGCCGAACTCCGCCGCCGGGACCGTGCCCACCAGCGCCACCAGGCCCCGCTGCCGCACGCCGCGCACGGGCCCGCCCGTCACGCCCCCGACACCGGCCAGGGAATCCTCCGGCAGGTCGGTGTCCCGGGCGACGGCGTAGGCGTACAGCAGCTCCCCGGCGGTCGTCCCCGTGTCGGTCATGGTGCTTCCTCCCGTGACTCCAGTTCGGCGATACGGGCCTTCAGGCGCTCGTTCTCGCCGCTCAGGTCCCGTCGGCGGGCTCCGGGGGAGAGGGCGGGGTCGTGCTCCCACCAGTCGATGCCCATCTCCTTCGCCTTGTCGACGGAGACGACGATCAATCGCAGCTTGATGGTCAGGAGTTCGATGTCGAGCAGGTTGACGCGGATGTCGCCCGCGATGACCACGCCCTTGTCGAGCACCCGTTCAAGGATGTCGGCGAGGTTGGCCGAGCCGCCGGGCGGCGGTGGATCGGGCAGCCGGCTCGGGAAGGTCATGGCGTCCCCGTCCATCGCCGCGCCTCTTCCAGGCGGTCCAGGAGCGCGTCCTCCCGCCGGTCGAACTCCTCCTCGTCGATCAGTCCCGCCGTCAACCGCGCCTCCAGCTCCTTGAGTTCGTACCGGACGGTGGCCGGGTCGTAGTACAGGCGTTCCGCCTCGGCCAGCACCTGCCGCAGCACCCAGCCCACGAACGTCACGCCGTGACGAAGCTGTAGGGCGGCAGCGGGCCGTTCACCTTGAGGTCCAGCTGCGGTTGCGCCTCCTGGAGCCGGCCGATCGCGGTGAGCAGGTGCTCGGCGGACGCCTCGGGGACCAGCAGGGAGAGGTTGACGAACCAGCCGGCGCTCTCGGGACCGGGCCGGCAGTCCTCGGCCAGCGGGGTCAGGGTCGCCTCGACCAGATGGGCGTCGCGCGCCTCGCGTTCGCGCACTCCGTTGGCGATCATCTCGCCGAAGCGCAGGCGTTGCTCGTACGTGCCGCCGCCGGCCGCCCGGTTGGCCTCGGCCAGGGTGCGCAGCTCGGCGTTGTCGGCGAGGACGAGGTGGAGCACGACGTCCTCGCGGTGCACGGCCTTGATGTTGTACTCGACGCGGCCGGTGAGCCGCTCCAGCTGCTCGTGGTAGCGGTCGCGGTGCTCGGCGAGCACCGCGCGCACCTTGTCGTCGCTGTCGGAGACGCTGCCGAAGCGCATGGGCAGCACGGCGGCGCGCCGGCCGACCTCCGACAGCACCTGCTGGTGGGCCAGCAGGTCGCGGCGCTTGGGCCGCAGCCGCTCCGGGCAGTCGCTGACCACCGCGGAGAGCCCGTTCTCGTCGAGGATGCGCACGGGCAGCGGGGGGTCGCCGATGCCGGTGAGTCCTTCGGGCAGGCCGGTCCGCTCGCCGCGCGCGATGCCGTAGACGTAGGTGCTCATTCGCCCTCCTCCTTCTTGCGGGAGCCGGTGGCGCGGCGGACCCGGCTCTCGCCTTTGTCCTTGGCCTGGCCGAGGGCGTCGGTGACGGTCTGGGCGGCGCCGGACAGCGCGCCCTTGGCCTTGCCGCGGGCGCCGCTCTCGGTGACCTCGCCGACGAGGTCGGGCAGGCCGGGGTTCCGGTGGGGGCCGGCCTCCAGGTCGAGGCGGTTGCACGCCTCGGCGAAGCGCAGGTAGGTGTCCACGCTGGCCACCACCACCCGAATGTCGATCTTGAGGATCTCGATGCCGACCAGGGAGACGCGGACGAACGCGTCGATCACCAGGCCGCGGTCGAGAACCAGTTCCAGGACGTCGTACAGGCCGCTGGTGCCGCCCGCACCCCCGGACTGCTGTGCCGGGACAACGCTCATGTCGGACAACTTCCTCTCGTGACCGGTGACCTATGGACGGGGCGGGCCCGGAGGCCCGGCGGGCCGTTTCAGCGGCGCTCGGCCCGTCCGCGTTCGTAGCGGCCGACGCGGCGGTAGCCGGTGAGGAGGCCGTGGGGGTCGAGGGTCACCTCGTAGAGCGCGACGATGCTCATCGTCTCGGGCACGCGGGTGACCTCCACGACCTCGGCCTCCAGCACCCAGCCGTCGTCGGAGCGCTCGAAGCGGGAGACGCCCTCGGGGCGCATGCCGGTCAGCTCGGTGAGCTGGTCCCGGGCCGCGCGCAGGAGTTCCACGGGCGTCGGCTCCGGCGCCGGTCCGGCGGTGCCGGACTCGCTCGGTTCGTCGGTCTTGTCGGGTTCGTCGGTGTTCTTCTGAGGGGTCTTCCGGGGATTCTTCGATGTCTCTGTCATGGGAGCCTCGCGGCGGCGGGTACCTCGGCGTCGGCTGCCCAAACATGCGCCGGACACGCGGCCGGATCGTGGCGGCCGGAGGGATCGGAACTATGCATTCCGGATTGCTCGGCGCAGGGGCCGGCCATGCGGCCCGTAATCGCCGGGCCGGCCTTTACGGGAGGACTGACACGGGAGAAAACCGGGGGCATTCCGGGGAGTTGTCGAGGGCTTTTCGAAAATATCCCGTGAATTCCCGGACGACGGTTTGCGGAACCGTGCGAAGGGCGGCGAGAAGGCCCGTACGAGTGATGTCTCCCGCGGTAAACCGACGCCGGTTCTCTGTGACAGAAGTGTGACCGGTGACGGACCCGGAACGCATGACCCCGTGAGACCCTCCGCGCTACCGCCGGCCGCCCGCGCGGCCTACGGTGACTTCCATGGCACCTCTACCGAACATCCCGTCCGAACCCGACGACGCCCCCGAGGCGTACGTCGGTCTCGACACCGCGAGCGCCTCCCACCGGGCGCGCGAGCACGGCTGGGCGACCGTGCGCTCGCTGGCCCCGGGCGCGGTCATCACCATGGAGTACCAGGTGGGCCGGCTGAACTTCGAGGTCGACGACGGCGTCGTGCGGCGCTGTTGGAAGGGCTGAGCGAGCCGGGGACGGCGACGGCCCCGGCCACCCCCTCGTCAGGGGTGCCGGGGCCGTCGCCGAAGAGCGGTGCGGGGGCTGTGCGTACCGCCCGCGCCCGTCGGTTCAGCCGCCGACGGTGCGGCCGCGGCCCGTGGCCGGGCCCAGCGGCGCGGTGCGCGGGGTGCGGTCGGGGTGGGGCGGCCGGCGGCTGCCGGCCGGGGTGACCGGGGTCCGCTCGGAGCGGATGGTGTGCGGCTTGGGCGACAGGTGCGGCCGGCCGTCCGGCACGCGTCCCGCACCGGCCGTACGGCCGGCGACGCCCACCGGCTCGCGCAGGGGCGGGAGCCGGTCGTCGGCCGGGGCGCGCGGGGCGCCGATCGCGGCGACCGGTGCGACCGTCGCGGGCACGAACGCGCCGCGCTCGCGGACGCGGCGCCAGATCCCCAGCAGCAGGGACTCGGCGCGCGCCATCGGGACCTCGAACCACGGCAGGGCGAGCAGGACCAGGAGGCCGGCGCTCCAGCCGAGGGTCACATCGCTCATCCAGTGGGTGCCGAGGTAGACGGTCGTCATGCCGACGCCCAGCGCGAGGAGTGCGGCGATCACCGACGCGACCCGGCGGGTGCGCGGCGTGGTCGCGAGATAGGCCAGGACGCCCCAGGTCACCACGGCGTTGGCGGTGTGACCGGAGGGGAATATGTCACCACCGGCGAACATCTCGTTCGAGCCGATCGAGGTGGCGTAGTGCGGACCGAGACGGCCCATGCCGATCTTGGCGGCGCCCACCGTGGCGTTGAGCAGCAGCAGCGAGGTCCCCAGCACCAGCAGCGGACGCAGGGTCTTCTGCCGGTACGTGCACCAGCCCAGCCACGCCGCCACGGCCACCGCGGTCGGGCCGCGCTGGCCGAGCACCACGAAGTAGTCGAGGAAGGTGTGGATCTCCGGCCACTGCTTGTACGGGCGGAAGAGCATGACCTGCCAGTCGAACCGCACCGGCCAGGACGTCGTGAGCACGCCGACCACGATCGCCAGGTAGACCACGGAAGTCGCCACGAAGATCCCGAGGCGGGTCCGGGTCATCCGCGGCCGCCGCACGGGCTCGGTCGGGCGCTCCTCCACTTGGACGAGCTCGTCGTTGGTACGCACCCAATCGACGTTACATTGCGTGACAGGAGGGTTCGGCCGATCGGGCCTGTTTGTGATGACGATGTGATGTGGAATGCGTCTCAAACATGACGTACGCCACGTTTGATTCTTCGTCACCTCATGGAATAGCGCCGGGAACTTATCCGCCGTAGAAATCTTCCCCCGGGCCGCGGCGGGCATGCGCGGTCATCCGATTTCCTTTTGTGCGGCGCCGTTTATCGGTGATTGGCCGAGGTGTTCCACGGCGTTTCCCGCGATCTCCCGCGGGGGCGGGCGCGGAAGGCGAAGCGAAGATCGCGGCCGGTCCGGCACGCCGGGTCACGGAGGCCGGTGCGGTTGGTCACGGAGGGCCGGAACCGTGCAGCCAGAACGCTCCGTAGACCGCCGACACCAGCACCACCGCGGACACCGTCAGCACCGCCCGTACCGTCCGCAGCCGGGCCAGGGCCACCGCGAGCGGCAGCAGCAGCGGGAAGGCGGGCATCATCAGCCGCGGCTTGGAGCCGAAGTAGCCCTTCGCCGTCAGGGCCAGCAGCAGGACGACCCCCGCGTAGACGAGGAGCGGCAGCGGCTCGCGCCGCCGCACACCGGCCGCGTACAGCCACACCACCAGCGCGACGCCGACCAGGAGACCGACACCGGCCGGCCACGCGGAGCCCGTCAGCCGCCCGGCGACGAACGAGCCGAAGGCCACACCGCCGTCGAAGCCGTTGCCCCAGCCGCCCTGCACATCGAGATAGCCGGTCACGGCGCCCTCGCGGACGCCGACCCACGCGAAGTACGCCAGCCAGCCGAGGGGGGCCAGGACCACGCCGAGCAGCATCCGGGGCGCCGGCCGCCGGCCGCCCTGCCACCATGTGACCGCCGCCGTGATCCACACCGCCGCGACCACCGCCGCGCCCACCGGCCGGGTCAGCCCCGCCAGCGCCGCCAGCGAACCCGCCCACACCCATCGCCCGGTGAGCACGCAGTGGACGCTCCACGCCGCCAGGGCCGTGAACAGCGACTCCGAGTACGCCATCGACTGCACGATGCCGACCGGCAGCGCCGCCCACAGCGCCACCAGCGCCACACCGGCCCGCCGCCCGTACAGACGGTCGCCGGTCAGGAAGATCGCCCAGGCCGCGAGCAGCGAGGCGACCGCGCTCACCAGCAGGCCCGCGTCGGCGGCCGACAGCGGGAAGAGGGCGGACAGCCCGCGCTCCAGCCACGGCAGCAGCGGGAAGAACGCCAGATCGGAATGGACCTTCCCGCCGGGCAGATGAAGGGTGTAGCCGTACCCCTCCTCGGCGATGCGGGAGTACCAGAGGGAATCCCAGCGCGCCGACAGCAGCTGGTGCGGGCTCTTGCCCGCCGCCCGGCCCCACACGGCGAGCACCACGAGACCCAGGGCCCGCACCCCCGCGTACACCAGCAGCGCGGGCACCGCGCGGCGCAGCGCGGCGGACGCACCGGGAGCACCGGGCAGGCCGCCCGCCCCGGAGCCCGTACCGGCGGGGGAAACAAGATCAGTCACCGGCCAATTGTCCAGCATCCCGCGACACGCTCCCGGCCACGGGCCCGTGACGTGACACGGAGCACGTATCCCTGGCCGGGACTCGCGTACTCTGTCGAGTCACTCGCCCTCGACAGCCCCGGGTCCACAGTCCCCCAAGGCCCGCCGTCGGCCGCGAGCGCAAGACACGGAGGTGTGTGAATGTCCGGGACGACCACGGCCGGCCCACGACGGGCGGCGGGCGTTCCCCGGCAGCGGACCCGGTACGGGCAGCGGCTTCGGCCGCGCCTGCCGTACGGACGTGGCGCCGGGGCCAACCGCTGGACCGTGCTCGTCGTCCTCTGCGTCAGCCTCCTCCTGGTCGCCGTCGACGCGACCGTCCTGCACGTCGCCGTGCCCGCCGTCACCGAGGACCTGCGGCCCGGCGCGATACAGCTGCTGTGGATCGTCGACGTCTACCCGCTCGTCTGCGCCTCCCTCCTCATTCTCTTCGGCACCCTCGGCGACCGGGTCGGCCGCCGCCGGGTGCTGCTCCTCGGCTACGCCCTCTTCGGCGTGGCCTCGGCGCTGGCCGCCGTCGCCTCCACGCCGGAGGTGCTGATCGGGGCGCGCGCCCTGCTCGGCGTCGGCGGCGCGATGATCATGCCGGCGACGCTGTCCATCCTGCGGCAGGTCTTCCCCGACCGGCGGGAACGGGCGCTGGCCGTCGGCCTGTGGAGCGCGGTCGCCGCGGTCGGCGCGGCCTGCGGGCCGCTGCTCGGCGGTTTCCTCCTCGAACACTTCTGGTGGGGCTCGGTCTTCCTCATCAACATCCCGCTGATGGCCGTCAGCCTCCCCGTCGGGCGCTGGTTGCTGCCCGAGTCGACCGGCGACCGGGACGGGCCGTGGGATGTGCTCGGCGCGCTGATGGCCGCGTTCGGACTGTTCGGCGTGGTCCTCGCGGTGAAGCGGGTGGGCGGCGGTGAGCCGCCGCTGACCCTGGCGACCGTCGTCCCCGGGGCCGTCGGTGGCGCCCTGCTGATCCTCTTCGTCCGCCGGCAGCGGCGGCGGACGCACCCGCTCGTGGACCTGCGGATGTTCGCCCGGCCCGCCTTCGGCACGTCCGTCGGCTGCATCGTGCTGGCCATGCTGGCGCTGGTCGGCCTGGAGCTCATAGCGGCGCAGTACCTCCAGCTCGTCCTCGGCCTCACGCCGCTGGAGACCGGGCTGCGGCTGCTGCCGCTCACGCTCGCCGCGATGGCCGCCGGCCTGGCCGGCTCCCGGCTGCTGCACCGGCTCGGGCCGCGCACGATGGTCGCCCTCGGCTTCGTCCTGACCGCCGCGGCCGTCACCTCCCTGACCGTCATGGGCGTACAGGACCGGCCCGCGGTCCTCGTCGGCGGCTTCGTCCTGCTCGGCTTCGGGCTGGAAACGACGCTCTTCGGCGCGTACGAGTCCATGCTCAGCGAGTCCCCCGCGGAGTCCGCCGGTGGCGCGGCGGCGATCGGCGAGACGTCCTACCAGCTAGGAGCCGGCATCGGCATCGCGCTGCTGGGCAGCGTCATGAACGCCACGTACGCGCCCGGCGTCGCCGGAACACGGGGGGTGCCGAGCGCGGACTCCGCCGCCGCGAGCCACTCGCTGGGGGAGGCGTACGAGATCGCCTCCCGGCTGGGCGGCCCCGCGGGCACGGCCCTGCGCACGGCGGCCCGCGACGCGTTCGTCCACGGCCTGCACGTCACGCTGCTGATCAGCGCGGGCCTGCTGCTCCTGGGCGCGGTGGCGGCGCTTCGCCTGCCGCGGGCGATGGACTGCGAACCGGCTTCGGCCGCAGAGGGTTCGCCGGTGCCGGTGCCGGTGCCGGTGCCGGTGCCGGTGCCTTCGCCGGCGGCGGAGGTCTGCCCGGTCGCGCCGGTGGCCGCGGAGGCGATGAACTGACGACCGGCGGGCGGTGTCCGGCGGCGCCGGGCCACGCCGCGCGGGCGGGGGTCCGCTGCGGCGGGGATGTGGGCGCGGATGTGCCTGCTGCCCGAGGGCCGGATCAGGGATGCCGGCACCCATTGCCCACTGCGACGGCACGGTTCGCGGTGCCGCGCGGCGCAAGCGTCGTGGCGGCTGAGGTGCCGTATCCCTCTTCCCGCCGCGACGGCGCGTCGCGAGGCGCTCGTGTCCGGCGTTGCCCGACGGGCGTGTCGGGCGGCTGGCATGCCGCCCGTTGTTCCCGCCGCGACGGCGCGTCGCGACGCGTACGTGTTCGGCGGTGCCCGATGGGTGTGTCGGGCGGTGTGGGGCCGACGCTCGCGGGCCGTGCCGCGCGGGATGGGCGGCTGCGGGAGGGAGGGCTGGCATGCCGCCCCGTTGTCCCCCGCTGTGATGGCGGTCGCGACGCGTTCGTGTCCGGCGGTGTCCGACGGGTGTGTCGGGCGGTGTGGGGCCGACGCTTGCGGGCCCTGCCGCGCGGGATGGGGCGCGGCGTCGGGTGGCCGGCATGCCGCCCGTTGTTCCCGCCGCGACGGCGCGTCGCGACGCGTTCGTATCCGGCGGTGCCCGATGGGCGGGTGGGAGGGCTGGGCATGCCGCCCGTTGTTCCCGCCGCGACGGCGCGTCGCGACGCGTACGTGTTCGGCGGTGGCCCGGCCGGCCTGTCGGCGGTGTGGGGCCGGCAACGCCGGGTAGGGACCGCCGCACCCCATTCTCCCGCCGCGACGGCGAATCGTGCCCTGCCGGACACACGCGTCGGCTCGCCCCGGCCGGGGACCCGGCCGGGTCTGGACTGCCGGCGGCATGCCGTTTAGCGTCGACGGCGACCGGATGATCACCAAGAAGCGGCTTCGGCCGCCGTCGTCGGAGGCTGGCATGTCCGTATCCTCGTTCGATCCGCGCGATCCCCTCGGCATCGACGACCTGCTGGCCCCCGAGGACCTCGCCGTGCGCGAGACCGTCCGGCGGTGGGCCGCCGACCGTGTCCTGCCGCACATCGCGGACTGGTACGAGCGCGGCGAACTCCCCGGCATCCGCGAACTCGCCCGCGAACTCGGCGCCATAGGCGCCCTCGGCATGCAGCTGTCCGGCTACGGCTGCGCGGGCGCGAGCGCCGTGCAGTACGGGCTGGCCTGCCTGGAGCTGGAGGCCGCCGACTCCGGCATCCGTTCCCTGGTCTCCGTGCAGGGCTCCCTCGCGATGTACGCGATCCACCGCTTCGGCTCCGAGGAGCAGCGGCAGCGCTGGCTGCCCGGCATGGCCGCCGGCGAGCTCATCGGCTGCTTCGGGCTGACCGAGCCCGACCACGGCTCCGACCCGGCCGGCATGCGCACGTACGCCAAGCGCGACGGCACCGACTGGGTGCTGACCGGCCGTAAGATGTGGATCACCAATGGGTCCGTCGCCGACGTCGCCGTCGTCTGGGCGCAGACCGACGACGGCATCCGCGGCTTCGTCGTCCCCACCGACCGCCCCGGCTTCTCCGCACCCGAGATCACCCACAAGTGGTCGCTGCGCGCCTCCGTCACCAGCGAGCTCGTCCTGGACGAGGTGCGGCTGCCCGCCGACGCCGTCCTGCCGGAGGTCACCGGCCTGCGCGGGCCGCTCGGCTGTCTGAGCCACGCCCGCTACGGGATCGTCTGGGGCGCGATGGGCGCCGCGCGCACGTGCTTCGAGTCGGCACTCGACTACGCGCGGACGCGGGAACAGTTCGGCCGGCCCATCGGAGGGTTCCAGCTCACCCAGGCCAAGCTCGCCGACATGGCGGTGGAACTGCACAAGGGGATCCTGCTCGCCCACCATCTGGGGCTGCGGATGGGCGCCGGGACCCTGCGGCCGGAGCAGGTCAGCTTCGGGAAGCTCAACAACGTGCGCGAGGCCATCGACATCTGCCGTACGGCCCGTACGATCCTCGGCGCGAACGGGATCTCCCTGGAGTATCCCGTGATGCGGCACGCCACGAACCTGGAGTCGGTACTGACGTACGAAGGCACCGTGGAGATGCACCAATTGGTGCTCGGCAAGGCGCTCACCGGCATCGACGCCTTCCGGTGAGCACCTGAGGTACGTCCGGTGCCTAGCTCTGGTTGAAGAAGCCCCCGTTCACGCGGGCCTGCGGCTCGCCGTTGAGCACCTTGTAGTCGGCGGGGGTGAGCAGGAAGACCCGGTTGGCCACGCGCTCGATCGAGCCGCGCAGCCCGAACGTCAGCCCGGCCGCGAAGTCCACGACCCGCTTGGCGTCGTCGGGCTCCATGCCGGTGAGGTTGACGATCACCGGCACGCCCTCGCGGAAGAGCTCGCCGATGCCACGGGCGTCCCGGAAGCCGTCCGGGGTGACCGTGGCGATCCGCGTGCCCTGCTCCTGCGCGACCTCGTCCGCCACCCGCACCTTCGGGTTGGTCACCCAGGAGTCGCCGGGCTCGGGCCCCTCTGCGTAGTCGTCGTCGTAGTAGCGCTCGTCAACGCTGTCGTCGACGAGGCCGAGCCAGGCACTCGCCTTGCGCACCGATCCCATGGACGCCTCCTCTCACACGCGGTGTGTTCCGACCGCTTCTCTATCGTCGTCCATGATGCGGATGATGTGCCAAGTGGATAGCCGCCAAGCGAGGATTTCGTGACGCATCTGGTGCAAAGCGGTTGGCGATGCGTCAGAAAGCCCGAGAGGTGTGCCACGCGCTCTGGACCTGGGCATATGCGGTTCTGGGGGTGGTCCGCGGGCTGCGGACCGGTGTGGTTGTCCGGTGATTAGGATGCCCGGGTCCATCCACACCACACCCGGGGGCGAGAATTGTTCGGGATCATCAGGCCATGCCGGCACCGGCTGTCCGAGTCGATGCGTACGGAGTGGATGGCCCACCTGTGCGGGCTGTGTCTCGCCCTGCGCGGGGACCACGGACAGTTCGCGCGCGTGGCCACCAACTACGACGGGCTCGTCGTCTCGGTGCTCGTCGAGGCGCAGGCGCAGGCGCCGCGCGCCGAGGGTGCCGGTGCCTGGCGGCGCACGGCCGGCCCCTGCCCGTTGCGCGGCATGCGCACCGCCTCCGTCGCCCAGGGCGAGGGCGCGCGGCTGGCCGCCACCGTCTCGCTCGTCCTGGCGTCGGCGAAGATGCGTGACCATGTCGCCGACGGCGACGGCCTGTTGGCGCGCCGTCCGGTCGCCGCCGTCGCCCGCAGGGTCGCCGCGACCTGGGACCGCGCCGGTGCCCGTACGGGCGCGGACCTCGGATTCGACACCGCCGTCCTGATCGACGCGGTCGGCCGGCAGGCCGGGATCGAGGCGCTGGCGGGCGTCGGCACGCCCCTGCTGGAGATAACCGAGCCGACCGAGACGGCGACCGCCGCGGCCTTCGGCCATACGGCGGTGCTGGCCGGCCGGCCTGCCAACCGCGCGCCGCTGGAGGAGGCGGGACGGCTCTTCGGGCGGCTCGCGCATCTCCTCGACGCCGTCGAGGACCTCCAGGAGGACGCCGATTCCGGGGCGTGGAACCCCGTCGCCGCCACCGGTACGGACCTCACGGAGGTGCGCCGGCTGTGCGACGACGCGGTGCACGGCGTCCGTCTCGCCCTGCGGGAGGTCGACTTCGCGAGCAAGGCGCAGGGCAGGCTCGCGCATCTGCTGCTGGCGCACGAGCTGGACCGTGCGGTGGACCGGACGTTCGGCACGGCGGGCCGCCCACACGGACATGGGCACGGTCACGGGCACGGGCCCGAAGGCGGACACGGGCATGGACAGGGGCACGACGGTGCGCGCGCCGCGTTCGGTCCGCCGCCGGTCATGCCGCCCGGCGCGCCGCCCGAGCCGCCCCGGCGCGGCCGGCGGCGTGGGCTGATCGCCGGCTGCGCTGTGTGGACAGGGCTCTTCTGCACCGGTCAGGTGTGCTGCAAGGACCCGTACCACGACCCCTGGAACGGGCAGCCGCGCGAGGGCTGGTGCGCCAAGTGCTGCGACAACTGCGATGGCTGTGGGGACTGCGGGGACTGCTGCAATTGCTGTGACTGCTGCGGTGAATGCGATTGTTGCGACTGCGGGTGTGACTGCGGTTGTTGAGCAGGGCGGCCCGAGGGAGGGGCGGCCGAACCGCCGCTGACGTGCTGAGGTGATCCAGGAGCGTGGCGCGTTCCGCACGGAGTACGGCGCTCCGCGACCACCTCGGGCTGCCCCGGCCCGTGGCCCGTACCGCTGTGAAAGGTTGACGCGTATGACGACTGACGCACAACGGCAGTGGAAGGCGTGGCACGACGAGCGCACCGAGGCGGTCTCCGCGCCGTACGGGCCCCTCTCGCTCACCGGCACCTTCTGGCTCTCCGACCATCAGGACGGTCGAATTCCAGCCGTGCCGGGGGAGTGGGCCGAGGAAGGCGGGACCGTGCTGCTCACCGCCACGGCCGCCGACGGGCTGACCGTCGACGGGCGGCCGGCCGAGGGCGCATACCGCCTCACCGCCGACAGCGGGCCCTCGGCGGCGCGGGTGGCGCACGGGGATCGCAAGCTGCTGGTCCTGCGCCGCGAGGGGCTGTGGGGCCTGCGGGTCTTCGACCCGGACGCGGCCGCCCGGCGGGCGTTCGCCGGGATCGACGCCTTCGACCACGACGAGCGCTGGGTGCTGCCGGGGGAGTTCCGCCCGTACGACCGGCCGCGCACGGTCTCCGTGGAGAACGCCGACGGGCGCGAGCGGGGTCTGGGCCTCGCCGGTGAGCTGGCCTTCGGCATCGACGGCGCCGAGCACACCCTGCACGTCGCGCGGGAGGCGGACGGATCGCTGTGGGGAGTGTTCGCCGACGGCACCAGCGGCCGGTCCACGTACCGCTTCCGCTTCCTGCGGCCGTCGGCGCCCGGCCCGGACGGCCGGGTGAGCGTGGACTTCAACCGCGCGCTGCTGCCGCCGTGCGCCTTCGCCGACCACTTCATCTGTCCCTTCCCGCCGCCCGGCAACACCCTGCCCTTCGAGGTGCGGGCGGGGGAGCGGAACGCTCTCGCCCGCTGACACGTCGAAGGGGTGACCCGGGCCGTCGCACAGCGGCGCCCCGGCGGCCGTACGCGCCGTCGGGGCGCTCCGCGCTGCCCGGGTGCCGTCTGAAAGATGCTCTTGCGCCGCCCGGTGTCCGGCCCGAATACTCCCGAACAGCGCTTGTCAGGGGCACGGCGAAAGCGGAACCCGGTGTGTCTCTTGGCTGCGCCTCACGGGCCTGCCCCACCGGCGGACCCCGACCCCACTCGGGAGGAAGAACGTGAGGATCAAGCGCACCACCCCCCTCGGCACCACCGCTCGTCGTACCCGGATCATCGCCCTGGCCTCCGGCCTCGTGGCGGCTTCCGCGCTCGTCGCCACCAACGCCCACGCCGACGCCGGATCGGCCGGCGCCGCGCACTCCGCCGCCCAGCTGTCCGCCGCGAGCGCCGCCGTGCAGTCCGCGGACGTCGCGGGCACCGCCTGGGTCGTCGACAAGGCCAGTGGCGACGTCGTCGTCACCGCCGACTCCACCGTCTCCGACACGGCGATAGCCAGGATCAGACAGCAGGCCGGCCCCGCCGCCGAGGCGATACGCGTCGAACGCACCCCCGGCGCCTTCCGCAAGCTCCTGGCCGGCGGCGACGCGATCTACGCGCCCACCTGGCGCTGCTCGGTCGGCTTCAACGTGCGCAAGGGCAACACCTATTACTTCCTGACCGCCGGCCACTGCACCGAGGGCAAGCCCGCGTACTACGCGAACTCCAGCCACACCACGAGCATCGGCCCCACCACCGGCACCAGCTTCCCGGGCAACGACTACGGCATCGTGCAGTACACCAACTCCTCGATCGCCCACCCCAGCGCCGTCGACCTCTACAACGGGAGCACCCAGCGCATCACCGCCGCGGGCAACGCCACCGTCGGGCAGTCCGTCCAGCGCAGCGGCTCCACGACCAAGGTGCACGGCGGCAAGGTCACCGGCCTGAACGCCACCGTCAACTACGGCAACGGCCAGATCGTCCGCGGTCTGATCAAGACCAATGTGTGCGCCGAGCCCGGCGACAGCGGCGGCGCCCTCTTCGCCGGCTCCACCGCCCTCGGCCTGACCTCCGGCGGCAGCGGCAACTGCACCTCCGGCGGCACGACCTTCTTCCAGCCCGTCGGCCCCGCCCTCAAGGCGTACGGGGTGAGCGTCTTCTGACCCCAGGGCCTGAACCGGCCCCTCCGACCCCTGACCGCGAGCGAGCACATCCCTTCCCCAAGCCTTGCGGCCAGCAGCACAGGAGCCCCCGGCCCGGAACCCCCGGGCCGGGGGCTCGACCCCTGTCCGGGACGGGCATACCGTGGGTATGACACCCGAGGTGCAGGGCAGGGGGTCGTGCCATGATCGAAGAACTGGTAGTGGCGGCGGCGAGCGCCGGATCCGCCTGCGCGGTGTACGTGGTGGCCGGGGCCCGGGTGGTCAAGCAGTACGAGCGCGGCGTCGTGCTGCGGCTGGGCCGCCTGCGCGAGGAGATTCGCCCGCCGGGGTTCACCATGGTCATCCCCGGTGTGGATCGGCTGCGCAAGGTGAACATGCAGATCGTGACGATGCCGATCCCCGCCCAGGAGGGCATTACCCGGGACAACGTCACCGTACGGGTCGACGCGGTGGTCTACTTCAAGGTCGTCGATCCCGCGGAGGCCGTGATCCGGGTCGAGGACTACCGCTTCGCCGTCTCCCAGATGGCGCAGACCTCCCTGCGCTCGATCATCGGCAAGAGCGACCTGGACGACCTGCTCTCCAACCGGGAGAAGCTGAACCAGGGCCTGGAGCTGATGCTCGACAGCCCGGCCATCGGCTGGGGCGTGCAGATCGACCGCGTCGAGATCAAGGACGTGTCGCTGCCGGAGACGATGAAGCGCTCGATGTCCCGGCAGGCGGAGGCCGAGCGTGAGCGCCGCGCCCGCGTGATCAACGCCGACGCCGAGCTGCTCGCGTCGAAGAAGCTCGCCGAGGCCGCGGCGACGATGTCCGACCAGCCCTCGGCCCTCCAGCTCCGCCTGCTCCAGACCATAGTCGCGGTCGCCGCGGAGAAGAACTCCACGCTGGTGCTGCCCTTCCCGGTGGAGTTGCTGCGGTTCCTGGAGCGCGCGGGGCAGCCGCCGCCGGCCGACGAACACCGGCCGGACGCCCCACCGCCTCCGCCTTCCCCGCCGTCACCACCCGTGTGACACTCATGCCGGGGGGGCGCACGAATAAGCCTGCATACAACACCGGTTCCGCCTTGTACACGCCCTCTCGTGGTCGGGATACTCGACGGGCAACTTGGCATGGACGCGGCTTTCGTAAAGCCGGACCGCGCCGGTGCCGATTGTCCTCAGGGCCCATAAGGCACCCCACTGCCGGGCCCGGCCCCCACCGGAGGTGTCGAGTTGAAGGCCAGACGGATTCGCGTGCGCGCCATGCTGGTTGCTTTCGCGGTCACCGCGTTCGCGGCCGTGACCCTCAGCCCGCAGAACGCCGACGCGTCGACGACCCAGGCCCCGCGCGTACCGAGCGCGCTCTCGGCCGGGCAGCTCGGCGAGACGCTCGCCGCACAGCTGAAGGGCGCGGCGGCCGGTTCGTACTACGACAGCGCGACGCAACAGCTCATCGTCAACATCACCGACCGGGCGGTGGCGGGACTGGTGCGCGCGGCGGGGGCCCGGCCCAGGGCCGTCCGCTTCGCGCAGGCCGAACTGAACGCCGCCAAGGCGACGCTGGACTCCAGTGAGGAGATCCCCGGGACCACGTGGGTCTCGGACCCCAGGGTCAACCGGGTCGTCGTGACGGCCGACCCCACGGTCACCGGCGCGAAGCTGGCGCGGCTGAAGGAGATCGCCGGTTCCGCCGGCGAGACGGTGGTGGTGAAGAGGACCACGACGAAGCTCACGCGGTTCATTTCCGGCGGTGACGCGATCTACGGCCGTGACTTCTCCGCACGCTGCTCGCTCGGCTTCAACGTCAAGCGGGCCGGCAAGCCCGACGCCTTCCTCACGGCCGGGCACTGCGGCAATCCGGTCAAGAGCTGGGCCGAGACCCAGGGCGGCCCGGAGTTCGCGCATGTCCCGGCCGGAGGCTCGAGTTTCCCCGGCGACGACTACGCCATCGCGGAGTACACCACCGCCGTCCCCCATCCCAGCGAGGTGAACCTCTACAACGGCGGCGCGCAGGCCATCACCGGTGCCCGTGACGCGGCCCTCGGCGAAGCGGTCCAGCGCAGCGGCTCCACCACCGGCCCGCGCCTCGGCCACGTGTCCCAGGGCACGGTCACCGGCCTCAACGCCACGGCGACCTACAAGGAGGGCCGGGTCACCGGCCTGATCAAGACCAATGTCTGCGCCGAGCCCGGCGACAGCGGCGGCCCCCTCTTCTCGGGCGCGAACGCCCTAGGACTCACCTCGGGCGGCGACGGCGACTGCAACGGCGGCCCCGCCACCACGTTCTACCAGCCGGTGACCGAGCCGTTGGCGGCATACGGCGCGACCCTCGGGTGAACCCTTGGTCCCCCACCCATGAACGGGCGGCCCCCGGACACACCTCCACGGTGTCCGGGGGCCGCCTCACGCTCAGGTGGGGCTCCGAGGGTCGCTCAGAACTCGAAGACCGTGCCCTTGCCCGCCTTGAACGCGCACGGGTTGGCGAAGGTGTGCTCGTAGTTCACCCGGCGGCCCTCCCACACGCCTTCGGCGGTGACGACGATCGGGTTCCACTCCTTCGTGCAGATCGTGTCGGCCTTCACCGCGGTGACCTTGTCGAAGTCACCGCCGGCGGAACGCAGCTGGGTGCAGGCGTCCTTGGCGGCGGGGTGGGTTCCCGCGGCCTTGGGCATACAGGTCAGCGTGACCGCGCGCTGCACGCCGGAGTCGTCCCTGCTGGCGCCCGATCCCATGGTGAGTACCAGGGCGGAGGGCGCATACAGGCTCGTCTGCGCGGCGGGGGCGGTGGTGGTGGCGGGTGCGGCGCTCGCGGCCGTTGTCCCGGCCGCCACCAGGCCGCCCAGTGCCAGCGTGGCGCCCAGTGCGATGCCCTTAGTGATGTACCGCATTCCGAACACTCCCTTGGTCGTCGCTTCAGATAACGGACTGGAGTCTTGCCCAAGTTGGGCATGAACGCACACCGATCGAACACTTTCGGTCGCTGGTTGAAAGCTCTGAGTAATGGCCTGATCTGGAGTGAGTCACATCCGCTCCTGGTAACCCGGAGGGGGCTGTGGCATGTCCGTGAGTCCGGATTGGGCGGCAATGGTGGGAATTAATGTTACGGGGATGTTGACCAGCGAAGATGCCTTGCAATCGTTGAAAACTTTCCCCGGTGGCCTTGGAAAATTAAATTTGAGCCGCATTAAATCACCAAAGTGAAGGTGCGGGAACCTCGGAAGGGGAAGCTCCGCCACCCGGCCGAAAAGAGGCCCGTCAGGTGACCGACCGGCACGCGCCGTGATTCGGGAACGCGTCCGCAAATGGCCGAAGTACACCCGGAACGGCACCCCAGGAGCCACGGGACGTCACTTCGTACGCAATGTGCCGCTCACTTTTCCGACACCCTCGTGCCATCCGGCGGGCCGCCGGGGTCGGAGCAGGTCGACCGGGGTGCCGGTGATGTCCTCGGTGAGGATCAGCCGCCCGCCGGCCGGGGGGAGTTCCCCGGCGCCGCCGGGCGGGCCGCCCATCCAGAGGGTGAGCGCCTCGGTGTAGGCCGAGGCGGCCGACACCGCCTCGGCCGGCAGCCGCCGCGGCGCCAGATCGCGGTGCAGCGTGGAGAGCGCGCGCCGGAACGCCTTCCGCCGGGAGGCGAGGAGTTCGGGGGAGAGCTCACACTGCCCGGGGCAGCGCAGCGCGGCCGCGGCGTCGACCGCCCGGAACGACGGCAGTTCGCGCACCTCGGGCGGCACCTCGAACCCACCGGTGTACTCGATGAGGTCGAACAGCGGCCGGGCCGCGCTCCCCGCCGGCCACGACCCGGTGAACTCGCCGAAGTGGCCGAGGAACCGCTCGCGCCACCGCGGTGACATCACCGGGGCCACCATCCGCCAGGCGTCGGCCAGGCCGCGTTCGAGCGCGGTACGGGCCGGCGGCGTGCGGCCGGTGTCCGGCGGGAGGAAGTCGAGGAGGGCGTCGGCGAACGGCGGGGACTGCCCGTACTCCTCGGACCGGTCGTGGAAGATGAAGAACCACACGAGCCAGGCCGTACCGCGCTTGAGCCGCCCGCACTCCGCGTCGGGCATCACCCGCGCCGCGAACTCCGCGCAGCCGGCTCTGCGGAAGCGCCGCTGGGCGGAGAAGGACTGTATGAGCCCGGTCCGGCGCACCCAGCGGTCGACGAACACGGCGGCCTCCGCGGCGTGCGGGTTCGTCCGGAGGCCGGTGACCGCCGGACGGTGACTGGGCGTGGTGGGCATGGGATTCCTCGCCGGTAGCGCTCTCGCGGATCCTCAGGTTCTACCCGGCGCCGCGTCCGGACCACGGCTCATCAGCGCACCCGGCAGCGTGCGCGAAGCCGCCGCGCGCCGGGCGCGACCGGCGCGGGACGCCCCGCACGCGCCCCGGCCCCTCCCGCCTTCGGCTCACGGCGGCGGCGCGAGGCTCCTCCTGCGGAACGCGGCGCACACCATCGTCACCGCCGTGCCGGCCACCGCCCAGGCGGAGAGCACCAGCAGCGATCCGGTCAGCGCGTTGCCCCGGAAGTAGGCGATGGAGCGCGCCGACCAGGTGCCCGCGCCCGGCGGGAGCGCGGGGCCGATGGCGCGCCAGAAGGGCGGGAGCAGTGGGTAGGGGTACGCGCCGCCCGCGCTCGGGTTGCCCAGGACCACGACGATCGCGATCGCCAGGCCGATGCCGATGATCCCCGCCAGCCCCTGCAGGGCCAGCGTCGTGGCCCCGACCGCGAAGACCACCAGGGCGCCCAGCCCCCACAGGCCCAGGACGCTGCCGGGCAGCGCCCCGAGGGCCGGGCCCGTGATGACGGCGCCGAGCAGGCCCGAGCCGATGGCGTAGAGCGCGAGCGCGGCGAGCCGGAAGCCGGCCCGCCGGGGGTTGGCGGGGCGGGCGCCCGCGCTGATCGCGAGGATCGCGGCGCACAGGTAGCCGCCGACGCACCAGCCCACCACCAGGTAGAAGGAGGTCAGGCCGCGGGCGTCGCCGGCCGCGGACGGGGCGGTGTCGACGATCTTCAGCGAGCGCTGTTCGGCGGCCTCGGCGCGGGTGACGACCGCCTCGGCGGCCTGGGCGAGCGAGGCGCCCGCGCCGCCCGCGACGAGGAGGGTGTCGGTGGTGCCGCGCGGGTCGACGATCAGCGCTGCCTCCAGGTCGCGCTCGCGCAGCTGCCGGCGGGCCTCCCGCTCGTCGCGGACCGCGCGCGGGTCCAAGGGGCCGCCCGGCAGCCCGGCCAGCTTGTCCACCAGCTGACCGGCGAGCTGCCGCGGGGCGACGACGCCGGTCGCGATGTCCTTCGGCCGCGGGCTGTGGAAGGCCCCGACGTAGGAGGTGATGAACGCGAGCTGGAGCACCAGCGCCCCGAGCACCAGCAGCGCGGCGCGGGCCGTCACCGCCTCCCGTACCTCCTGGAGGAACGTCGGGGATGCGCTGTCGCCCGAGGAGCCGGGAGGGCCGGGAGGGCCGGGAGGGCCGGGGGAGCCGGGGGAGCCGGGGGAGCGGTCCATGATCCGAGCCTGCGGGGTCCGGCGGGGCACCGCAGGCGGTGGGGGCCGTTCGGGCGACGCCCACCGCAGTTCGTACGAATGTTCGAGGAGGTGGTTTATGGTGGAGAGAGGAGGGGCGGAAATCAGCCAGGGGGTGCGCGACAGCGGAGACCGGTGAGACCAGTGAGAACGGCAGGAGGCGTGCGATGACGGGCTTCACGCACCTGCGCACCGTCTCGGGGTTCTCGATGCGCTACGGGGCCTCGCACCCCGAGCGGCTGGCCGGGCGCGCCGCCGAGCGCGGCATGGACGCCGTCGCCCTCACCGACCGCGACAGCCTCGCCGGGGCGGTCCGGTTCGCCAGGGCGAGCGCCCGGGCCGGGGTGCGGCCGCTGTTCGGCGTGGACCTGGCCGTACGGGAGAGCGTGCCCGAGCCCGGCCCGACCGTCCGGCGCCGGGTCCCCGTGCGCGGCGGCGCCTTCATCGACGAGTCCACGCCCCGGGTGACCTTCCTCGCCCGCGACGGCGCGCCCGCCTGGGCCGCGCTGTGCGGACTGGTCTCCGC
>NZ_JAGGOL010000155.1 GCF_018614525.1 Streptomyces sp. ISL-11
TTCTCAAGGAACGGACGCTTCCTTTGTACTCACCCTCTCGGGCTTTCCTCCGGGCGCTTCCCTTCGGTATTTCGTGTTTCCAACCTTACCAGATCCGTTTCCGCATCCGGCCCCCTGTCGGAGCGGGGTTCGCCTTCTCGCTTTCGCTTTCCGGCGTTTCCGACTCTATCAGATCCTTTTCCGTGCCGTTTCCGGCTCGAATTTGTTTCCGATCCCCCGTCGGAGGGGGTTTGTTTCGCGCCTTTCGGCGTGATCACTACTTTAGCGGATTCCCCCGGCGGTTCCTAATCGGAACCCGGTCCGAATTCCGGCATGCCGAAATTCATCCCGTTCAAGGGCCGTGCAGTAGAGAGTGCCGCCAGTGAGGCGTGAGTGGCCGCCTCGCCGTCCTCGCGGACGCCGTGGCAACTCGGAGAACACTACACGAGTCCCAGGGGTGCTCTGTACCCCTCAGCGCCCCTTGCGCCGGCCCTTGCCCTTCGCCCTGCCCGCCGGGTTGCCGGTGCGGGTCGTCCGCCGGCGCTCGTGGCGGGCGACGGCCTCCTCGTACTCCCGGCGGCGCAGCTTCTCGCCCGGCGCCTCGGTGAGCGTGCGCAGCGCGTAGGCAACGAGAGAGCCGATGAAGCCGATCATCATGATGCTCTGCATCGACCTCTCGTCCACCGTGCTCGTCGAGCGGCCGGTGAAGCGCTCCCAGGTGCGGCGGAAGGCGAGCGCGCTGCAGACGGCGAAGGCGACGACCACCAGCATGGTGACGAGGCTGCCCACCTCGGCGATGGCCAGGCCCTCGTATCCGAAGCGCAGCACGAAGGCGCCGCCCGCCGCTGCGGCGAGCGCTCCGAGGCCGGCGCCCACGCGGCGCAGTGCGTAACCGCCGTCGTGGTGGACCCAGGTCGTGCCGTAGAACCGGATCGGTTCCGGCTGTGGTCCGGCAGGTCCGGCCGGACCTGCTGAACCGGCGGGGCCGGCTGCCTCGGGTGCCTGGTGCTCATCGCTCATACGTCGATTATCGCCACCGGACCGGACCGCCGGCCCCGGCGCGTCACGCGCAGCGGATGGTGACGAACCCGTCGGCGCCGGTCTTCACGTACGCGTCCGACACGTACTGGCCCGGCGCGATGCTGTCCCAGATGTCGGTGGTGCCGTACGGGCCGGTGACCGTCTCGCCGCGGGTCTGGCAGCGGATGGTCACGCGGGAGTCCTCGGGAAGGACCTTGATGATCTGGCTTCCGGTGTTGGGGCCCCGGCGGACGTTGACCTGGACGCCGGGGGCGACCGGGTAGTAGACGGCGCCGGCGGCGGCCCGTACCGACGGCGATGCCGCGTCGTGCTGCCCCTGGCCGGCCTCGCCGCCGGCCTCGTTCCCGTCGAGCTCGTTGATTCCGTTGACCTCGTCGACGGCCATGTGGCCCTCCCCCGCGAAGAATTGACTCGTGCGCCGAAGGGCGTGTGCCGAAGGCGCGTATGGCATGTGCAGGCTAGCAAGGCGGCCCCGGCACGCCTCCCGGGATTCGTCCGGACCATCGATTAGGCTCCGGAAGCCGCCGTACGCGGCCGACAACACACGGGGGTGGGGGGAATGCCGCCGCTGCGCAGGTCCGGGACGTGCCCGGAAGCGGAGGATCCGGGGTATGCCGGCCAGTACCGGCTGGAAGGGCGGCTCGGCTCCGGCGGCATGGGCGTGGTCCATCTGGCGCGTTCGGCCTCGGGGCTGCGGCTCGCGGTCAAGGTGGTGCACGCCGAATACGCGGTGGATCCCGAGTTCAGGGCGCGTTTCCGGCAGGAGGTCGCGGCCGCGCGGCGGGTGAGTGGCGCGTTCACGGCGCCGGTGGTGGACGCGGATCCGGACGGCGAGCGGCCCTGGATGGCCACGCTCTACATTCCCGGCCCGACCCTTTCCGAGCGCGTCAAGCGGAACGGCCCGTTGAGCGGCGGTGAAGTGCTGCGGCTGGCGGCCGGGCTGGCCGAGGCGCTGCGGGACATCCACCGCGCCGGGGTCGTGCACCGCGATCTCAAGCCGAGCAATGTGCTGCTCGCCGAGGACGGCCCGAAGGTCATCGACTTCGGGATCTCCCGCCCGTACGACAGCGAGCTGCGCACCGAGACCGGCAAATTGATCGGTACGCCGCCCTTCATGGCGCCCGAGCAGTTCCAGCGGCCGCGGGAGGTGGGGCCGGCGGCGGATGTGTTCGCGCTGGCGTCGTTGCTGGTGCACGCGGCGACGGGGCGGGGACCGTTCGAGTCGGAGAGCCCGTACATCGTCGCGTACCAGGTGGTGCACAACGAGCCGGACCTGACCGGCGTGCCCAAGGACCTCGTGCCGCTGATCCGCGACTGTCTGGCGAAGGATCCGGCCGCCCGGCCCACACCGGACGCGATCATGGCCCGGCTGCCGGAGGCGGCGTGCGGCCGGCCCGCCGGGGACGTACCGCCCGCTCGGACACCGCCGCGCGACGTGCTCACCACGCACATCCGCGTCCCTCCCCCACCCCGGCCCGAGGAGCCCGAGCCGCCTGCCGTGCGCACGCCCCGCCGTCGCGGGCGCTGGATCGCCGCGCTGGCCGCGGCCGTCGTGGCCTCGGGAGCCGGCGGGTACTGGGCGCTGACCGGCGCCGATGTCCATGACCGTCCGTTGTCGTCGCGGCCGAGCGCGGCCGGGGCGGACTGGCGGCCGTGGGAGGCG
This sequence comes from Streptomyces sp. ISL-11, assembly GCF_018614525.1. GTDB lineage: Bacteria > Actinomycetota > Actinomycetes > Streptomycetales > Streptomycetaceae > Streptomyces. The sequence continues at coordinate 2,684 of NZ_JAGGOL010000155.1, forward strand.
TCGGTGCCGGCGGACGCGGCCGGGGACGGCACGGTGCGGGCCGGCTTCTGTACGTACGGGCAGGCCGCCCTGTACTGCTCGGCGCACGGGGTGCGGGCGGCCCGTATCGATCCGGGCAGTGGCAAGGTCGCGTGGCGGCGGCCGGCCGGGGACACGGGGGCGGGTGCCGCCGCGCCGCCCGCGCCCGTGGTCTCCGGTGGGCTCGTGCACGTGCTGGCACCGGACGGCAGCGTGCTCTCGGCTCTCGATCCGGCGACGGGCGAGCCGCGGTGGACGCGGAACGTGGCGGCGTACGGCGGGCGGGTCTATCACGCGGGTGACACGGTGCTGCTGGTCACCGAGGACGGCACCGTCACCGCCGTCGACGGCGCCACGAACAAGCAGCGCTGGAGCCACCGGCTGCCCGGGCACGCCAAGCCCGTCTTCTCCTTCTACGGCGACGGCCCCGCCTACGCCGTCTCGCCGGCCGGGCAGGGCCGGCACCGTACGCAGATCCTCGCTCTCGACCCCGTGCGCGGCTCGACGCTGTGGCAGCGGACGGCGGACGGTGACCTGACCGCCGTGGGCGCGGGGCCGCGGGGCGCGCTGTATCTGACCGCCGCCGACTCCGACAACCGTGTCTCGGCCGTGGTGCGCTACGAGCCGGACGGGCGGCGGGAGCACCGGGTGCCGCTCGGGTCGCCGCTCGCCGTGACGAGTGCCGTCGCGCGCGGCGACGCCGTCTATCTGCTGTCCTCGGACGGCGGGCTGACGGCGGTCGGTACCCAGGAGGGCGGGCGGCGGCAGCTGTGGCGGCTGGAGACGTCCATCGCCAATGGTTCGGCGCTCGTGGCCGCCGAGGCCCGGCTGTACTTCTCCGCCGCCGACGGCCGGCTGCTGGCCGTGGACACCGCCCGCGGCACCCTGCTCGGGCAGACCTCGCCCCGCCTGACGCGGGCCGGGCGGGGCTATCTGGACCTGCTCCCGGCGCCCGTCGCGGCGGACGGGAAGGTGTTCGGCGCGGCGCCGGACGGGACGGTGTTCGCGGTGAGCGACCACAATCCGGCCGGCTGGCGCTGATCCCGGAGCGCTGTGCCGTGTCCGGGTGGGTCATGTGAGCGGGCGCGGGGGCCGTGCAACGGGCTGAAGGCGGCTGAGCCCAGCCACAATCAAGCCCGTCTGGGGGCACCTCCCAGCGGTAGTTGGGGGAGATTGAGGACGCGCCCGCAGGGCGCCCGCCGCCGCAGGCGGCAAAAACAGCCCGCCCCGCCGCAGGCGGCCACGCGGCAAAGACGGCCCGCAAGCCGAAGATCCGCCCGCTAGGGCAGCCGGCTGACGTCCCGCACCGCGCCCTTGTCCGCGCTGGTGGCCATCGCCGCGTACGCCCGCAGGGCCGCCGAGACCTTGCGGTCGCGGTTCTTCGGCGCGTACGTACCGCCGAGCGCCTCCCGGCGGGCCGTCAGCTCCGCTTCGGGGACGAGGAGTTCGATCGACCGGTCCGGGATGTCAATGCGGATGCGGTCACCGTCCTCGACCAGCGCGATGGTGCCGCCGGAGGCCGCCTCGGGCGAGGCGTGGCCGATGGACAGGCCCGAGGTGCCGCCGGAGAAGCGGCCGTCGGTGACCAGGGCGCAGGACTTGCCGAGGCCGCGGCCCTTGAGGAAGGACGTGGGGTAGAGCATCTCCTGCATGCCGGGGCCGCCGCGGGGGCCCTCGTAGCGGATGACGACGACGTCGCCCTCCTTGATCTCCTTGCGGAGGATCTTGTCGACGGCCTCGTCCTGGGACTCGCAGACGACGGCCGGGCCCTCGAAGGTCCAGATCGACTCGTCGACACCGGCCGTCTTCACGACGCAGCCGTCGACGGCCAGGTTCCCCTTGAGGACGGCCAGTCCGCCGTCCTTGGAGTAGGCGTGCTCCGCGTCGCGGATGCAGCCGCCGGCGGCGTCCGTGTCGAGGGAGTCCCAGCGCTCGGACTGCGAGAAGGCGGTCGCGGAGCGGACGCAGCCGGGCGCCGCGTGCCACATCTCGACGGCCTCGGGCGAGGGCGATCCGCCGCGCACGTCCCAGGTGTCCAGCCAGTCCTTGATGCCGGGCGAGTGGACGGTGTGGACGTCCTCGTCGAGCAGGCCCGCGCGGTAGAGCTCGCCGAGGATGGCGGGGATGCCGCCGGCGCGGTGCACGTCCTCCATGTAGTACGTGCCGCCGGGGGCGACGTTCGGCGCGACCTTGGCCAGGCACGGCACGCGGCGCGAGACCGCGTCGATGTCCGTCAGGTCGTAGTCGAGCCCGGCCTCCTGGGCGGCGGCGAGCAGGTGCAGGATCGTGTTGGTCGAGCCGCCCATGGCGATGTCGAGTGCCATGGCGTTGTCGAAGGCGGCGTGGGTGGCGATGTTGCGCGGCAGGACCGAGTCGTCGTCCTGCTCGTAGTAGCGCTTGGTGATCTCGACGACCGTGCGGGCCGCGTTCTCGTACAGCGCCTTGCGGGCGGTGTGGGTGGCGAGGACGGTGCCGTTGCCCGGCAGGGAGAGGCCGATGGCCTCGGTCAGGCAGTTCATGGAGTTGGCGGTGAACATGCCGGAACACGAGCCGCAGGTCGGGCAGGCGTTCTCCTCGATGCGCAGGACGTCCTCGTCGGAGACGTTCTCGTCGGCCGCGTCCACGATCGCGTTGATCAGGTCGAGCTTGCGGACCGTGCCGTCGACGAGCGTGGCCTGGCCGGCCTCCATGGGGCCGCCGGAGACGAAGACGACCGGGATGTTGAGGCGCAGGGCGGCCATCAGCATGCCGGGGGTGATCTTGTCGCAGTTGGAGATGCAGATCAGCGCGTCGGCGCAGTGGGCCTCGACCATGTACTCGACGGAGTCGGCGATCAGGTCGCGGGAGGGCAGGCTGTAGAGCATGCCGGCGTGGCCCATGGCGATGCCGTCGTCGACCGCGATGGTGTTGAACTCGCGGGGCACCGCGCCCGCCGCCAGGATCGCGTCGGAGACGATCCGGCCGACCGGGGCGAGGTGGGTGTGGCCGGGGACGAACTCGGTGAAGGAGTTCGCCACCGCGATGATCGGCTTGCCGATGTCCGCGCCCGCTACGCCCGAGGCGCGCATCAGGGCGCGGGCGCCCGCCATGTTGCGGCCGTGGGTGACGGTGCGGGACCTCAGCTCGGGCATCCTGCTCCACTCCTCGAAGTGTGTCGGCGCTGTGCCGGCGTGCCGGCGTCTTTCGAGCCTACGCCGGTGATCCAAGGTCCGGACAGGCTTTCCGGCATACGAGACGCGGCGCGTTCACCGCGGGCCGGAACCCTGGCCGGGGCCCGCCAGGTGGTGCTGGACCGCCGGCGCGACCAGGGCGACGACCCGCTCGATGTCCGCCGAGGCCAGCGGCTCGACCTTGATCACGTAGCGCAGCATGGCGACGCCGACCAGCTGGGCGGCGGCCAGCTCGGAGCGCAGCCGGGGGTCGGGGACGTCGAGCTCGCCGGCGATGCGGGCCATCAGGCGGCTGGTGACGAGATCGCGGAAGACGGCGGCGGCGGTCTCGTTGGCGACGGCGGAGCGGACGATCGCGAGGAGCGGTTCGCGGGTCACCGGGTCCTCCCACACGCCGAGGATGAAGCGGGTCATCCGCTCCCCCACGGTGTCCCGGCCGCCCTGCTGGAGGACGCCCGGCGTGGCGAGCGCGGGCGCGAAGTCCGTCTCGATCGCGGCCGCGAAGATCTTCTCCTTCGGCCCGAAGTAGTGGTGGACGAGCGCCGGATCCACGTCCGCTCCCCTGGCGATGGCGCGGATGGACGCCTTGTCGTAGCCGCGCCCGGCGAACTCGGCGCGGGCCGCGGCGAGGATGCGTGCGCGGGCTCCGGGGCCGTCGGCGGTGTCGGTACGGGCGGGCCTGCCGCGCTTCTTGGGTGCGCCGCCGGGGGTGGCGGTCATGAGCGGGGCACGCTCGTGGGGGAGGCGAGGTGCAGGCGGGTGAAGGCCAGGGCCTCGGCGAGGTCGGCCTCGCGCTCGGCCGAGGACATGGCGCGGCGGGTGTTGACCTCGATCACGACGTGGCCGTCGAAGCCGGTGGTCGCGAGGCGCTCCAGCAGCTCGGCGCAGGGCTGCTTGCCGCGGCCGGGCACGAGGTGCTCGTCCTTGGCGGAGCCGTTGCCGTCGGCGAGGTGGATGTGCGCGAGCCGGTCGCCCATCCGATCGATCATCTGGAGGGCGTCCGTGCGGGCGGTCGAGGTGTGCGACAAATCGACGGTGAAATGGCGGTAGTCGTCCTGGGTGACGTCCCAGTCGGGCGCGTAGGCGAGCATCTCGCGGTCGCGGTAGCGCCAGGGATACATGTTCTCGACGGCGAAGCGGACGTCCGTCTCGTCCGCCATGCGCCACAGGCCGCGCACGAATTCCCGCGCGTACCCCCGCTGCCAGCGGAACGGCGGATGGACGACGACCGTACTCGCGCCGAGCTTCTCGGCGGCCGTACGGGCACGCTGGAGCTTGGTCCACGGGTCGGTCGACCAGACGCGCTGGGTGATCAGCAGGCAGGGTGCGTGAACGGCCAGGATCGGCACGCGGTGGTAGTCGGACAGGCGGCGGAGCGCTTCGATGTCCTGGCTGACGGGATCGGTCCACACCATGACCTCGACGCCGTCGTAGCCCAGGCGCCCGGCGATCTCGAAGGCCGCCGCCGTCGACTCGGGGTAGACCGAGGCCGTGGACAGCGCGACCTTCGCATCCGGGATGCGCACCACTGGCTCTGTCACGAGGGACAGCGTACGACCGCCTCCGACGAGGCGTGGCAGGGGCGTCTCATGTGGCGGAGTATGAGCGGTGGGTTGCCGCCTGCGGCGGCGGGCGCCCTGCGAGCGCGTCCTCAAACGCCGGACGGGCTGAGATCGGCTGAGCTCAGCCGATCTCAGCCCGTCCGGCGTTTGAGGACACCGCCGCGCAGCGGTGGTGCGCACGACACGACCCTCAGCCGCCCGCAGGGTTAGCCGGCATGTGGTCCAGTCTGCGCAGGATGACGCCCTCCCGCAGGGCCCACGGGCAGATTTCCAGTTCGTCGATGCCGAAGAGGTCCATCGCCGCCTCGGCGACCAGCGCGCCCGCCAGCAGCTGGGGCGCCCGGCTCTCCGAGACGCCGGGGAGGTTCGCGCGCTGCTGGACGGTCATGCCGGCAAGCCTGGGCACCCACTCCTCCAGGGACTTGCGGGTCAGGGCGCGCTGTACGTAGACGCCCTCCGTGGAGCGGGCGGCGCCGGCGATGCGGGCGAGCTGTTTGAAGGTCTTGGACGTGGCGACCGTGCGGTCGGGGGCGCCCAGCCGGGAGAAGTCGCCGACGCTGCGGGCGATCTGCGCCCGTACGTGCCGGCGCATGGCCCGTACGTCCGTGGGGTCGGGCGGGTCGCCGGGCAGCCACGCGGCGGTGAGCCGGCCGGCGCCCAGCGGCAGCGACGCCGCCGCGTCGGGTTCCTCGTCGAGGCCGAGGGCGATCTCCAGGGAGCCGCCGCCGATGTCGAAGAGGAGAAGCTTCCCGGCCGACCAGCCGAGCCACCGGCGGGCGGCCAGGAAGGTCAGGCGCGCCTCCTCCTCGCCGGTGAGGACGGTGAGGGTGACGCCGGTCTCCTTCCGGACGCGGTCGAGGACGGCGTCGGCGTTGGCGGCCTCGCGGACGGCGGAGGTGGCGAAGGGCAGGACGTCCTCGCAGCCCTTGTCCTCGGCGGCTTGGAGGGCGTCCTGGATCACAGTGACGAGGCGGTCGATGCCGGCGTCGCTGATCGATCCGCCGTCGTCGAGGAGTTCCGCGAGGCGCAGCTCGGCCTTGTGGGAATGGGCGGGCAGGGGGCAGGCGCCCGGATGCGCGTCCACCGCGAGCAGATGGACCGTATTCGAACCCACATCAAGGACACCGAGTCTCATGGCCTGAACGCTACTGCCGCTCTCGCGGGCGCATAGGCTTGTGGGGTGGCAAAGACGAAGAAGGCGAAGTCGGACAAAAAGCGCGCCAAGGCCCCCGGGGCCGTGCGGGCCGACGCCGGGACCGCGAAGGTCCCGGACGAGGTCGGGCTGGACTTCGCCCGCGCCTGGGTCGAGTTCCCCGACCCGGCCGACGACGAGCAGGTCTTCCGCTGCGACCTGACCTGGCTCACCTCCCGATGGAGCTGCGTCTTCGGCAGCGGCTGCCAGGGCATCCAGGCCGGTCGCGCGGACGACGGCTGCTGCACGCTCGGCGCGCACTTCTCCGACGAGGACGACGAGAAGCGCGTCGCGGGGCACGTGGCCCGGCTCACGCCGGAGATGTGGCAGTTCCACGACGTGGGCACCGACAGCGGCTGGACCCAGCTCGACGAGGACGGCGACCGGCAGACGCGCCGCTGGCAGGGCTCGTGCATCTTCCAGAACCGACCCGGGTTCGCCGGCGGCGCGGGGTGCTCGCTGCACATCCTGGCGCTGAAGGAGGGCCGCGAGCCGCTGGAGACCAAGCCGGACGTCTGCTGGCAGCTGCCGGTGCGGCGTACGTACGACTGGATCGAGCGGCCGGACGACACGCGGATCCTCCAGGTCTCCATCGGTGAGTACGACCGCCGCGGGTGGGGCCCGGGCGGCCACGACCTGCACTGGTGGTGCACGTCGGCGACGTCCGCGCACGGCGCGGGCGACCCGGTGTACGTGACGTACGCGCCGGAGCTGCGGGAGCTCATGGGCAAGGCGGGCTACGAGCGGCTGGTGGAGCTGTGCGAGGAGCGGCTGGCGTCCCTGCTGCCGATGGCTCCGCACCCGGCGGACCCGCGCTGACCTCGTGCGTCGGCGCGCTCAGGGGGACGGGGTCGGTCCGGGGGTCTGCGGGGCCGGGTCCGTCGGTGTCGGGGAGGGCCGCGGTGCGGTCGGGGTGGGCTCCGGGGTGCGCCCCCGGCCCTCGATCGTGACCACCGAACCGCCCGGCGCCATCGCCACGCGGGCGCTCCAGCGGCCCTCCGGTTCGCTCGCCTGGTCGACGTGGACCACGACCGTGAAGGACTGACCGGGCCGCAGTACGCCGCCCGTACGGCTCAGCTTCAGCCAGGGCGCGCGGGTCGTCATCGACCAGACCACCGGCTCGCCGCCGCTCGCCCGCAGGGTGATCAGTGTGGTCGTGCCGCTCGGCCGTGCCTCGATCGTCAGCCGGCCCGGACCGCGCTCGGGCCCCGGCGGCGGGCCGGGCAGCGGGACCGTGCTGCCACCGGGCGAGGGTGAGGCGGCGCCGGCCTCCGGCTGGGGCACGGGTCTGCCGTCGGGCCCGATCACCACGACGGAGACCCCGGCCGGGCGGCGGTCGCCCGCGGCCCGCGAACCGGCCGAGCCGACGGCCCGGCCCGCCTTGCCGCTCGTGCCGTTCCCGTCGTACGGATACTCGCCACTGGTGTCCTTGGCGGACATCGACGCCGGTTCCTGGCCCTCCCCCGTCATCGGCGCGCCCCGGTAGGCGGCCCAGAGCGCCAGGACGGGTGCGGCGATGACGGTGGCGACGACCGTGGTGGTGATGGCTCCCTTGCGCAGCCGGGCGCGGCGGGCCGCCCGGTCCTTGGGGTCCTGGGGGAAGCCGCGCCGGTCGAAGCGCGGGGTGGGCGGGGCGGCGGAACCGCGCTGCCGGCTCGCGCGCCGGACGTCCTCCATGGCGGCGTACGCCGCGGCGGCCGGCGCCGCTATGACGGGCAGGGGCGCGGAGCAGGCGGCCGTGCCGGGCCAGGGTTCGCCGGCGGTGGCGCGCTCGGCCGTGCGGCGGCAGTCGGCGCAGTCGTCGACGTGGCGCACCAGCTCGCGCCGGAGCGAGGCCCCCAGCAGCACCTGGGTGTCGCCGGCGAACCGGGAGACGACGGGACAGTGGCCCGACTCGACGACGGCCAGGGCGGTCCGGGTGCGCTCGACCTCGCAGGCGGCGCTGGAGAGGAGCGTGCGGGCGGCGTCGGCCTCCATCCGCAGGACGGCGGCGACCTCGTGCGCGGTGAGGCCGTGGCGGACGGCCAGTTCGAGGGCTTCGCGCTGCTCGGCGGTGGTGCCGGCGGCCTCGGGCCAGGCGAGCCGGGCGAGCTCGGCGCGCCGC
>NZ_JAGGOL010000156.1 GCF_018614525.1 Streptomyces sp. ISL-11
GACCGGCGCCGCGCCGGGCGAGGGCAGCGGGTACGTCCGCGAGGTCTTCGCGGGAGCCGCCGGTGGCGGGACGTGGGTGCCGGCGCCCGGCACCCGTGCTCGCGGCCGACACCCGGAGTTCCGACGGCCGAAGCGCACGCGACTGCGGGCTGCCGACCGAGGACCGGCGGCCAGGGTACGAGCGCCGGCGGCCGGCACGCTGGGTACCGCGGCCAACGCGCGACTGCCGGCGCCCGCGGCGCGGGCAACGGCGGCCGGCACGACGAAAGCCGGCGTCCACGGCGAGGAGCCGACCCGCGCTCAGTACAGGCTCAGCAGCGCCTCCACCGCGTCCGGTGCCGGGGAGTTCCCGTCGGGGAGCGCGAGTTCGAACCAGACCGTCTTGCCGTGCGGGGTGCGGCGGCTGCCCCAGGCGGCGCTGAGGAGGCCGACGAGCTGCAGGCCGCGGCCGCCCTCGTCGGTGTCGCGGGCCCGGCGGCGGCGGGGCTGGACCAGGCCGCCGTCCCAGACCTCGCACACCAGGGTCCGGTCCAGCAGCAGCCGGAGCCGGATCTCCCCCTCGCCGTACCGCAGGGCGTTGGTCACGAGCTCGCTCACCAGGAGCTCCGTGGTGTCCACCAGGCTCTCCAGGCCCCAGGACAGCAGCAGGCCGCGGGCCATCTCCCGGGCGCGGGCGACCGAGCGCGGCTCGGGCGGCAGCTTCCAGTCGCCCACGTGGTCCTCGGGCAGGCCCCGCAGCCGGGCCATGAGCAGCGCGATGTCGTCCTCGCCGTGGTGGGTGTCCAGGGCGCTCAGGACGTGGTCGCAGACGTCCTCCAGCGGCCGTGCGGGGTCCGTGAGGGCGTCGCGGAAGGCCTGGAGGCCCTCGTCCAGCGGATGGTCGCGGGACTCCACGAGGCCGTCGGTGTAGAGCGCGAGCAGGGCGCCGTCCGGCAGGTCCACCTCCGTCTCCTCGAAGGGCTCGCCGCCGACCCCCAGCGGCATGCCCGGCGGCACGTCCAGCAGCATGGCGGGCTCGCCCGCCTCGACCAGGACGGGAGGCAGGTGACCGGCGTTGGCGACCGTGCACCGCCGGGTGACCGGGTCGTAGACGGCGTAGACGCACGTGGCCAGATAGACCTCGGAGAGGTCCTCGGCCCGTACGCCGCCGCGCACGCCGCGCGAGGCGGACTGCTTGCCGCCGGGCCGGCCCAGGCCGTGGGCGATCTCGTCGAGGGCGGAGAGCACCTCGGCCGGTTCCAGGTCGAGCATGGCCAGGGTCCGTACGGCGGTGCGCAGTTCGCCCATGGCGACGGCGGCCCGCAGGCCGCGGCCCATGACGTCACCGACGACCAGGGCCGTGCGGTGGCCGGGCAGCTCGATGACGTCGAACCAGTCGCCGCCGACCTCGGTGGCCGCGTTGGCGGGGAGATAGCGGCAGGCGATGTCGAGACCGGCGGCCTCGGGGTCGCCGGGGGGCAGCAGGCTGCGCTGGAGGATCAGCGCGCGCTCGTGCTCGCGGCGGTAGAGCCGGGCGTTGTCGATGCAGACCGCGGCCCGCGCCGCCAGCTCGACGGCCAGGGCGGTGTCCCGCTCGCCGAAGGGCTCGCTGCCCTTCGTACGGGAGAACTGGGCCAGGCCCACCACCGTGTCCCGGGCGACCATCGGCACGGCGAGCGTGGACTGCACGACCCCGCCCAACTCCGGGCCCTCCTCGCGCTCCCGGCGCGGCACCACCTGCACCTGCGCCGTGCGCAGGGCTCCGGCGCAGGGCGAGTGGAAGGCGTAGCGGTGCACCTCGCCGACCTGGATGGGCTTGTCGTCGCCGTCGACGGGCGCGCCCGACACGGCGCTGGCGTAGGCGACGCGGCGCAGTTCGGCGCTGCCGTCGGCGAGGCCGGGCGGCGCCTCGTCGCCGGCGAGCAGGCCCTGGTAGAGGTCGACGGAGGCGAGGTCGCAGAACTGCGGCACGGCGACGTCCAGCAGCTCCCGCGCCGTGGTCTCCAGGTCCAGGCTGTTGCCGATGCGCGCGCCCGCTTCATTGAGCAGCGCCAGATTGCGGCGTACGCCCGCGGCCTCCCGCTCGGCGCGGCGGCGGCCGGTGACGTCGGTGGCGAGCGCGGCCACGCCGATGGGCCGTCCGCTGCCGCTGTGCAGCCGGTACAGCGACACCGACCAGCGGCGCCGCTCGCTCTGCCCGGGGACCGGCCCCACGAGCTGAATGTCCGACACCGGCTTGCCGCTGTCCAGTACTTGACGCAGCGCCGAGGTCAGCCGCTCGGCCTCACCGCGGGGCAGGAAGTCGTGCGGCGTACGGCCGCGGTGCCAGGCGGCGGGGCGGCCGAAGGTCTGGGCGAAGCTCTCGTTGACGCGCAGCAGCGTCAGGTCCGTACCGAAGAAGAAGAACCCCAGCGGAGATTGGCCGAAAACGGCTTCGGAGGCCGCGATGTCGGTCTCTATTCCCCGCAGCGCCTGGACGTCGACGGCGACGCAGAGCGCGGCCCGCTCGCCGCGCTCGTTCTCCGTGGGCATCACATAGATCTCGGCGAGGCCGGGCCGGCACCGCTCCCCGCGCTGGTAGGGGACGATCCCGGTCCACTCCCGGCCGTCCAGGCCGCCTTCGCGCAGAAAGGGGGACGGCTGCCGCGGCACCCCGGGCCGGGGGTGCGCCTCGGGCGGGGTGAAGATCTCCGCGGGGTCCTTGCCGACGGCCTGTCGCGCCGCTATTCCGAACAACTCGGCCGCGCGTTCGCTCCACTGCTCGATCCGCCCGTCGGGGCCCAGCGAGAAGGAGGCCACGCGAATGTAGTCGTAGAGGGACCCGGGCGGGCTGTTCTGCCACATCCCGGTGGCTTCCGTTACCTCCGGCGTGCCACCCGCCGTACCCGCTGGCTTTTCGCTCACGTGCCCGTCCCCTCCGGCTCATGTGCTCGCACCGGCATCAGAAGGCCGAGTATCCAGCACAGGTGGCCTTCGGAACACGGACTTCACGATCACAGCACGGTCTCAACCCGCTATGTCTCCTCACCGGGTTCCTAACCGGGCAGACTGAGCTCGAACCACACGGTTTTCCCGGTGTTGCCCCGGCGGGTGCCCCAGCGTCGCGAGGCCATGGCCACCAATTGCAGTCCGCGGCCGCCCTCGTCGTCGGGTTCGGCGACACGTTCGCGGGGTGGATCGGGCAGTGGGTCGGAGACCTCCACGAGGAGGGTGGGGCCGGCGTGGGAGTACATCCGGACGCCGATGGGCCCGCTGGCGTACCGCAGGGAGTTGGTGACCAGCTCGCTGACCAGCAGCACCGTCACGTCGGTGACCCCGCCGAGGCCCCAGTCCTCCAGGGTGTCGCGCACCAGCGTGCGCGCGGTGCGGACGGCGCCGGGTTCGGCGGGGAAGCTCCATTCGGCGAAGCCGGGCGTCGACGCCAGGGTCCCTGCGCTGTCGCTCACGCCGACCACTTCCCAGACCGCTGCGGCCCCGTCCGGGATTGCCCGGATACGGGGAGAATAATCAGCACATACCCGGTATGGCGGGCTGACTATCTTCTTCGGCACCGCGGGGTCGTCGGCTGTGCCACGGATGGCGTAGTCCGCCGGGACGGCCGGCGGGCGGACCCTCGTCCGCGGGCTGTCTTTGCCGCCTGCGGCGGCGGGTGCCCTACGGGCGCGTCCTCAATCGCCGGACAGGCTGGATTTCGGCTGGGCTCAGCCGATGTCAGCCCGTCTGGGGGCACCCCAGCGGTAGCTGGGGGAGATTGAGGACACCACCGCAGCGGTGGTGCGCACGACACGGCCCGCAGGTCACACGATCCGCCGAACACGGCATGCCCGGCTACGGCCGCGAGCGGGCGGCATCGCCGAGGAGCAGGCGGGCCGCGGCGGCGACCGCCGGCCGGTCCTGGTCCAGCCAGTCGACCTCGTCCACCCGGTCCGGGGTGAGCCAGCGCAGCTCGTCGTGGTCCTGGAGCGGCCGGGCCTCGCCCGCCAGCAGCCGCGCCGTCCACACGTGCAGCACGTACGGCGGCCGCAGCGGCCACTCCCCCTCGATGCGCTCCAGCGGCTCGGCCTCGACGCCGAGCTCCTCGCGCAGCTCCCGCACCAGCGCCTGCTCGGCGCTCTCGCCGGGCTCCACCTTGCCGCCGGGCAGCTCCCAGCGGCCGGCCAGCTCGGGCGGCGCGCTGCGCCGCGCCGCGAGCAGCCGTCCCCGGTCGAGGACCGCCCCGCCCACCACCACGCGCACCGTTGTCATGGAGGGCAGCTTAGGCGGCCGGACCGACGGGCCCGGTGGGGTGCGGTGTCAGCGCCCCATGCGCTCGACTATGTAGAGCCGGCGGCGGCCACTGGCGTCGAGCCGCTCGGCCACCTCCTCGGCCTCCGTCTTGGTGGCGTAGCACCCGACGCGGTAGCGGTTGCCGTTTGCCTCCTGACGGATCACCAGCCAGGGCAGAATCGGTCCGCTGTCAGTCATCGCCCCTGCCCTTCCGCCGTCGTACGCACCGGCGTACGCCGTTCGGCGTCTCCCCGAGAAAACGCAGTCCGCATATGCCGAGCGTACGCCCGACCTTTACGCAGCGGATACGGTTTTTCACGAAGAGGTACGCATTTGGCCACGGCGGGTCACCACGGGCCGCTCAGGAGCCCCAGAGGGCGTACCGCCGGCCCGCGCGGCCGGGGACATGCCGCAGGGGGCGGCCACGGGCCCGTACGGACCTGTGACCGCCCCCTGGAGGACTGCCCGCGGAAAGCGGGCCCTACGCCTTCGGTGCCTTGGAGAGCGCGAGCTCCTCCTGCTCCTCGGCCGCGGCGGCGGCCTCCATCTCCTTCTCGGTCTCCACCAGGGTGGGGTTGCGCCAGGCGCTGCGCACGCCCCAGAAGTAGAACGAGAGGGCGATCAGGACGACGACGAGGGCGTCCCAGCCCGGAGCCAGATAGCCCTGGCCGCCGAACTCCTCGCCGCCGGCCCAGGACACGAACGCCATGACCAGCAGGTAGGCGACCACCCAGGCGCCCGCCTTGAGGTGCGGCTTGATCACGGCCCACGGCTTGCGCAGCTCGTACCAGGCCCAGACGGGCAGGCCCACGGCCATGATCAGGATGACCTTGCCGGTGAGCGGCCAGCGGCCCCAGTACAGGACCAGTGAGCCGAAGATCATGGCGACCGGGGCGATCACCGGCATGGCGCGCAGCTTCACCGGACGCTTGAGGTCCGGGGAGATGCGGCGCAGGGACATCACGGCGACGGGGCCGGTGATGTACGAGATGACGGTCGCCACGGAGACGATCTCGGCGAGCGACCCCCAGCCGCGGAAGACCGCGAGGAAGAGGAACGCGACGACGAGGTTGAGCACGAGCGCCGGGCGCGGGACACCGGTCTTGGGGTCGACCTTGCCGAAGACTCCGGGCAGGTGGCCGTTCTCCTGCACACCGTGGATCATGCGCGAGGTGGTGGCGGCGTAGATCATGCCCGTGCCGGACGGCGAGATGAAGGCGTCCGCGTACAGCAGCATCGCGAGCCAGTTCAGGCCCCAGGCGATGGCCAGGTCGGCCAGCGGCGAGTTGTAGCCGAGGTTGGCCCAGCCGCCGGACGTGGCGAGGTCGCCGGAGGGGACGGCCATCAGGAAGGCGATCTGCAGCGCGATGTAGATGACCAGCGCGATCAGGATCGAGCCGATGACGGCCTTGGGCAGCGACTTGCCCGGGTTACGGGCCTCGCCGGCCATGTTCAGCGGGGACTGGAAGCCGTTGTACGCCCAGACGATGCCGGAGACGGCGACCGCGGTGAAGACGGAGCTCCAGCCGTTCGGCGTGAAGCCGCCCGACTCCTTGATGTTGCTGGTGTCGAAGTGCGCCCACATCAGCGCGCCCGCGGTCAGGACCGGGACGACGACCTTGAAGACGGTGATCGCGTTGTTGGTCTTGGCGAACAGCGTGATCGCGAACCAGTTGAGGAAGAAGTAGAAGACCAGCAGCACGCTGGCCAGCGCGACACCGCTGCCGGTCAGCTCCTTGCCGTCGTACAGCTCCTTGGCCCAGCTCCACTTCCAGGAGCTCATGTACTGCACGGAAGCGGTCGCCTCGCCGGGGATGACGGAGACGATCGCGATCCAGTTGGCCCACGCGGCGAGATAGCCGGCGAGCGAGCCGTGCGAGTACTGGCCGTAGCGGACCATGCCGCCGGCCTTGGGGAACATCGCGCCGAGCTCGCTGTAGGTGAGCGCGATGGTCAGTGCGACGACCGCGCCGATGACCCAGGCGAGGATCGCGGCGGGTCCGGCGATGGCCGCGGCCCGCTGGGCACCGAAGAGCCAGCCGGAGCCGATGATCGACCCGAGGCCGACAGCGGTCAACGCCACCGGGCCGAGGGTCCGGCGGTAGTTGGAGTGGGAACCCTGCTCGGTACTCAACGCCCCGGATCTCCTTCTCTTTCTTCTCCCTCACGGGCAGGACACAAACCGCGCCATCGTACGAGCGATTTGGACGGCGGCGTTCCGCGAAAAGCCCCTGACCTGGCTGTATGTGAGTTTTGCAACAGAAAAAACCGCCCCGCCCTATCCGGGCAAAGCGGTGCGAACTGCATACTTCCTACCCGCTGGTAAGGATCAGCGGGCGGCCCCGGACCGGTCGGAAATCGTTGTCACCGACCAGCCGGGGCATGGTTCATCCCCTCGTCATCCACACGTCACCGGCAGGACACCCTCATTTCACCGGCAGGTGGTAAGCGATCCGATACCGCTCGGCGAGCACGACGATGTCCGCCGTCTCCACCGGACAGCCGCCCGCGAAGTACGTCCGGGAGACCACGACCACGTAGTGACCGGGGACGCCGCCGAGCGCCAGGACCTCCTCGGCGAGCCCGGGCCGCGCGCCGACCTCCTCGGCCACGTTGTCGACGATCAGGTCGATGGCGGCCATCCGCTCCACCACGCCGCGGCCGGCGAGCGGGCCCTCCTCGGGGAGCATCACGGGCGTCCGTCCCGTGACGGCGAGCGGCTCCCACGAGGTGGACAGCATCACCGGCTCACCGGCGGCTCTGAAGAGATAGTCGGTCCGCATGACCCGGTCGCCGGTGGCGATGCGCAGCCGCCGGGCGACCGCGACGTCCGCGACCACCTGCTCGCTGCGGGAGTCCCAGGTGCCCTTGACCCGGCCGTCGGCCTGCTCCTGACGGAACGGCGTGGACTCCCCGGCCGTGCGATAGCCGGTACGGGCGAGGGCGCGCGGCACGGGCTGCTCCCGTACGTACGTGCCCGACCCCGACCGCCCCTCGACGAGCCCTTCGGCCATCAGGACCTTGCGGGCCTCCAGAGCGACGGTGTCGGAGACCCCGTACTGCTCGCGGATGCGCGCCTGGGAGGGGAGGCGGGTGTGGGGCGGCAGGTCGCCTGTGACGATCTTCTGTCGAAGGTCACCGGCGACTCGAAGGTATGCGGGCTGGTCACCGAAGGCCACGTCCACTCCCAACAGGTTGACAGTCAGCAACAGCTTGGCAACCCTCCGTGGCGATCCGCAACTTCAGGCCAGGGTTTCACTAGATGTAGTGAATTGCAGCTCAGGGGCGTGTAGTTGCAGACCACAGGCGCACGTGCGGGAAGCATTCCCGCCCGGCACATCCGCAATTATGCGCCGCGAACTCCCCTTGCGACACAGGGCGTCGCCACGCTGCGTAATGAAAGCCATGACGTGGCGACCATCACAACGACGCATCGGCTGGATCTTGCTACCGTCGTGCGCAACCGAGCAGGTTGGATGTTCAAACCCACTCGGCTTCGGAAAGGTCGCGACAAAAGGGGTGCGAAGTGTCGCCGAATGCGAATGATCTCGACGCGGAGCTCGCGGCGTCCTTGGACGGCGATTTCAGCAGCCGCTATGCCGACGTCAACGGCGTCCGGCTGCACTATGTGATCGGCGGACAGGGAGAGCCGCTGGTGCTGCTGCCGGGCTGGCCGGAGACGTGGTGGGAGTACCGCAAGGTCATGCCGGCCCTGGCGGAGCGCTATCGCGTGATCGCCGTCGACATCCGGGGCATGGGCGGCTCGGAGAAGCCGACGTCCGGCTTCGAGAAGAAGAACATGGCGCTGGACATCCGGGAGCTGGCCCGCCATCTCGGATACGAGAAGATCAATATCGCCGGGCACGGCATTGGCGCCATGGTCGCCTTCAGCTTCGCCAATACCCACCCGGAGGCCACGGAAAAGGTGGCCATCCTCAACACCACGCACATCGACGAGAGTTACTACGACTTCTCCATGGTGCCACGCCCCGACCACCAGGGCCCCCACCGCTGGTGGCTCGCCTTCCACCAGGTGCGCGAACTCCCCGAGCAGCTCCTCGCCGATGGCCGCTACCGCTACCTCATCGACTACATGTTCAACCTCAGCCTGGTGAACCCCGACTCGATCACCTCCGAGGTCCGGGACGTCTACACCCGGGCGTACTCCTCCCCCGCCGCGATCCGCGCCGCCCAGGGCTGGTTCCAGGCGTACCAGCAGGACATCGAGGACTTCTTGTCCTACGACAAGGTCACCGCCCCGATGCTGGGGCTGGCGTACGGCACCTTCTTCGACTACATGAAGCAGGTGCTCCCCACCCAGGGCACGGACGTCCGCATGGCGGAGATCAAGAACACCCGCAACTACCTGGTGGAGGAACAGCCGGAGGCGGTCACGGAGGAACTGCTGGCGTTCTTCGGCTGAGCCCCGGACGGACCGGCCCGCGGCCCGGCGTGGGAGAGGCTCCTGCGCCGGGCGGCGGCGTTCCGGCACCGACGCCGCGAGGGAACGGGAAAGGGCCGCGCTCGCGAGAGGCGCGCCCGGCGACGGCCCGCTTCTTCACCTGGATGCCCCTGCCACGTTGCCCCGCATCCGCCCCGGCCATCGCATGGAGTGGGGAAACACGAGCCCGCACGGGGCCGTCGGAAGGCAGGAGTGGGCGCCATGTACGTGCGCAGCATCTATGCAACGGGTGATCCGGCCAAGCTCGACGGGGTCGCCGAGGCGCTCCGGACCGAGGGGCGCGAGCTGCTGTCGGCGCAGCCGGGCTTTCGCGGGATGGGACTGTTCGCCGACCGCGAGCTCGGCAAGCTCCTGGTGGGATCGTGGTGGGAGGACGATGCCTCCCGGCAGGCCAGCTTCGAGAACCTGAGCAAGCGACGGGCCGAGCTGATGGCTCCCTTCGCGCAGACCATGACGGTCGACAACTGGGAAGCGGCGGTCGCCCGGCGCGCGGAGGACCTTGGGCCCAGCGCGGGGTTCCGGCTGGTCCGCATGGACGTCGAGCAGTCCGACACCGACCTGCTGGTGGACACGTTCCGCGACATCTCACTGCCCAAGCTCCAGAAGATCCCCGGACTGGCCGGCATCTCCCTGCTCGTCGACCGCGACAGGGACAGAGCCGCTGTCGGCGCGCTCTACACCGACCGCGACGCACTCGTGGCATCCCGTGGCGTCGTCGCGGCGGTCCGCGGAGAGGCCGCGGCGAAGGTTCGTGTGACCACCAGCAGCCTCGAGGAATTCGAGGTGGTCCTCGCCACGGCGGTCCCCCACGTCTGACCCCGCGCGCCCTCGCGCGCCCTCGCGCGCCCACACGCGCCCACACGCGCCCACACGCGCCCACACGGCGGAAGGGGTCGGACTCGACCGAGCCCGACCCCTTCTGACCTGCACGTTTGATGAATCATCCACCGTGCGGCAAGCGCGTGACTACACGTTGAAGCGGAACTCCACCACGTCGCCGTCCGCCATCACGTAGTCCTTGCCCTCCATGCGGGCCTTGCCCGCCGCGCGGGCGTCGGCCACGGAGCCGGTGGCGACGAGGTCCGCGAAGGAGATGACCTCGGCCTTGATGAAGCCCTTCTGGAAGTCGGTGTGGATGACACCGGCCGCCTCGGGGGCCGTGGCGCCCTTCTTGATGGTCCAGGCGCGGGTTTCCTTCGGGCCGGCCGTCAGGTAGGTCTGCAGGCCCAGGGTGTCGAAGCCGACGCGGCCGAGCGTGGCGAGGCCGGGCTCCTCCTGGCCCATGGACTGGAGGAGCTCCAGCGCCTCGTCGTCGTCCAGCTCGATGAGCTCGGACTCGATCTTGGCGTTGAGGAAGATCGCCTCGGCCGGGGCGACCAGTGCGCGCTGCTCGTTCTTGAAGTCCTCGTCGACCAGTTCGTCCTCGTCGACGTTGAAGACGTAGAGGAACGGCTTGGTGGTGAGCAGGTGCAGCTCGTGCAGGAGGTCGCCCTGCTCGGTGCCCTTGGTGATGCCGGCCGAGAAGAGGGTCTGGCCGGACTCCAGGATGCCCTGGGCCTTCTCGACGGCGGCGAGGACGGCGACCTTCTCCTTCTGGAGGCGGGACTCCTTGGTCAGGCGCGGGACCGCCTTCTCCACCGACTGGAGGTCGGCGAGGATCAGCTCGGTGTTGATGGTCTCGATGTCGTCCTTGGGCGAGACCTTGCCGTCGACGTGGACGACGTTCTCGTCCTTGAAGGCCCGGATGACCTGGCAGATCGCGTCGGACTCACGGATGTTCGCCAGGAACTTGTTGCCCAGGCCCTCGCCCTCCGAGGCGCCGCGGACGATGCCGGCGATGTCGACGAAGTCGACCGTGGCGGGGAGGATCTTCTCCGAGCCGAAGATCGCGGCCAGCTTCTGCAGCCGGGGGTCGGGGACGCCGACGACGCCCACGTTGGGCTCGATGGTGGCGAACGGGTAGTTGGCCGCCAGCACGTCGTTCTTGGTCAGGGCGTTGAACAGGGTCGACTTGCCGACATTGGGCAGACCGACGATTCCGATCGTGAGCGACACGTGGCGACTTCCCGTAGCGAGATTCCCATGACGACGCAGGCGGCCGGTCGGCCGGTGCCATCCCCGGGAATGGTGTAAAGGGTCCGCGGCCCACGGCGGGGCCGGTCATCCAGTCTACGGGTCCGCGCCGCGCGGACGGCCCGGAAGGACTATCAGTCGAACACACGGCCAAGGTGGCCCGAACGGCGTGTCCAACGTCGGATTCCTCCCACTTCTCGACCTACTTTGGTCGGGTGGAGCAACCCAGCACGCGAATCCCTCAGCGCAAGGCCCGTCGCACGTCCCCCGTGCCCCGGCCCGCCTCCCCCGTGGGGCAGGGCGAGAGCGCGTCGCTCTACCGTGCCCGCTCCGGGCGCGCCTCTCCCCCACTGCGGGTGCCGGGGGCGCGGCTGACCGGCCTGGGCGGCGGAGTGCTCCTCGTGCTCGCGATGCTCACAGCCGGCTGGCTGGACGCCCGTACGGCCGGTGGCTCGGCCACCGCCTACGGGGTGTGCTTCCTGGTCGCGAGCGCCGCGGGCGCCGCTTGGGTGCGGCCCGTCGACCTGGCGACCGCGCCGGTGACCGCGCCCATCGCCTTCGCGGTGGGCGCCGTGCCCCTCAGCGGCGGCTCGGGCGGCCTCGCCGGCCAGGCCATGGGCATGGTCACCGTGCTGTCGCTGAACGCCGGCTGGCTGTACGCCGGCACCCTGCTGTCCGCGCTGATCGCGTTCGCCCGCAGGGTCGCGCTGATCAGGTCGCGGCGACGGGAGCGGAGCCGGCAGCGGCGGCGGCCATCGCGACCCCCACGATCCCCGCGTTGTTCTGGAGCCGAGCGGGAACGATCTCGGCGCTGACGCCCTCGATCAGCGGCAGGAACTTGTCGGCCTTGCGGCTGACGCCGCC
The DNA here is from genome assembly GCF_018614525.1 of Streptomyces sp. ISL-11. Taxonomy (GTDB): domain Bacteria; phylum Actinomycetota; class Actinomycetes; order Streptomycetales; family Streptomycetaceae; genus Streptomyces. The sequence goes on from NZ_JAGGOL010000156.1 coordinate 11,645, forward strand.
GCCGATCACCAGCAGGTCGGGCGAGAACAGCTTCTCGACGTGGACGAGGTAGCGCTGGACCCGGCGGGCCCAGTGCTGCCAGTTCAGGCCCTCGTCCTCCTTGGCCCGGGTCGAGGCGCGGGTCTCCGCGTCGTGGCCGTGCAGCTCCAGGTGGCCCAGCTCGGTGTTGGGCACCAGCGTGCCGTCGGTGAAGACGGCGCTGCCGATGCCGGTGCCGAAGGTGAGGACGATGACCGTGCCGGGCCGGCCGTGCCCGGCGCCGTGACGCATCTCGGCGAGCCCGGCGGCGTCCGCGTCGTTCAGGACGGTCACGGGGGCACCGAGCCGCTCGCCGAGCAGCGCGGCGGCGTCGAGGCCGATCCAGCCCGGGTCGACGTTGGCGGCGGTACGGGTCGTACCGCCGACGACGACGCCGGGGAAGGTCACCCCGACCGGCCGCCCGGACCAGCCGAAGTGGTCGGTGACCTCGCGGACGCGGTCCGCCACCGCGTCCGGGGTGGCCGGGTGCGGGGTGAGGACCTTGAACCGGTCCTCGGTCATCTCTCCCCGCGCCAGGTCCACCGGCCCGCCCTTGATGCCCGATCCGCCGATGTCCACACCGAATGCGTCCATGACGACCACGCTAAGGGGTCGGGCGGGCGGTCACCCCTCAGGGGAGGTCACCCGTCGACGGAGCCGGAGCCGGAGTCGGAACCGGAGCCCGCGGGCCGGCCGGACAGCTCGGCCGCCTCCGCGCGCAGGTCCCGGCGGAGCTCCTTCGGCAGCGAGAAGGTGATCGACTCCTGGGCTGCCGTGATGGTCTCGACGTCGTCGTAACCGCGCTCGGCGAGCCACTGGAGGACGCCGTCGACGAGGATCTCCGGCACGGACGCGCCCGAGGTCACGCCGACCGTGCCGACGCCCTCCAGCCAGTTCTCGTCGATCTCGTCGGCGAAGTCGACGAGGTGGGCGGCGCGGGCGCCCGCGCCGAGGGCGACCTCGACGAGGCGGACGGAGTTGGAGGAGTTCTTGGAACCGACGACGATCACCAGGTCGGCGTCGGCGCCCATCTGCTTGACGGCCGTCTGGCGGTTCTGCGTGGCGTAGCAGATGTCGTCGCTCGGCGGGCTGATGAGCTGCGGGAAGCGGCCCTTGAGGGCGTCGACGGTCTCCATCGTCTCGTCCACCGAGAGGGTGGTCTGGGAGAGCCAGACGACCCTGGACTCGTCGCGGACGGTCACGTTCGCCACGTCGTCGGGGCCGTCGACCAGGGTGATGTGGTCGGGCGCCTCACCGCTCGTGCCGATGACCTCCTCGTGGCCCTCGTGGCCGATGAGGAGGATGTCGTAGTCGTCGTTGGCGAACCGGACGGCTTCCTTGTGGACCTTGGTGACCAGCGGGCAGGTGGCGTCGATGGTGGCGAGCTTGCCGCGCGCGGCCTCGTCGTGGACGACCGGGGCGACACCGTGGGCCGAGAAGATGACGATGTTGCCCTCGGGCACCTCCTCCGTCTCGTCGACGAAGATGGCGCCCTTCTTCTCCAGGGACTGGACCACGTACTTGTTGTGGACGATCTCGTGGCGCACATAGACGGGTGCCCCGTACTGCTCCAGGGCTTTCTCGACGGCGATCACGGCACGGTCCACGCCCGCGCAGTAGCCACGGGGGGCGGCGAGCAGAACCTTGCGGGCGGTGGTAGCAGTCATGCGATCCATCGTACGGGCCCGTCATCCGCGGATTCCGCTTGACCGGCATGGCGGCCGGAGCTGGGGCACGATGGCGGGAGGTACGCACCAGCGAGGGGCACTCCATGGGCACACCACCCGCCGGCGGTCACGGGAAGAGCGGGAAGAGCGGCGAGAGCGGGCGGCGCGAGGGGAACGGCGAGCGGGAGACGCTGCGCCGCACGCTCTCCTTCCGGGACCTGGTCGTCTACGGGCTCCTGTTCATCGCCCCCATGGCGCCGGTCGGCATCTTCGGCACCCTCGACGCGAAGTCGCACGGGGCGGTCGCGCTCGTCTACGTGGTGGCGACCGTCGCCATGGCGTTCACCGCCTTCTCGTACGCGCAGATGGTGCGCGTCGCCCCCCGGGCGGGGTCCGTCTACACGTACGCGCGCGTGGGGCTCGGCGAGGGCCCGGGGTTCATGGCGGGGTGGATGGCGATGCTCGACTATCTGCTGATCCCGGCGGTGGCGTACCTCTTCTCCGGCATCGCGATGAACGCGCTGGTGCCGGAGGTCTCGCGGTGGGTGTGGACGGCCCTCGCGGTGGTCGTGACGACCGCGTTGAACATGTGGGGGGTGCGGACGGCGGCGCTGGTGGGCTTCCTGGTGCTGGTCATGGAGATCGTCGTGCTGCTGGTCTTCGTGGCCGCGGCGGTCTTCGCCCTGGCCGAGAAGGGCACGCAGCGCGGCTGGCTGTCGCCGCTGACCGGGGAGGGCGGGCTCTCCACGGGGGCCGTCTTCACGGCGGTGTCGGTGGCGGTGCTCTCGTATCTGGGCTTCGACGCGATCGCGGCGTTCGCGGAGGAGTCCGCGGGCGGCTCCGAGCGGGTGGCGCGCGCGGTGCTGACCTGCCTCGCGGTGGCGGGCGTGCTGTTCATCGCGCAGACCTACCTGGCGTCGCTGCTCGCCCCCATGTCGCCGATCGAGCTCGCGGCGGACCCGGCGAGCCAGGGGTCGGCCTTCTACGACACGGTCGACGCGGCGACGGGCGCCTGGCTGCACGATCTGGTGGCCGCCAGCAAGGCCATCGGCGCGGCGTTCGCGGCCCTGGCCGGGCAGGCCGCGGCCGGCCGTCTGCTGTTCGCCATGGCCCGCGACCGGCGGCTGCCGGGCGTCCTGTCGAAGGTGGACCGGGGCTCGGGCGTGCCGCGGCTCGCACTGCTCGGCGCGGCGGCGGTCACCCTGGTGGCGGCGGTGTGGGCGGCCCGGCGCGACGACGGCCTCGACCGGCTGGTGTCGGTGGTGGACGTGGGCGCGCTGGTGGCGTTCGCGCTGCTGCACCTGTCGGTGATCGGCTGGTTCGCGGTGCGCCGGCGGGGCGGTCCGGTGGACCCCGTGCGGCATGTCGTGGTGCCGCTGCTGGGCCTGGCGGTGGTGATCGCGGTGATCGTCAAGGCGTCGGGCACGGCGCAGACCGTGGGCGCGGTCTGGGCCGTGGCGGGGCTCGGGGTGCTGGGGGCGCAGGGCTTCCGCCGGTCCTCGACCGGCTGAGGGGCGGCGTTGTCGGACCCCGCCACTACGCTCACCCCATGGCTCTCAACACGTCCCCGGACGCGCCGATCCCCGTAGGCCAGGTGTCGCGCCTGATCGGCGGGTGGATCGACCGGCTGGGCGCGGTGTGGGTCGAGGGGCAGATCACCCAGCTGTCGCGGCGGCCCGGCGCGGGCGTGGTGTTCCTGACGCTGCGCGACCCGTCGCACGACATCTCGCTGTCCGTCACCTGCTACCGCGCGGTCTTCGACCAGGTCGCCGACATCGTCTCGGAGGGCGCGCGCGTCGTCGTGCACGCCAAGCCCGAGTGGTACGCGCCGCGTGGCTCGCTGTCGCTGCGGGCCACCGAGATCAAGCCGGTGGGCGTCGGTGAGCTGCTGGCGCGGCTGGAGCAGCTGAAGCGGTCGCTGGGGGCGGAGGGGCTGTTCGCGGCCGACCGCAAGCGGCCGCTGCCCTTCCTTCCGCAGCTGATCGGGCTGGTCTGCGGCCGGGCCTCCGCCGCCGAGCGCGACGTGCTGGAGAACGCCCGGCACCGCTGGCCCGCCGTCCGCTTCGAGATCCGCAACGTGCCCGTGCAGGGCGTGCACGCCGTGCCGCGCGTCATCGAGGCGGTCACGGAGCTGGACAAGGCGCCGGACGTCGACGTGATCATCGTGGCGCGCGGCGGTGGCAGTGTGGAGGATCTGCTGCCGTTCTCGGACGAGCGGCTCGTACGGGCGGTGGCCGACTGCCGTACGCCGGTGGTGTCGGCGATCGGCCACGAACCCGACTCGCCGCTCCTGGACCTGGTCGCCGACCTGCGGGCCTCGACCCCCACCGACGCGGCGAAGCGGGTCGTACCGGACGTGGGCGAGGAGCTGATCCGCGTCCGGCAGCTGCGCGACCGGGCGCTGCGCTGCGTCACCGCGCATCTGGAGCGCGAGGAGCGCGGCCTGGCGGCCGTACGGGCGCGGCCCTGCGTGGAGCGGCCCCAGCGGATGGTCGACGAGCGGAAGGCGCAGGTCGACGCGCTGACCGACCGGGGGCGGCGCACGCTCGGCCATCTCCTGGACCGTGCGGAGTCGGAGCTCTCGCACACCCACGCGCGCGTGGTCGCGCTGTCGCCGGCGGCGACGCTGCGCCGCGGCTACGCGGTGCTCCAGCACGCCGACGGCTCGGTGGTGCGGACCGCCGAGGAGGTGGCGGCGGAGGAGGAGCTGCGGGCGCGGGTCGCCGAGGGCGGGTTCACGGTGCGGGCCGTTGTCACACCGCCCGCATAGTCTGGGCGGCATGGCGAAGACGGGTGTGGCGGAGGACGGGAGCACGGGCTCCGGCGAGGGCGTGCTGGGCTACGAGCAGGCGCGGGACGAGCTGATCGACGTGGTGCGCCGCCTGGAGGCGGGGGGCACGACGCTGGAGGAGTCGCTGGCGCTGTGGGAGCGCGGCGAGGAGCTGTCGAAGGTGTGCCGGCGCTGGCTGGAGGGCGCCCGGGCACGACTGGACGCGGCGTTGGCGGAGTCCGGGGAGGACGCGGCGGCGGGCGCGCGCGGCACGGCCGACCAGGGCTGATCCGCCCGGTCGCGGCGGGTGGGCACGGCTCGGCGAGCGTGAGTCGAGTCACCGCGCCCAAGGTTTGATTGAAAGTTCACACACATTGCGTACAGTGGATGTCATCAGTACGACCCCCCACGCTTGTGAAGGTGTTCTCCCATGACCCTCGCCCTCGACCGCACCGCGCAGGACCTGCTCTTCCGTGAGGCCCACACGGCCAACACCTTCTCCGCGGAACCGGTGACCGACGAGCAGATCCAGGCCGTCTACGACCTGGTCAAGTACGCCCCCACCGCCTTCAACCAGTCGCCGCTGCGCGTCGTCCTCGTCCGCTCGCAGGAGGCCCGCGAGCGCCTGGCGCCCCTCATGGCCGAGGGCAACCGCGCCAAGACGGTGTCCGCGCCGCTGGTGGCCATCCTCGCCACGGACAACGAGTTCCACGAGGAGCTGCCGACGCTGATGCCGCACTTCCCGCAGGCCAAGGACGTCTTCTTCGCCGAGCGCCCGGTCCGCGAGCGGTCGGCCGCGCTCAACGGCGCGCTCCAGGCCGGTTACTTCCTCGTCGGCGTGCGTGCCGCCGGGCTGGCCGCCGGCCCGATGACCGGCTTCGACCACGCCGGTGTCCAGAAGGAGTTCCTGGACGCCGACCACACCCCGCTGATGATCGTGAACATCGGCGAGCCCGGCGAGAACGCCTCGCGCCCGCGCGCCCCGCGCCTGGCCTACGACCAGGTCGTCACGACCGTCTGACGACGACCGGTCCGGGGGGGGCACCGGCCCCCGAGGGGCCTCCCCGGACCGCACCGGACGCACCGGCCGTCGCGCTCAGCCCTTCGCCGCCCCTTCGGGCCGCGTCCTCTCGGCCTTGAGCGCGGCGGCCATCTCCGTCAGCCGCTCGTAGGAGGCGGTGCCGGTGACCACCGTCGTCACCCCGCGCTCCTCGCGCACCAGGGCGTTGTACTTCTCGCCCTCGTAGCGCCGCCAGGTGGCACCCGCCACCTGCTGGGTCCTGGCGGTCCGGCTCGCGCGCTGGCTGGCGCTGTCGATGAACTCCTCCGCCGGGCCGTCGCTCTGCTCGATCGCGACGTACTCCTCGGTCGGGTCGAGGAAGCCCAGGTGCCAGGCCGACCCCTGCTTGCCGCCCGCGCGGTACGAGACCGAGGTCGCGCGCCAGCCCTCGCCCAGCCCCTCGGGCGCCGCGACGGGATACGGCGCGGCGCGCCGGGCCGTGTCGAGCTCCACGCGGTAGCCCACGGTCTTCACGGCGTTCTTGCCGTCGTCGTGCGGAATGAAGACATAGCTCACGAGCGCGATGGGGACCACCACCGCCAGCGAGAGGATCATGTTCCGTACGGTCTGCGCCTTGCCATTCCTACCTGCCACCTCACCATCGTCCCCCATGCCCGCGCCGATCTTGACGCCGGTCGGCCGTGGGCCGCGGCGCGTCGCCGCGCGAGCCGCACGTGACCTTGACGATGCTCATGCGTGGGGCGCCCTGCTCACTCTCGCGGTAAACCGATAAAGTCATCACACCCTCACTTCCTTGCCCCCTTCGGGGGACGAGGAGCCCTTACGGCCGTCGCCGTACAGAAAGGTGCGCTCCGATGACCGATCATCACCTGCCGTCCCAGCTGGAAGTCAGCCCCGAGGCCCCCGACCGCAACCTCGCCCTGGAGCTCGTCCGGGTCACCGAGGCCGGAGCCATGGCGTCGGGCCGCTGGGTCGGACGCGGCGACAAGAACGGCGCGGACGGCGCCGCGGTCAAGGCCATGCGCGCCCTCATCGGCACCGTCTCCATGAACGGCGTCGTCGTCATCGGCGAGGGCGAGAAGGACAACGCGCCCATGCTCTACAACGGTGAGCGTGTGGGCGACGGGACCGGCGCCGAGTGCGACGTCGCCGTGGACCCCGTCGATGGCACGACGCTGACGGCCAAGGGCATGGCCAACGCGGTCTCGGTCATGGCCGTCGCCGACCGGGGCTCCATGTTCGACCCGTCCGCCGTCTTCTACATGGACAAGCTGGTCACCGGCCCCGACGCCGCCGACTACGTCGACATCGACGCCCCCGTCGGCGTGAACATCCGCCGGGTCGCCAAGGCCAAGCACTCCTCGCCCGAGGACGTGACGGTCGTCGTCCTGGACCGCCCGCGCCACGACGGCATCGTCAAGGAGATCCGCGAGGCCGGCGCCCGCATCAAGTTCATCTCCGACGGCGACGTGGCCGGCGCGATCATGGCCGTGCGCGAGGGCACGGGCATCGACCTGCTGCTCGGTATCGGCGGTACGCCCGAGGGCATCATCGCGGCCTGCGCGATCAAGTGCCTCGGCGGCACGATCCAGGCCAAGCTGTGGCCCAAGGACGCCGAGGAGCGCGAGCGCGCCCTGGCCGCGGGTCACGACCTCGGCAAGGTCCTGCACACCGACGACCTCGTCCGCGGCGACAACGTCTTCTTCGTCGCCACCGGCATCACCGACGGCGAGCTGCTGCGCGGCGTGCGCTACCGCGCGGAGACCGCGACCACCCAGTCGCTGGTGATGCGCTCCAAGTCGGGCACCATCCGGCAGATCGACTCCACGCACCGGCTGTCGAAGCTGCGCGCGTACAGCACGGTCGACTTCGAGCGCCCCAGCTGACGGCTCCCCCGAGGGACACCGCTCACGGGCCGGGCCCCGCCGCTTTCCGGCGGGGCCCGGCCCGTGGTGTGTGCGCTTCGGTCAGCCGGCGGCGGCGACGCGTGTGGCGCGCTGGAGCTCGGCCTCCCGCCGGCGGCGGCGGGCCAGCACCACGCGGCGCTCGGCCGCGGTCAGCCCGCCCCACACGCCGTACGGCTCGGGCTGGAGCAGGGCGTGCTCGCGGCATTCGACCATCACGGGGCAGCGGGCGCAGACCCGCTTCGCGGCTTCCTCGCGGGACAGGCGCGCGGCGGTGGGTTCCTTGGATGGTGCGAAGAAGAGCCCGGCTTCATCCCGGCGGCACACCGCCTCCGAATGCCAGGGGCCGGCCTGATCCCGAGCGGAGACCCGCTGGGACGGTACGGCGGCTTCCTGCAGGGGCTGATGCGGTAGCAGCACGGTCCACTCCTGACGACGGCTTTGCTGGGCCGATTGAGTCACCTTTGCCCGCCTCCACTGCGCACGGCCATTCGCACCGGCAGCCGTACGAGAGACGATGCACCAAGCTTTACCCGCTGTGCGCGCGCTTATTCACACCGTTGCCATGAGCGGAACGCGGTCAGCCGCCGTCAGCCGCCCGCGCGAAGGTTCTTGAGGCGCTTGCCCCGCCGGGGCCGGGCCTCCACACCCCCGAAGACCGCGAAGCCGGTGACGGATACGACCGGGGCACCGGGGTCCCGCGCCTCCATGGTCCTGACGTCGAAACCGCCGAAGACACCGCCGCCGGTCGACCTCAGGGAGACGTTCTCCGGAACCTTGATCTCGACGCCGCCGAAGATCGCGACGGCGTTGACGACGATCTCCCGCCGCTCGAAGACCGCCTCGGTCAGATCGATCTCTATCCCGCCGAACAGCGCGAACGCGTTGGTCCGCCACGGCACCCGCCAGCGGCCCTTGCGGGTGGCACCGCCGAAGACCGCGACGAGATTCTCCGTCGCGTCCGCGCCCGGGGAGGACCCATAGGCGCCCGCGGGCGTCTCGTACCGGGGTGCGGAGGGCGACCGCGGCAGGTCGGCGACCACGGCCTCCAGCTCCCCGACCGTCCGCGCCTCGTAGGCCGCGCCGACCCGCTCGGAGTGCTCCTCCGGGGTCAGCCGGCCCTCGCCCAGGGCGTCCCGCAGGACGTCCGCGGTCCGGTCGCGGTCGGCGTCGGAGGCGCGGAGAGCGGAGTCGGCGGGCCCGCCGGACTCGGTCAGGGGCACCGGCGTCCGGTGCCGTTCGTCGAACGATGGCTTGTCCACGACAGCAGCGTAGCGAAACGCGATACATCGCGACTAGGGCCAGATCGAGATCTACTGAGCCTTACCTCACAGGATCGGACGCGCCGGGGCGCCCTACGCTGGTACAGCGCTGCCGCAGGTGTCAGCCAAGCCACTGTCGAGTGAGGAATCGCCGCAATGTCTGCCCCGTCTGAGTTCGCCTATACCGACCTCCTGCCCCTGGGCGAGGACCACACTCCGTACCGCCTGGTCACCGCCGAGGGCGTGAGCAGCTTCGAGGCCGACGGCCGTACGTTCCTCAAGGTCGAGCCCGAGGCGCTGCGGAAGCTGGCCGCCGAGGCGATGCACGACATCTCGCACTACCTGCGCCCCGCGCACCTGGCGCAGCTGCGCCGGATCCTCGACGACCCCGAGGCGTCGCCGAACGACCGCTTCGTCGCGCTCGACCTGCTCAAGAACGCCAACATCGCCGCCGCCGGAGTGCTGCCGATGTGCCAGGACACCGGCACGGCGATCGTCATGGGCAAGCGCGGCCAGAACGTCCTCACCGAGGGCGGCGACGAGAAGGCCCTCTCGCACGGCATCTTCGACGCGTACACCGAGCTCAACCTGCGGTACTCGCAGATGGCCCCGCTGACCATGTGGGACGAGAAGAACACCGGCTCGAACCTGCCCGCGCAGATCGAGCTGTACGCGACCGACGGCGGCGCGTACAAGTTCCTCTTCATGGCCAAGGGCGGCGGCTCGGCCAACAAGTCCTTCCTCTACCAGGAGACGAAGGCGGTCCTCAACGAGGGCTCCATGATGACGTTCCTGGAGGAGAAGATCCGCTCCCTGGGCACCGCCGCGTGCCCGCCGTACCACCTGGCGATCGTCGTCGGCGGCACCTCGGCCGAGTACGCGCTCAAGACCGCCAAGTACGCCTCCGCGCACTACCTCGACGAGCTGCCGGAGACGGGTTCCCCGCTCGGTCACGGCTTCCGGGACAAGGAGCTGGAGGAGAAGGTCTTCGAGCTGACGCAGAAGATCGGCATCGGCGCCCAGTTCGGCGGCAAGTACTTCTGCCACGACGTGCGCGTCGTCCGCCTCCCGCGCCACGGCGCCTCGCTGCCCGTGGCCATCGCGGTGTCCTGTTCCGCCGACCGCCAGGCCGTCGCGAAGATCACCGCCGAGGGCGTCTTCCTGGAGCAGCTGGAGACGGACCCGGCGCGGTTCCTGCCGGAGACCACCGACGAGCACCTGTCCGACGACGACGTCGTGAAGATCGACCTCAACCGGCCGATGGACGACATCCTCGCCGAGCTGACCAAGTACCCCGTCAAGACCCGGCTGTCCCTCACCGGGCCGCTCGTCGTCGCCCGTGACATCGCACATGCGAAGATCAAGGAGCGTCTGGACGCGGGCGAGGAGATGCCGGGCTACCTGAAGGACCACCCGGTCTACTACGCGGGCCCGGCCAAGACCCCCGAGGGTTACGCGTCCGGCTCCTTCGGCCCGACGACGGCCGGCCGCATGGATTCCTACGTCGAGCAGTTCCAGGCCGCGGGCGGCTCCAAGGTCATGCTCGCCAAGGGCAACCGGAGCAAGCAGGTCACCGACGCGTGCGGCGCGCACGGCGGCTTCTACCTCGGCTCCATCGGCGGGCCCGCGGCCCGGCTGGCGCAGGACTGCATCAAGAAGGTCGAGGTCGTCGAGTACGAGGAGCTCGGCATGGAGGCGGTCTGGAGGATCGAGGTCGAGGACTTCCCTGCGTTCATCGTCGTGGACGACAAGGGCAACGACTTCTTCGTGGACCCGGCGCCGGCTCCGACGTTCACGAGTATTCCCGTGCGGGCTGCCAAGTAGGGGGCTTCGCCCCCGCCCCCGAACCGCGCTGCGCGCGGTGTCCTCAATCGCCGGACGGGCTTGATTTCCGCCGGTCCGGGCAACAATCAGCCCGTCCGGCGTTTGAGGACCGGGGTCCGGGGCGGAGCCCCGGATTTCTACGCGAAGCGCTGACTCGCCGAGCCGTCGCACTTCTGCAGCCGCGCCGCGTCCTTCGCCGACGCCAGCGTCAGGCAGAGCCCGTCCGCCGCCACCGGCCGGAACGCGGAGCCGCTCCGCGCGAACTGCTGGTTCGCACCCCCGTGGCAGTTCCACAGCACCACAGCCGCACCCGCGCGATACGTGCCGCCCGGCACGTCCACGCACCGGTCATGCGTGAGTCCGGTCCGCAGCGCCTTCGTACCCGCGTCGTACGCCCACTCCTGGTTCCGGCTGCCGGCGCAGTCCCAGCCGCCGACCTTCGTGCCGTCGCGGCTGCTCGCCCCGTACGCGTCGAGGCACGTGCCTGTCGCCTCGCCCCGCAGCGGGCGGAAGGCGTCGTCCCAGCCGCCCTTGGTCAGCACGGGCGACCCCGTGCTCGCCGGGTCCGCGCATCCGGCCTCCCCGTAGCCCGACGCGTAGAACTGGCTGAGGCAGGACGCGAACGCGCCGTGCCCCCGCTGGTTGGGGTGGAAGGACTGGCGGACGGAGTTCTCGTCGGGCATGCCCGGCTTGGACAGGTCGATGTAGAGCCCGCGCGCCCAGGTGTCCTCCATGCACACCTCGTGGCCGTGGAAGAGGCGTGAGTTGTCGAGGTAGAGCGCGCCCGAGTTCCGGGCGGCCTTGCGCATGCCGCGTTCGAAGGCGGGGACGGCGGTGTTGCGGCCCCAGGCGGAGTCGGAGGTGTGGCCCACGCAGCCGCCGGGGATCTTGCCGGGGAAGTTCGGGTTGTCCTCGAAGTCGGGGCCGATGGGGCTGGGATAGCCCATGACCACGAGCTTGTAGTCGCCGTCCGCGTAACCGGCGCCCGTCATGACGGTGCGCAGGTCCCGTACGGTCTGTTCGACCTTGGGCACGAGGCCGTCGACGCGGGCCTGCCAGCCGGGCGTGTACTTGGGCTCGCACGGGCCTTGGAGCGTCAGGTAGCGGGTGACGCAGTCGGTCATGACGGGACCGAACTGGAGGTCGTCATTGGCGCCGGCGACCAGCAGCACCATCTTGATCCGGGTGTTGCGGGCCTTGACGGCGAGGTTGTCGCTCTGCACCAGCTCGTCCGCGTACTGCTTGCTGCCACCGATGCGGATGTTGGGGGTGGACGCGCCGGAGCAGGAGACGTTGTAGGTGACGTCGGCGGGGATCGAGGTGCGGTGGATGGCGGCGTCGGGCGACCGGTGGCACCAGTTCGACGGGCCGTTCGTGCCCGGCTCGTACGTGCCGACGCCCTCGCCGGAGATCTCGCTGTCGCCGAGGGAGATCAGCGCGGACTTGCGCTGGCCGAGAGGGCGCTCGGCGGCGTCGCCGTAGAGCTTGACCGCCTCGGCGGCGCGGATCTTCTCCAGTTCGGGCGTCAGGGGGGTGGAGGCGGTGCCGGGTGTGCGGGCCGTGGCCGCGGGAGCGGTCGCGGCCATGCCGCCGAATGCCGCGGCGAGCGCGGCGACGGCGGCGAGAGTACAGCGCAGGGTGGGTCTGCGTGTCATGTGTGAGCCTCCCCGATTTCAGTTGTTACTCGCGGTATTTACTAGTCGGTAGTGCCTTTTGGGAACACGGTGAACCGGACAAACGCTGTGTTTGTCAGGAGGTAAGTGACAATGACCGACAGCGAGCAGTACCGGATCGAGCACGACTCCATGGGAGAGGTGCGCGTCCCGGCCCACGCCAAGTGGCGCGCCCAGACCCAGCGGGCGGTGGAGAACTTTCCCGTCAGCGGGCAGCGTCTGGAGCGTGCGCACATCGAGGCCCTGGCCCGGATCAAGGGGGCCGCCGCGAAGGTCAACGCCGAGCTGGGCGTGGTCGACAAGGAGATCGCCGACGCCATCGCCGCGGCGGCGGGCGAGGTCGCGGAGGGGCGCTGGGACGAGCACTTCCCCGTCGACGTCTTCCAGACCGGCTCCGGTACGTCCTCGAACATGAACGCCAACGAGGTCATCGCCACCCTGGCCACCGAGCGCCTCGGCCGTGACGTGCACCCCAACGACCACGTCAACGCCTCGCAGAGCTCCAACGACGTGTTCCCCTCCAGCATCCACATCGCCGCCACGGCCGCCGTCACCGGTGACCTCGTCCCGGCGCTCGACCACCTCGCCGAGTCGCTGGAGCGCAAGGCCGGGGAGTTCGCGGAGGTCGTCAAGTCCGGGCGTACGCACCTGATGGACGCCACACCCGTGACGCTCGGTCAGGAGTTCGGCGGTTACGCGGCGCAGGTCCGCTACGGCGTGGAGCGGCTGCGCGCCTCCCTGCCGCGGCTGGCCGAACTGCCCCTGGGCGGTACGGCCGTGGGCACCGGCATCAACACCCCGCCCGGCTTCTCCGGCGCCGTCATCGCCGAGGTCGCCCGCGCGACCGGGCTGCCGCTGACCGAGGCCCGCGACCACTTCGAGGCGCAGGGCGCGCGCGACGGCCTGGTGGAGACCAGTGGCCAGCTGCGCACCATCGCCGTCGGCCTCACGAAGATCGCGAACGATCTGCGCTGGATGTCCTCCGGCCCGCGCACCGGCCTCGCCGAGATCAACCTGCCCGACCTCCAGCCCGGCTCCTCGATCATGCCGGGCAAGGTCAACCCGGTCGTGCCGGAGGCCGTCCTGATGGTGGCCGCCCAGGTCACCGGCAATGACACGACCGTGGCCACCGCGGGCGCGGCCGGCAACTTCGAGCTGAACGTGATGCTCCCGGTGATGGCGAAGAACCTCCTGGAGTCCGTGCGGCTGCTCGCCAACGTCTCCCGGCTGCTCGCCGACCGCACGATCGACGGCATCACGGCCAACGCCGAGCGGGCCCGCGAGTACGCGGAGTCGTCACCGTCCGTGGTCACACCGCTCAACCGCTACATCGGGTACGAGGAGGCGGCGAAGGTGGCCAAGAAGTCCCTTGCCGAGCGGAAGACGATCCGCCAGACCGTGCTGGACGCCGGGTATGTGGACCGGGGACTCCTCACCCTGGAGCAACTCGACGAAGCGCTCGACGTGCTGCGCATGACCCGCCCGTCCTGACCCGGCGGCGGCGCCCGGCCGGGGCGCGCTCGGCGTCTTGCGCCCGACCCGCCCGCAGCACCCGCCCGTAACCCCTCCGACGTGCGCCGCACCCCGCCCTGGTGTGTACCTTTGCGGCGCACGTCACGGCGCATTCGTGGTCCGGGCACCTAGGATCTCCGCATGACAGCGGACACGGTGGACACCACGGGCACGGCCGGCACCGCCCCTTGGGCGCCGGGGGACCATATCCTCTGGCGGTACCGGGGCAACGCGAGTGAAGACGTCCACATCTGCCGTCCCGTCACCGTCGTCCAGGACACCGACGACCTCCTCGCCGTCTGGATGGCGCCCGGCACCGACTGCGTCAAACCGCTGCTGGCCGATGGCACACCCATCCATCAGGAACCGCTGGCCACCCGCTACACCAAGCCCCGCACGACCACCGTCGACCGCTGGCACGGCACGGGCGTCCTCAAGCTCGCCGTGCCCGGCGAACCGTGGTCGGTCTGGCTCTTCTGGGACGCGGACTGGCGCTTCAAGAACTGGTACGTCAACCTCGAGGAGCCGCTCGCGCGCTGGGCGGGCGGGGTGGACTCCGAGGACCACTTCCTCGACATCGCCGTCTATCCCGACCGCCGTTGGGAGTGGAAGGACGAGGACGAGTTCGCCCAGGCACAGCGCGTGGGCCTGATGCCTCCCGGCCAGGCGGACCGGGTACGGGCCGCCGGGCGCGCGGCGGTCGGGCGCATCGAGTCCTGGGCCGCGCCGTTCGCCGCGGGCTGGGAGGACTGGCGCCCCGATCCCGCCTGGACCGTACCGGCGCTGCCGGATGACTGGGACCGCGTCCCGGCCCGGCTCGGCGGCGGTTGGGGAAGAACCCCGCGAACCGCTTGGCACGCCCCCGAGGGACAACCGTAGGATCGGCCTCCGCGATACTGCACGAGCAGCACGGCACGAAAAGAGCACGGCATGTGACGTCCGATCACAGCCGACGGTCACAGAGAGGGCGGAGCCGTGAGCGGTGACGACCAGCGTGGGTACGACGGCTACGCCCGCTTAGGGCTGGACCGCAGCGGGCAGGCCGAGGCGTTCGACGCGATCGGCGACCGCTACGACGACGCCTTCCCGCACAAGGACGGTCAGCTCGACGCCGGCGCCTGGCTGGCCGGCGCGCTCCCGCCCGGCTCCCGGATCCTCGACGTCGGCTGCGGTACGGGCCTGCCGACGGCCCGGCAGCTCAGCGACGCCGGCCATCAGGTCGTCGGCGTCGACCTCTCCCCCGGGATGCTCGACCTGGCCCGCGGCAACGTCCCCGAGGCCGAGTTCCGCCTGGCGGACATCGCCGGCCTGCGCGACGGGCACCTGGGCACCTTCGACGGCATCGCGGCCTTCTTCGCCCTGCTGATGCTGCCGCGCCCGGAGATCCCCCACGCGCTGCGGATGCTGCGCGGCATGCTGAGACCCGGGGGGCTGCTGGCGCTCTCGATGGTCGAGGCCGACGTGGACGACTTCGCGATCCCGTTCCTGGGCAACACGATCCGGGTATCCGGATATCTGCGGGAGGAACTGCGTCAGGTCGTGTGCGAAGCGGGTTTCGACGTCGCCGGGGAGAACTCGCTGGCGTACGCCCCGGCGAGTACGGACGTACCACCCGAGATCCAGCTCTTCCTCAATCTGCGACGCGCCTGACCCACGGTGCGCCCTCTGCGACTGGGCGTACGGCCCCGACGGATGGAACCCCACGCGTGACGGAGCATCCCAACTCCCACGGAAGTCAGCGGACCGCGGCGGTGCGCCGGTCCGGCGCGCCCGCCCCCGCGCCGGCCGCGGCCGCGCCCGGCCCCGACAC
>NZ_JAGGOL010000157.1 GCF_018614525.1 Streptomyces sp. ISL-11
CCCCCGGCACCCACACCACCACGCACTCCGCCCGCTCCCGCTCCCGCCCCGGCCCCGCCGGGCTCCCTGCCCGTCAGCGACCAGCCGCCGCCCCGGACGCCCTCGGCCGTCCCCTCCCCGCCTCCCTCCGCCGCGGCGCCGGCCCCGCCCGCGCGCCCGCCGTTCACCCGCCGCCCCTCCTACCGCGAGTCCGTCCAGCAATCGGGCAAGCAGCCCGTCCGCAGCATGTCGCTGGTCACCCTCACCCTGCTGATCACCGCTCCGGCCGTCCTGGCCGTCGCACTGCTGCGGCCCCGCTCCGGGAACCGGCGTGGCCGCTGACCCCCCGCCGCACCGCCCGTAGGCCCGTGCGGCGTCGCACCCGCCGCGGTGCGACGCTTACGGCATGCACCCCACGCAACCGCCCGCCCGCGTTCTCGTCGTCGACGACGACCCCACCGTCGCCGAGATCGTGGCCGGCTACCTCGACCGGGCCGGGTTCGCCGTCGAGCGCGCCGCGGACGGCCCCACCGCGCTGGAACGCGCCACCGCCGCCCGGCCCGACCTGGTCGTGCTCGACCTGATGCTGCCCGGCATGGACGGCCTGGAGGTGTGCCGCAGGCTCCGCGAACACGGCCCCGTACCGGTGATCATGCTGACGGCCCGCGGCGACGAGGAGGACCGGATCCTCGGTCTGGAGACCGGCGCGGACGACTACGTGACCAAGCCGTTCAGCCCCCGCGAACTGGTCCTGCGCGTGGAGTCCGTCCTGCGCCGCGCCCGCGTCCGGGCGGCCGTCACCCCGGGCTCCACGCCGCCGCTGCGCGCGGCCGGCCTTATCCTCGACCCGGCGAGCCGCCGCGCCGCCAAGAACGGCACGGAACTCTCCCTCACCCTCCGCGAATTCGACCTCCTGGCGTTCCTGCTGCGCCACCCGGGGCGGGCCTGCGGCCGCGAGGAGCTGATGCGCGAAGTGTGGGGCTGGGAGTTCGGCGACCTGTCGACGGTGACCGTGCACGTGCGGCGGCTGCGCGCCAAGGTCGAGGACGACCCGGGCCGGCCCCGGCTGATCCGCACGGTCTGGGGCGTGGGCTACCGCTTCGAGGCCGACGGCGCGGACAGCGGGGCGGCGGACCGTGCGTGACGTCCTGCTGATCGCCCTGTTCGCGCTGCTGGGCGCCGCGGCGGCCGGGCTGCTGGGCGCCCTGGCCCTGCGCGTGCTGCGCCACCGCTCGGTCGCGGTGTCCCTGACGGTGGTGGCGGCGGTCCCGGTGACGGCGATGCTGGCCGGCACACTGGCCGTGGCACGGGCGATGTTCCTCTCCTCCCACGACCTGACGGTCGTCACGACGGTGTGCGCGATGGCCGCGGTCGTCTCGCTCGCCACGGCGCTGCTGCTGGGCCGCTGGGTGGTGGCACGCAGCAACGCCCTGACGCACGCGGCGCGTTCCTTCGGCGACGACGGCGGCTTCGTCGCCCCCGCCGGTGGCGGCACGGCGGAACTGGCCGGGCTCGGCCGCGAACTGGCGGCCACGAGCGAGCGGCTCGCGCGGTCACGGGAACGGGAACGGGCGCTGGAGGGCTCCCGGCGGGAGCTCGTCGCCTGGATCTCGCACGACCTGCGGACCCCGCTGGCCGGTCTGCGCGCGATGGCGGAGGCGCTGGAGGACGGCGTGGCCGAGGACCCGCAGCGCTACTTCCACCGCATCCGCGCGGAGGTGGGCCGGCTGGACTCCATGGTCGGCGACCTCTTCGAGCTCTCCCGCATCCACGCGGGCGTGCTGCCGCTGAACCCGAGCCGGATGTCGGTGTACGACCTGGTGGACGACGCCCTGGCCGGGGCGGGGCCGCTGGCGCGCGAGCACGGGGTCCTGCTGGCCGGCGACCGGGTGGACGCGGTCCCGGTCGAGGTCGACGGCAAGGAGATGACGCGCGTCCTCGGCAATCTCCTCGTCAACGCCATCCACCGCACCCCCGCCGACGGCACGGTCGCGGTGGCCGCGCGGCGGGAGGCGGACACGGTCGTCCTGTCCGTCACCGACGGCTGCGGCGGCATCCCCGAGGACGAACTGCCGCGCGTCTTCGACACCGGTTGGCGCGGGTCCAGGGCGCGAACGCCACCGGGAGGCGCCGGGCTGGGTCTGGCGATCGTCCGCGGCATCGTCGAGGCCCACGCGGGCCGGGCGGGGGTGCGCAACGTGCCGGGCGGCTGCCGGTTCGAGGTCGTTCTGCCCGTGGCCCGGCCGGAGTTCACCTGATCGTGGGGACGGCGTCACTCGTGCGGTCCCTCTTCGGGTGACCGACGCATGCGACCGGCACCCCTGGGCAGCTCGGGGAGGTCAACCACCCCGCGAGGGAAGGAAGTTCGCATGCGTCGTCGTATCGTCGCCGTCCTCGCCGAGGTGGCCGCGTGGTTCGGGGTCCGGACCGCGCCGGCCGACTCCCCCGGCGACGGGGACGGAGCGGCGGACCCCGAGGACGCCGGCGCACGGGTTCCCCCGCGGGCGCGTGACCTCCCCGGCGATCCGTAGCCGGGCCGCGGCCGGACCGTACGGCCCGTCAGCTCTCGGTCGCCCCCGCGGGCGCCGTGCGCTGCGCCCACCGCTGCTCGACCTTGGCGAAGCGCCAGTACGCGAGCGCCGCCGCCCAGACGACCACGAACAGGCCGACGATGACGAAGCCGACGTTGTCGAGGTTGATCCCGGCGATCCAGGCGGTGACCCCGTCGTCGAGGCCGAGCTTCTCGTGCAGCACGCTCACCAGCTCGATGGTGCCGATGAGGAAGGCGACGGCGATCGACAGGCCAGTGATGGTGAGGTTGTAGAACACCTTGCGGACGGGGTTGGAGAACGCCCACTGGTAGGCGAAGTTCATGAAGGTGCCGTCGAGGGTGTCGAAGAGGCTCATGCCGGCGGCGAACAGCAGCGGCAGGCACAGGATCGCGTACCACGGCAGGCCGGCGGCGGCGCCGCTGCCCGCCATCACCATCAGGGTGACCTCGGTGGCCGTGTCGAAGCCCAGGCCGAAGAGGAAGCCCAGCGGGTACATCTGGCCGGGGCGGGTGATGGAGCGGGTGAAGCGGCCGAGGACGCGGTTCATGAAGCCGCGCGAGTCCAGGTGCCGCTCCAGCTCCGCCTCGTCGTAGCGGCCCTCGCGCATGGCCCGGAAGATCCGCAGGATGCCGGCGAGGGCGACGAGGTTGAGTGCGGCGATGAGGTAGAGGAAGCCGCCGGAGACGGACGTGCCGATCACGCCGAGGGTCTGGTGGGTGGTGGAATCCTCGTCCATCAGCTTGCCCGCGACCTGAGTGCCGCCGGCCACCAGGGCCGCCATGGCGACCACGACGCTGGAGTGCCCGAGCGCGAACCAGAAGCCGACCGAGACCGGGCGCTTGCCGTCGGCCATCAGTTTGCGGGTGGTGTTGTCGATGGCGGCTATGTGGTCGGCGTCGAAGGCGTGCCGCATGCCGAGGGTGTAGGCGGTGATGCCGAGCCCGACGCCGTAGACCTTGGAGCCCACGGCGTAGTTCTCGGGCACGACGAGCAGGTAGAGGACGCCGAACGCGACGACGTGCAGGGCGGCGATGACGGCCAGCAGGCCGGCGGTCCGTACGGTGTCCTGACGGCGCCAGTGGAAGGCGGGCGGCGCGCCGGTGGGGGTGGCGGGACTGTCGATGGGCAGGGACATCTGAGGGTGAACGCTCCAAGCACCTCGTGGATCATTGCGTCGGTGCCGTGGCCGGTCTCCTGGCTTACGGGTGTTCGCGCGCCCGCCCCTGCCTTCCCGGCCGCGCGTGGCGGCCAGTGGCCCCGCGCGCCGTGGGGGCGCGCGGAACGGGACGGGAACTCCCCGATCACAGTGGCGAGGGCCGCTCCGGAATCGGGCCACGAGGGCCTGTCACCGGTCTTCCCGAACACCACGGCCGGGCCACCATAGCGCTCTGACCGGCCTTTGTGACACAGAGGTGGCAGTTGCCACATATACGCAATAGTGCCGGGCGGGGCATCGCGCCGGGCCCGTTTGCGCGTTCACCGCCCCTCGGCCGGCGGCGGAACCTACACTGCGCCGTCCGGGCGGTGGCGCTCCGCCCGCGCGGTTCACCGCTGTCCAGGTGATGGACGTGTCCGGCACGCCGGTGTACGAGTGCACTGACGGACGACCCATCCGGCACGAGAAAGGCTGACCGCCATGGCAGACACGGAACGACGGCCGGAGCCGCGGGTCGGGTTCGTACGCCGCATCGGGCTGTTCCAGGCCACCGCCCTGAATATGAGTCAGATGTGCGGCATCGGACCGTTCGTCACCATTCCGCTGATGGTCGCGGCCTTCGGCGGTCCGCAGGCGGTCATCGGGTTCGTCGCGGGCGCGGTGCTCGCCCTCGCAGACGGGCTGATCTGGGCCGAGCTGGGGGCGTCGCTCCCGGGGGCCGGGGGCAGTTACGTCTATCTGCGCCAGGCGTTCCAGTACCGCAGCGGCAAGCTGATGCCGTTCCTGTTCGTGTGGACGGCGATGCTCTTCATCCCGCTCGGCATGTCGACGGGGATCATCGGCTTCGTGCAGTACCTGGGCTATCTGTGGCCGGGCATGGGACGGACCCAGGGCGACCTGGTCGGGCTGGCCGTCGTCGCGCTCATCCTCGCGGTGCTCTGGCGGCGGGTCGAGAACATCGCGAAGATCACGGTCGTGCTGTGGTGCGTGATGATCGCCTCCGTGGTGCTCGTCATCATCGCCGCGTTCACCCACTTCAGCCCGGGTCGCGCCTTCACCTACCCGGCGCACGCCTTCGAGTTGACCACCAACCACTTCTGGATCGGCTTCGCGGCCGGCCTGACGATCGGCATCTACGACTACCTCGGTTACAACACCGCGGCCTACATGGGCGCCGAGATCAAGAACCCGGGGCGGACCCTGCCGCGCGCCATCGTCTTCTCCATCCTCGGCATCATGGCGATCTACCTGCTCCTGCAGATCGGCACGCTCGGCGTGATCGACTGGAAGCAGATGCTCGACCCCGACTCGGCGGCCTCCTCCTCCGTCGCCTCGGCGGTGCTGGAGGCGGCCTGGGGCAAGGGGGCCGCCCGGACCGTCACGGTGCTGATCCTCGTCACCGCCGTGGCCTCGGTCCTCGCCGGGCTCCTCGGCGGCTCCCGGGTCCCCTGCGACGCGGCCCGCGACAAGGTCTTCTTCCGCGCCTTCGGCACGCTCCATCCCCGTCACCGCTTCCCGGTCCTGGGGCTCGCGTCGATGGGTGCCATCACCGCGGTCGGGTTCCTGATCGGCCGTCATACGGACCTGGCGACGCTCATCCAGCTGCTGACCACCGTGATGGTGATCGTGCAGGCCCTCGCCCAGGTGCTGGCCGTGACGGTGCTGCGCCGCCGCCAGCCGGGGCTGCGGCGCCCGTACCGCATGTGGCTCTACCCGCTGCCGAGCCTGGTCGCGCTGGTGGGCTGGCTGGTCATCTACGGCTACGCGGACAAGAACTCACCGGGCCGGCACCCCATCGAGTGGTCGCTCGCCTGGGTCGCGGCGGGCTGTATCGCCTTCGTGCTCTGGGCGCGCTTCGAGAAGGTGTGGCCGTTCGGGCCGCGGGAGATCACCGAGGAGTACCTGCACGGCACGGACCCCGGCTCCGACCCGGACACCGGCACCGACCCGGACACCGACCCCGACACCAGGGCGCCCGCGCCGGTCTGACCGCGCGTCACCCCGGCCACTTGCGGAATTCTGGATTCCGGACCGGGGACCGGTATCCGGGCCGGGCGGTGATAGAACTTGCATCCATGCCTGTGAGCCCCTCCCCCATGCCCTCCCCTTCGCACGCGCCGGCCCCGAAACCGCGCGGACCGCTGTGGCACCGCCTGATATTCGGGCTCTGGTACCGGCCCGTCGAAGTGCTCGACGAGGCCCGGGACCGGAGCGTCTGGGGCACGGCCGCCTTTCTGTGCCTGCTGTGCGGGGCCCTGGGGACGGTCGGCAAGGACTCGTTCCGCGGACAGTGGCGGGTGAGCCCGACGCTGGCGCTGGAGGCGATGGCCATAGCCGACGGCGTGCTGCTCCTGGCCAGCCTGCTGCTGGGAGTCGTCACCCAGGCCATCGCGCGCCGCCTCGGCGGCAACGGGAAGTTCGGCCCGACCGTCACGCTGTTCGTCGTGCTGTTCTGGGCCACGGACCTGCCGCGGCTGGCGCTCGACGCGTGGCTGCCGGGCGATTCCTTCCCCGTACGGGCGGCCGCCTGGATCACCTCGGCCTTCGGCTACGCCTTCGCCGCCCTGCTGATCCGCGGCCAGCACCACCTGCCGACGCACAAGGCGGTGGCGGCGGTGAGCATCCAGATGCTGGCGGCGGTGGCGCTGCTGAAGTTCCCGCACGGCGCCGGCCACTGACGTCGAAGGCCCGCCCGGTGCGACGGGGGATGCACACCGGGCGGGCTCGAAGACAGTTCTACCTCATCAACGATGGGTTATGCATCAAAAATCTGTTCGCCTTTGCCGATTACCAACGAACAGGAAGCGAAATCAGGCCACGCGCGCGCATCGATGGACGCCACTCCAGCTCCTCGCGTGGCACGTCGAGCGTGAGCCCCGGGAACCGCTCCAGCAGCACTGCCAGCGCCGTTTCCGTCTCCATCCTGGCCAGCGGCGCGCCGAGACAGTGGTGAATGCCACGCCCCAGCCCGAGATGTCCGCTTCGTTCGCGGCTCGGATCCAGCCGTTCCGGATCGGGGAAGTGACGAGGATCACGGTTGGCGGAGGCGATCGAGAGGAGCACCGTCTCCCCCGCCGGCACCGTCACGCCGCCGATCTCGACGTCCTCCAGAGGAAACCGGCGGATCGCCAGCGGGGCGGGGCCGTCCCACCGGATGAACTCGTCGACCGCCGCGCTCAGCCCGGCCGGGTCCGCGCGCAGCTCGCTCAGCAGGCCGGGGTGGTCCAGCAGGGCGAGGACGGCGTTGGCGATCAGGTGGACGGTGTTCTCGTAACCGGCGAAGAGGATGAGGAAGGCCAGCGAGGTCAGCTCCTCCTCGGAGAGCCGGTCGGCACCGCCCTCGCCGTCGCGGGCCGCGATCAGGTCCGAGAGCAGGTCGTCGCCGGGCTCGGCGCGCTTGCTCGCGATCAGCCCGGTGAAGAACCGCATCATGCCGACGACGGCTTCCTTCGCCAGGTGCGGCCGCTGGGGATCGGGCGTGATCAGCGCGTCGGTCCAGGTCCGGAAGTCCCGCCGGTCCGCCCGCGGAACGCCCAGCAGGTCGCAGATGATGATGATCGGCAAGGGGCCGGCGTAGGTGGCGAGCAGGTCCGTGCGCCCCTCCGCCTCGACGGCGTCGAGGAGTTCGCCGGCGAGCTCGCGCACCGGCGCGCGCAGCTTGTCGACCCGGCCCGGGGTGAACGCCTTCACCACCAGGCGGCGCACCCGCGTGTGGTCCGGCGGGTCCATGTTCAGCAGGTTGGCGTCCAGGGCGGGAGGCAGCGAGAAGCCGCTGTAGTTGCCGGGCACGGCGTTGCTCTTGTCCAGCGAGAACCGCGGGTCGTTGATGGCCCGGCGGACGTCGTCGTAGCGGGTCACCAGCCAGGCGGGCTTGCCGTCCGGGCCGGTGAAGCGGTGGACCGGGCCGGCCTCGCGCAGCCGGGCGTAGGTGCCGTACGGGTCGGTGAGCAGTGCGGTGACATCGATGGGCGCCAAAGCGCCGGGCGGGACGGAATTCTGCATGGAACCCGACTCTAGACGGGGCCGCCCTGCCCTGGGGCGGGCCGGGTGACCGGGTGGTGACGCGCACGGGCGGCACCGGGTCCGTACGGATACGGACCCGGCGCCGGCCTGTGGCGCAGGCGGCCTTGACCCCCGTCCATGGCCGCCTCGTCTGTGGGCCGCTCGCCGTCAGGGACGGCGTGCCGCGCTGATCTCCCGTAGTTCGGTGAGCACCGCGTCGACCACCGGGTCGTGGTAGACGTCGGCGACGCGCGCCAAGTGCTCGTGCTCTTCCGCCGGGTCGGCGCTGACGGTCATCACGACACTGTCGGCGTGCGGCGCCGGCACGTGCCCGGTGACCTGGTTCTGCAGGCCCCGGCGCAGGGCCGCGGCCTCGACGACCGCGGCGAGCCGGCGCTCGTCCAGCGCGGCCTCGGTGGCCTTGCGCCGGGCGATGTCCAAGGTGGCGGCCTCGACATGGCGGCGCAGGCCGCGCTGGATGTCGCGGATCTCGGCCATCTGCCGGTTGGCCCGCCACTCCAGGTCCGACAGCGGCCAGCGGGCGGACCAGCGGTGCTCGTCGATGGTGACCTCGGGGGCGTGCGCGGTGACGGCCCGCCACAGCGGCTGGAGCCGGCGCAGCCGGCGCCAGGCGGAGACCCGGGGGCCGGCGGCGGGGAGCGAGAAGCCCAGCAGGACCAGCAGCGCGGCGACCGAGGCGCTCATCGGCGCGACGCCGTTGGACAGCCAGTACGCGTCGTGGCCGGCCCAGCTCAGGACGAAGCCGACCAGCTTGCACAGGCAGTACAGCAGGCCCAGCCAGCAGCCCGCGGCGAGCGTGCGCAGGCCCTTGGAGAGCCAGCAGGGGCCGAGTTGGGCGGCGTAGCGCGGGCACAGGGCGCCGAGCCCGGCGAGGCTCGTCCCGAAGATGGCCAGATACAGCACCAGGAAGGCGACCACTCCGGGCGCGTGGGCGTAGGCGGTGCTGAAGTCGCGGGGGTGCTCCACGTCGTCCGGCCGGCCGACGGCGAAGCAGGCGATCGCGGCGGCCCAGGCGAGGACCACGGCCGCCATCGCCCACCGCGAGCGGGCGGCGGCGCGGGCGCGGGCGGGCTCGTCGCCGCGGCTGGTCCAGCGCAGCAGCAGCACGGTGGCGCCGGACGCGAACAGCACGACGGCGGAGTACAGGAAGACCATCGCCAGGTTGGGCACGCCGGTCAGGCGGTCGAAGGCGCGGTAGACGCTGGGCGCGGAGAAGAGGAAGACGACGGGGACGCCGGAGGTCATCAGCGCGGTCAGGCCGAGGTCGACGTTGCCGCGGTCGCGCAGCCAGGCGCGGGTCTTGTAGCCGACGATGGCCCAGGTGACGGCGGAGAAGACGAGGTAGATGGCGTCAAACATCGGCACCTCCGTCCCGCAGCCGCTGGCGTACGTGCTGGAGCGCCGGCCCGAGCGAGGCGGCGAGCTCCGCGGCGGGGCCCTCCAGGGCGGTCTCCTGGCCGGGCGGCGGGGGCACGACCTTCTCCATGAGGAGGGTGCCGAGGATCTCGGTCTCGCGCTCGGTGAGGTTGTCGTAGCAGTGGTGGCGCGCGAGGCCCACGGTCAGGCCCATGCGGCGCATGGCGGTGGCCACGTCGACCGACGGCGTCCACACCTTCAGGGCGTCCTCGGTGACGGCCGGGTCCTGGTCGTGGCCGAGCAGCAGATGACCGATCTCGTGCAGCACGATGTGCACCTGGTGCCAGGGCGAGGTCTTCTGCTCGTAGATGACCCAGAAGGCGTCGTCCGTGGTGGCGGTCATGCCCGAGACGACACCGTTCAGGCTCATCGGGACCAGGCGGAGGGGCCGGCCCACACGGCGCGCGACGACGTCGCACAGGCCCTGCAGATCGGTCGACGCGGGCAGCGCGAGCTCATGGATGAGCTGCTTGCAGCGGCGTCGTATCCGCCCCACTCGCATGCCTGCACCGTCCTCGTCCTCGGTACGCCGCCAGTAGGTGAAGAGCTGGTCGTCCGCCGTGACGGTCACGGTCGCTCCTCACCACCCGCGTCGGGCGGGTCGGCCGGAAGGTTCATCTGCTGCCGGAACTGGGCAATGATCGTGTTGAGGCTGTCCTGCACCTCCGGCGGCAGTCCCACCGACCGCAGGGCTATGGCCCGTACGCGCTGATCCCTCATGGCGACGAGGAAGCGGACCTCCTCCTCCACCCGCTCGGCCTGCGAGGCCGAGAGGTCGCCCATCAGATAACCGACCGGCACGGCGAAGAATTTCGCCAGCGCGCGCAGCACGTCCGGACTGGGGTTGGCACGCCTGCCGTTGCGGAGCATCGACAGATACTGCTCGGTGAGCTTGACCCCGCCGTACTCCTGGGTGCCGCGGCTGATCTCGTCGGCCACGTGCCCGTTGGTGTAGGGCGCCCCCGGCGGATGCATGTTCGCGAACAGGTAATTGAGCCGCTCCGCGAGCGGGCTGCCCGCTTCACCTGCCGACCTGTCGCCCCCGACTGCCATCTGCTCCGTCCTTACGGGCCGTTTCGCCACCTTCTGCACGTAATCTCACGGCCAGTTAAGCCCGAGGTGGCCGCGCAGAGCATCCTGTCACGGGAGGGCGCCTCAGCACTAGTCCACCCCAGGTTACGGCTGGACCACCGACTTAACCACGAGTTGATGACCCCTGCCGGGCGGAGCGTGGCAAGGATGCGTCGAGGTCGCTGCAAGCATTGCGTCAGGGCGCCCTGGCATCGTCCGGACCGGCGGAGAAACCGCCGGGAAGAGACCGGATGAGTGGGGGATTGGTGCCGATGTCTGCTGCCCGCGGACGCCCGGGGACCGGGCCGGAGCCGGAGGGCCGGTGGCTGACGCTGCCGGACTGCAAGCGTGTCCTGGTCGTCGTGCACACCGTGACCTACGGCCAGCGGCTGCGCGAGGTCTTCGCGCTGCTGGAGGGGGACCTGCGGATCCAGGTGGCCTTCACGGTCGCCCCGCACGCGCTCGGTGAGGGGGCCGCCCGCTTCCTGCGGGAGCTCGGAGTGGCGGTGCTGCCCTGGAAGTCGGCGGCGCGCACCGGCTTCGACCTGGCCCTCGCGGCCGGCTCCCGGGGGATCGAGAGGGTGCGCGGCCCGCTGATCCGGCTTTCGCACGGCGCCGGGCACATCAAGCTGCTGCGCGAGGACCACGCGCCGGCGGAGCCCGCGGCGGAGCGGCCGGCCGGGATGCTGAGCCGCCAGTACCTGACGCGCGGCGGCCGGGTCGTGCCCGCCGCCATCGCGCTCGCCCACGAGCGGGACGTGGCGGAACTGCGGCGCTGGTGCCCCGAGGCGGTGCCGGTGGCGGCGGTGGTCGGGGACCCGGACCGCGACCGGCTCGCCGCGAGCCTGCCGCACCGGGAGGCGTACCGGCGGGCGCTGGGCGTGGGCGCCCGGCAGCAGTTGGTGGCCGTCACCACCACCTGGGGCCCGTCCTCCTCCTTCGGCCGCTTCGACGCGCTGCTGCCGCGGCTGCTCGGCGAGCTGCCGCCCGACCGGTACCGGGTGGCCGTGCTCGTCCACCCCAACGTCTGGGCCGGGCACGGCGACTGGCAGATCCGGACCTGGCTGGCGGGCTGCCGGGCCCGGGGCCTGACGCTGGTGCCGCCCGGGACGGACTGGCGGGCGGTGCTGGTCGCCGCGGACTACGTCATCGGCGACCACGGCTCGCTGACCTCCTACGCGACGGTCACCCCCGCGCCCGTCCTGGTCGCCCGTTTCCCCGAGCGCGAGGTGCACCCGGCCTCCCCGGCGGCCGCGCTCGCGCTGGCGGCACCGGCGCTGTCGCCGCTGCATCCGCTGGAGGATCAACTGCGCTACGCCGCCGCCGAGTACCGCCGGCCGGAGTACGCGCGGGTGGCCGCGCTGCTCTCCTCGGAGCCGGGCCGGTTCAACCGGCGGATGCGCGCGCTGATGTACCGCCTGCTGGGGCTGGGCCAGCCCGCGTACGCGCCGGTCACCGAGCCCGCGGCGGTGCCGCCACCGCTGGAGCGGCCGGCTCCGGTGCCGGGGCCGCGGTGATGCCGGACGCCGGACGCGCACTGGTGCTCGTACGGCTGACGGGCCGTGACCGCCGGGCGACGGTGGAGTCCGCGGTCACCGAGCGGTGGAGCGCGGACCCGGGACCCGGGCCGGGCGGCCGCCCGGCCGGCGTGGACGTGCACTGGAGCGTGGACCCGGACGGCCGGCAGGGCCGGCTCTGGGTGGAGAGCGCCGACGTCCTGCGCTGCGGGCGCGCCGCACCCGGCACGGGCGCGGCGGTGCGGCGGGTGCGG
>NZ_JAGGOL010000158.1 GCF_018614525.1 Streptomyces sp. ISL-11
CGCCCGGGCCACCCCGCGCCTCGGCGCGAGCCGCCCCCGCGGGCCCGTACGCGTGCAGCCATGCGCGGACCGCCTCGCGCAATGCGCCACCGCGGGCGCGGAGCAGTTCGTGGGCAAGGTCCGCCAGGCGCTCGGGGCTGTTGTCGGTCGCGGCCTCCCACGCCGCGGCCAGTGCCGGGTTCTCCCGGCGCGCGGGCCCGGTCAGCCGCTCCAGCGCCTGCCGCGCGGCCGTGCGCACCGGGTCGACCGCTCCCTCCGGCCCCTCGGATCCATTTCGTCCCTCCGCCCCCACCACCCCGCACAACGGCCGCCCCTCCGCCACCCCCGGCGACAACGTGCGGACGACAGCGTCGGTCAGTTCGCGCTCCCCCATCGGTTCCGCCGCCATGCCCCTCCCCCCTCACGGCCGCGCCGGCGCAACGCACACGACGTGGCCATTCGGCAATCCCTGGCCCGAGCTCTACCCCTCCCAGACCGATTCCGATCGTGTGTGACGGCGCAATCGGCGATTCAAGGCCACTCCCTCACCACCTGGCACCAAAGTTTGACGCTGTGTCATGCTCATCGTCCGAATGGACGTCCCGGGGGAAGGGGCGCAGATGGACATCCGGCTCTTGGGCACCATCGAACTGCGGGCCGACGGCCGGCGCTGCGGGCTCGGGTCAGGCAAGGCGGGCTGTACGCTCGCGGCCCTGGCGTACGACGTGGGCCGCCCGGTGAGCCTGGACACCCTGGTCCACCGCGTCTGGGACGATGCCCCGCCGCCGCGCGCCCGGGAAAGCCTCTACACGTACGCCTCCCGCATCCGCGCCGCCCTGCGCAAGGTCGGCGGCCCGGACGCGCCCGCCCTCGCCCACCACGCCCACACCTACGTCCTGGAGGCCGACCCGGAGACGGTCGACCTGCGCCGCTACCTGAGCCTGACCGCGCGGGCCCGGGCCCTGGACGGAGGCGGCGACACCCAGCAGGCGCTCCGGCTCCTCGACGAGGCGGCCGGGCTGTGGCGGGGCGAGCCGCTGGCCGGCCTGACCGGCTTCTGGGCCGAGGAGGTACGCGCCACGGCCGAGGCCGCGCACCTGGCGGCCGCCCTCACCCGGGCCGGCCTCGACCTGCGGCTCGGCCGCTTCGCGGACGCCGTCGCGGCGCTGTCGGCGCCGGCCGCCCGGCATCCCACGGACGAGTCGCTGGCCGCCCGGCTCGCCCTGGCGCTGCACGGCTGCGGCCGCACCGCCGAGGCGACCCACCTGCTGCGGGAGGTCACCCACCGGCTGGTCACCGAACACGGCACCGACCCGGGCGAGGAGCTCCGGCGCGTCCAGCACGGCATCCTCAACGGCGCTCCCGCCGTCCAGCTCCTGCCACGCGCGGACAGGGCGCTCCCGGAGCGGGAACGGGCGGCCGTACCCGACAATCTCCCCCACGACGTGCCCTGGGTCGGCCGGTCGACGGAGCTCCGCCACCTCGCCACGGCCCTGAGCCCGGCGGCCGGCACCCCGCGCGGCGTCGTCGCCCTGGAGGCGATCGACGGGATGGGCGGCGTCGGCAAGACCGCGCTCGCCGTGCACGCCGCGCACGTGCTGCGCGAGCGCTTCCCCGACGGGCGTCTCTACCTCAACCTCGGGGCCCACGCGTCCTTCCAGGAGCCGCTGGGTCCCGAGGCCGCCCTCGGTCAGCTCCTGCGCCTCCTCGGCGTGCCCGCCGCCGGCCTGCCCCCGGCCGTGGACGATCTGACGGCCCTGTGGCGCACCATGCTGTCCGACCGGCGCGCGATCGTCATCCTGGACGACGCCGCCGGCCCCGAGCAGGTACGGCCGTTGCTGCCCGGTGCCACGCCCTCACAGGTGATCGTCACCAGCCGCAGGCGGCTGACCGGCCTGCCCGGCGTCCGGCCCGTCTCGCTGGACGTGCTGTGCCGGGCGGAGGCGATCGACCTCTTCCACGACCGGGTGGGCGCCCGGCGCCCGGCCGAGGAGGCGGAGACCGCCGAGATCGTCCGGCTGTGCGGCTATCTCCCGCTCGCCATCGAGATGGCGGCCAGCCGCTTCCTCTCCCACGGCTCGTGGACGGCGCGCGACCTGGTGGACCGGCTCGCGCGCCCCGCCCGGCTCGCCGAGATCCGCGACGGCTACCGCGACCTCGCCCGCACCTTCGCCTTCTCCTACCGGTCCCTGACGCCGGTGCAGCAGACCGCGTTCCGCCGGCTCAGCCTGCACATCGGCTCGGAGTTCGGCGCGTACGCGGCGGCGGCGCTCACCGGGCTCTCCCTCGACGACACCGAACGCGTCCTGGAGGACCTCCTCAACTGCCACCTGCTCCAGGAGCCGAGCCCGCACCGCTACCGCATCCACGACCTGCTGCGCGAGTACGCCCGTACGCTCACGGACACCGGGCCCGGCGACGACGGCGGCTCCGACGGGCGGGCGGTCGACCGCCTGCTCGACCTCTGCCTCGACTGCGCCGACCGCGCCGACCGGATGCTGTTCCCGCACCGCCCGCGGACCGCCGTCACCCTCGACCGGCGGCCGGCCGAAGCACCCTCGTGGCTCGACCCGGCGGGCCCGCAGGAGTGGTTCGCCACCGAGCGTACGAACCTGCTGGCGGCCCTGGACCACGCCGCCCGCGACGCCCCGCCGCGCAGGGCCGCGCTCCTCGTCCACGCGCTCGGCGGCTTCCTGGAGTCCGAGGGCCTGTGGAGGGTGGCGGAGCCGCTGCACGAACGGGCCGCCGCCCACTGGCACCAGGCGGGGGAGCCCGCGGCCGAGGCACGGGCGCTGGTGGACCTCAGCGTGGCGCGCCTCATCGGGGCACGGTACGAGGAGGCCATCGCGAGCGCGAGCGGGGCGCTGGTCCTGGCCCGTGCCACCGGCGACCGGGAGACCGAGCCGGAGGCGCTGCACTACCTGGCGCTCCCCCACATGTACACCGCGCGCAACCACGAGGCACTGGCCTACCAGCAGGAGGCGCTCTCGCTCCACATGCGGTCCGGCAACCGATTACAGCAGGCGCGCAGCCTCAACAACATGGGCATCATCCTGCTGGAACTGGGACGGCACCAGCAGGCGCTGGGCTGCTTCCTCGACGCCCTCGCGCGCTTCCGCGAGGTCGACGACCGGCGCGGCCAGTGCCAGACCCTCAACAACTGCGGGGAGATCTACGCGCTGCTCGGGCTCACGGACCGGGCGACCCGCGCCTACTCGCAGGCCCTCGCCCTCGCCCGTGCCGGAGGGAGCCGCGCCTACCGGGCGACGGTGGAGATGAACCTGGCACGCGAACTGATGGGTTCGGGTGACCCGGAGCGGCCGCTGGCGCTGTGCCGCCGGGCCCTGGCCACCTTCCGGGGGACGGCGGACCGGCGGCACGAGTCCATCGCCCTCAACACACTGGGACAGGCGCTGAGTTGCGCGGGGTACGACGAGGAGGCCCTGGCCCACCAGTGGGCCGCCCTCACCCTCGCCCGCCGGATCGGCGCCACCCAGGAGGAGGCCCACGCCCTGCGCGACCTCGCCCTGGCCGAGCTGCGGACGGGCCGCTTCCGCAAGGCCGATGAGCATCTGACGGCCACCCTGGCCATCAACCGGCGGATGGAGGCACTCCTGGAGGAGGCGACGACGCTCGACCGGATGGCCGAGCTCCGGCTGGCGACCGGGGCACCGACGGAGGCCGGCGAGCTGCGGCGGGAGGCGGCGGCGATCCGGGACCGACTGGGCAGATCAGGATCGGACTCCATTGATCCGGAATCGGTCGAACTCGATCACCTTGATCAAGGTGCCTGACGCACGGCCGCTTGCCGAGCACGTTTTTCCTGCCGAGCCCTGCAAGGTCGTTCGAGATCAGCTACAACTACACGTGTTGTGTCAAGTACTTGGCCAACGTCCCCCGGAACAACAGTGAGGACACGCACGTGTACAGCACCATCCGGCGCGCCGTCGTCATGTCCGCCCTCGTCCTCGCGGCCTCGGCCGCGGGGATCTCCCACGCCGCGGCGGTGTGCATCGCCTCTTGACGGCCGGCTGAGGGGCGACCCCCATCAACCCCTCAGCCCCTCAGCCCCTCAGCAGCCCGAAGTCCAGTCGATGTCCCGGCCCTGTACCAGCGTCCCGACCCGGGCCTGGCCCGAGACCGTGTTCGTCACCTGACTGTTGTCGACCGACAGACCCGGCCGGACCCGCTCGGCCCAGCCCCGGAACTCCTCGGCGAACCGTGGATCCTCCAGCGCCCGCGCGAACAGCAGCGCGGCCAGCGACCGGACCTGGTCCTCGTCGCGCGGGTCCAGGGGCAGCACCGGCGCCGGGCCGCCGTCGTCCTCGGTCCGTCCCCGGCCGAGGGCCCGGCGGGCGAGCTCGGCGAGGGACCCCCACGCCTGCCGCCCCGCCTCGGTTCCGACGGAACCCGCGGCGGCGGTCACCGCGGTCGTGATCGCGCTCAGTGACACCGGATCGACCATCACAGCCAACTCCCCCACCTCGCCGGCGGACACGTCCGTGCCGCCCCAGGCTACCGCGCGCCCCGTGCCCTGGCCCCGACCGCACCGGCGAATCCGGCCCGGCCTGGCGCGCCGACGTCTCGTCACGGCCGCCCGGCGGTAGGACGATGACACGCCCGCCCCGTACGTGTCCTTTCCTCCGCCGTCCCCATCGCTCCCCACCGCCCTCGTCGCCCTCGTCGGCGCACCGGAGAGGGCGTCGGAGAGCGCATCAGAGAGAGGGAACCGTCCCATGAGAAGACCCTTCGGCCTCCCCTTCGCCCTCCGCGGCCTCGTCGGCGCGCTCGCCGGGCTGCTGGCCATGGCCGTTCCCGGACCGGCCGCGCTCGGCGCGGACGCCGGTGGCGGGCGGCGCGCCACGGCCGCCTCGGCCGGCGCCTACTGGACACCCGAACGGATGGCGGCCGCGCGGCCGGCCGCCGCGGAACGCCGGCGGCCCGGCCCCACCGCCGGCGAGCCCGTACCACCGAGCCACCCCTTCGACGGGCTTCCGCAGGTCGGCACGTTCTTCTGGACGGACGGCACGAACACCGGCCGGTTCTGCGGCGGCACGGTGGTCAGGAGCCCGCACCGTGACCTCGCCGTCAGCGCGGCCCACTGCCTGCGCTCGCCGGACCCCAAGCGGCGGCTGTCGTTCGTGCCGCAGTACCACGACGGGCTCAAGCCGCACGGCGTGTTCCCCGTCGAGAGCATCCACATCGACCAGCGGTACTACGACCTGGGCACGGACGGCGGCGCCCGCTGGGACTTCACCGTCGTCCGGCTGGGGCCCCGCGCCGACGGCTCCCGGGTGGAGAGCGCGGTCGGCGGCTTCGACCTCGCGGTCCGTACGGGGTACGCGCACCGCGACGTACGGCTGATCGGCTATCCGGGCAGCAGCGACGCGAAGTACCCCAAGCCGCTGGACTGCCGCTCGTCCACCCACCGCTACACCAGCACCGACCCCAAGGCTCCCGGTGACTTCCTGGAGATCGCCTGCGCGGGCTACGTCGGCGGCACCTCGGGCGGCCCGTTCCTGGTGCGCGGCCCGGCCGGACCGGTGCTGATCGGTGTCATCGGCGGCTACCACACGGGCGGCGACACCCCCGACATCTCGTACAGCTCCTACTTCAACGAAGACCTCTTGGCGCTGTACCTGCACGCCGTCGAGGGGGACGCGCCGACGAAGCCGTGACGCACGACGGCGCCCACGGCCGGAAGGCCGTGGGCGCCGTCACCGGCCCTCGGCTAGGCCCGGCCGCGGGGGTGGCGGGTCAGGGTGTAGCCGCCGACGGCCGCGAGGGCGCCCAGCACGGCTCCGCCCACGGTCCATCCCCAGCGGCCGCTCCACCAACCGCCGTTCCAGCCGCTGTCCGGCTCGGTGACGGCCGCCGCGTGCAGCGGGGCGAGCTCGCCGCCCTCGGCGCGCGCGCCGCCCGCGTCCTTCGCGGTCGCCTGGACCTCGGCCTTGACCGGCAGTCCGAGGTCCTCGTCGGGCACGTCGGTGACCGTGACGCGCAGGTAGTACGCGCCCGGCAGCGGGTCGTCGGCCCAGCGCTCGGACCAGGGCCGCACGGTGCGCAGCGTGCAGGTCAGCGTCACCTCGGCGGCCTGCTGCCCCGCCCGCTCGGCCGGCTCGCCGGAGGCGCACGCCTGGCGGCGGCGCAGCCCGTCGAAGACGTCGAGCCGCCAGGTGGCCGCACCGTGCCGCGAGGCGGCCTCGGGCAGCCGGACGACCGCCTTGGCGGTCACGTTCTGCCCGGCGCCGGCCGGCACCTGCCAGTAGAGGTAGTCACCGGTGGAGGCGTCGGCCGTCGCCTTCTGCCCCTGCTCGACGGGGGTGGCGGTACGGAAGCCCGTACCGGCCTCCGTCGGGGCCTCCTCCGCACTCCGCGAGGCGCTCGGGCTCGGCCCGTCGGCCGCGGCGGCTCCCGCCGAGGCGAACAGGGCGGCGCCGGCCAGCAGCGCCGAGGTCATCACACGGGTCGCACGCATCAGTTCGCCCTCCATACCGCGACGCGCCAGCGGGAGACCCAGCCCCACACCAGCCCGGCGAGCAGCCCGGTCACGGCCAGCACGGCCAGCAGCACCCAGCCCCGGCCCAGACCGAAGGCGGCCAGGTCGGAGGGGTTGTCCGGGGACTTCACGAGATCGACGGCCAGCTCGACGGGCAGGCCCGGGTCACGCTTGACGGACGGGGGCGCGGAGAACGAGCTGGAGACCTCCAGGCAGACCGTCCGCGGCTTCTTGTCGTCCTTCTTCTCCCCGATGGGGTAGCGCAGTCCGGACGACATCACGTCCGTACGCCCGCTGCCGGCGTCGCTGCCGCGCACGAGCTCCTGGCCGCCCTCGGTCACGGCGCGCAGCAGCACGCCGTAGTCACGGTCGACCGCGCGGTCCGCGCCGACGCTCACCGCGGCGCGCAGCTCCTGACCGGGCTTCACCGATACGCGGTACCAGCGGTGCTCGGAGAACTTCTCCCGGTCGGTCCAGATCCCGGCGCCGAGGTCGGGGGCCTTGGAGCACTCGCTCGCGCCCTCGGTGGGCTTCGGGGTCTCCACGGGCTTCTCGGCACGGCGTACGAGCTGCTTGATGCGGCCCGAGAGCTCGTCCTTGTGCTGCACGGAGGTGTACGTGCCGCCGGTGGCCTCGGCGATGCAGCTCAGCTGCTCACGCGTCTTGTCGTCGTGCGCCAGGCCGAGGGTGTCGATGGTCAGGTGCGTGCCCTTGGCGGCGAGTTCGCGCGCCACGTCGCACGGGTCGGGCTGCCCGCAGGAGTCCTCGCCGTCCGTGATCAGCACGATCCGGCGCGTACCGCCGTCCGTCCCCAGATCCTGGTCGGCGCCGCGCAGCGCGTACCCGATCGGCGTCCACCCCGTCGGCCGCAGCGTGGCGACGGCCGTCTTGGCGTCGGTCCGGTCGACCGGACCGACGGGGTACAGCTGCTTGCTGTCCCGGCAGCCGGTCGCCTTGTCGTCACCGGCGTAGTCGGCCCCGAGCGTCCGGATCCCGAGCCGCACCCCGCTGGGCACCGCGTCGATCACTTCGTTGAACGCCTGCTGGGCGGCCGACATGCGCGACTGGCCGTCCACGTCCCTGGCCCGCATCGACCCGCTGACGTCCAGCACGAGCTCGACCTTCGGGGAGTCCTTCGAAGGTTCGTCGGCGGCGCTCGCCGGGGTGAGTCCTACGGCCAGCGCGGCGAGCAGAG
Source organism: Streptomyces sp. ISL-11 (assembly GCF_018614525.1). Lineage (GTDB taxonomy): Bacteria > Actinomycetota > Actinomycetes > Streptomycetales > Streptomycetaceae > Streptomyces. The sequence goes on from NZ_JAGGOL010000158.1 coordinate 7,674, forward strand.
CGCATGCGCCCGCCGCGAGGCGTTTAGTGATGATCATCCGAAGATCCTAGTGAGCGACCGGGTCAGCCCAAAATGGCCGGGCGCCGTTGCCGGGGCCCCGCCCCGGGCCCCGGACCGCGCTGACGCGTGGTGGCCTCGAACGCCCGGCAGATCCAGCCCGGCCGGCGTTCGAGGCCGCCCGCCGCAGGCGCACCGGATCCGCGGACGGGCTACTCCTCCCCCTCCAGCTCGCCCTCCGTCTCCAGGAACGCCCGCTTCAGCTCCTCCAGCGTCTCCGCGTCCGGCTTGGCCCACATGCCGCGGCTCTCCGCCTCCAGGAGGCGTTCGGCGATGCCGTGCAGGGCCCAGGGGTTGGCGTTCTGGAGGAAGGCGCGGTTCTCGGGGTCGAGGACGTAGGTCTGGGCGAGCTTGTCGTACATCCAGTCGGGGACGACGCCGGTGGTGGCGTCGTAGCCGAAGAGGTAGTCGACGGTGGCGGCGAGTTCGAAGGCGCCCTTGTAGCCGTGGCGGCGCATCGCCTCGATCCAGCGGGGGTTGACCACGCGGGCGCGGAAGACGCGGGACGTCTCCTCGACCAGGGTGCGGGTGCGGATCGTCTCCGGGCGGGTGGAGTCGCCGATGTACGCCTCGGGGGCCGTGCCCCTGAGCGCCTTCACGGTCGCGACCATGCCGCCGTGGTACTGGAAGTAGTCGTCGGAGTCGGCGATGTCGTGCTCGCGGGTGTCGGTGTTCTTCGCCGCGACCGCGATGCGCTTGTAGGCGGTCTCCATCTCCTCGCGGGCCGGGCGGCCCTCCAGTTCGCGGCCGTAGGCGTAGCCGCCCCAGACGGTGTAGACCTCCGCGAGGTCGGCGTCGGTGCGCCAGTCGCGGCTGTCGATGAGCTGGAGGATGCCGGCGCCGTACGTGCCGGGGCGGGAGCCGAAGATGCGGGTGGTGGCGCGGCGTTCGTCGCCGTGGGCGGCGAGGTCGGCCTGGGCGTGGGCGCGGACGTAGTTCCGCTCGGCCGGTTCGTCCAGGGACGCCGCCAGGCGCACCGCGTCGTCCAGGAGGCCGATCACGTGCGGGAAGGCGTCGCGGAAGAAGCCGCTGATGCGGAGGGTGGTGTCGATGCGGGGGCGGCCCAGCTCGTCGAGGGAGAGGGGTTCGAGGCCCGTCACCCGCCTCGACGCCTCGTCCCACACCGGGCGGATGCCCAGCAGGGCCAGCGCCTCCGCGACGTCGTCGCCGGCGGTGCGCATCGCGCTCGTACCCCACAGCGACAGGCCCACCGACTTCGGCCACTCGCCGTTGTCGGTGCGGTAGCGCTCCAGGAGGGAGTCGGCCAGGGCCTGGCCGGTCTCCCAGGCCAGGCGGCTGGGGACGGCCTTGGGGTCGACGGAGTAGAAGTTGCGGCCGGTCGGCAGGACGTTGACCAGGCCGCGCAGCGGGGACCCGGACGGGCCCGCGGGAACGAAGCCGCCGGCCAGGGCGTGCACCGCGTGGTCGAGCTCGTCGGTGGTGGCGGCCAGGCGCGGGACGACCTCGCGGGCGGCGAAGTCGAGGATGGCGGCGACCTGTCCGGGCTGCCCGTGCGCGACCGTGCTCACCGCCGCCGGGTCCCAGGCCGCGTCCTCCATCGCCTGGACGAGCGTACGGGCCTGCTCTTCCGCCTCGTCGGCGGTGGTGCGGGTGGCGGCGGACTCGTCGAGGCCGAGGGCCTCGCGCAGGCCGGGCAGGGCGGCGGTGCCGCCCCAGATCTGGCGGGCGCGCAGGATCGACAGGACGAGGTTGACGCGCTCGGGTCCGGTCGGGGCGCCGCCCAGGACGTGCAGGCCGTCGCGGATCTGGGCGTCCTTGACCTCGCACAGCCAGCCGTCGACGTGCAGCAGGAAGTCGTCGAAGCCGTCGTCGTCCGGGCGGTCCTCCAGGCCGAGGTCGTGGTCGAGCTTGGCGGCCTGGATCAGGGTCCAGATCTGGGCGCGGATGGCCGGCAGCTTGGCCGGGTCCATCGCGGAGATGGCGGCGTACTCGTCGAGGAGCTGCTCCAGGCGCGTGATGTCGCCGTAGGACTCGGCGCGGGCCATCGGCGGTACGAGGTGGTCGACGAGGGTGGCGTGGGCGCGGCGCTTGGCCTGGGTGCCCTCGCCGGGGTCGTTGACGAGGAAGGGGTAGACCAGCGGCAGGTCGCCGAGGGCGGCGTCGGGGCCGCAGGCGGCGGACAGGCCGGCGTTCTTGCCGGGCAGCCACTCCAGGTTGCCGTGCTTGCCGAGGTGGACCATCGCGTCGGCGCCGAAGCCGCCGTCGTCGGCGGAGGCCGCGATCCAGCGGTAGGCGGCCAGGTAGTGGTGCGAGGGCGGCAGGTCGGGGTCGTGGTAGATGGCGATGGGGTTCTCGCCGAAGCCGCGCGGCGGCTGGATGAGGATGAGGAGGTTGCCGCGGCGCAGGGCCGCCAGCACGATGTCGCCCTCGGGGTTGCGGCTGCGGTCGAGGAACATCTCGCCCGGCGGCGGCCCCCAGTGCTCCTCGACGGACTCGCGCAGCTCCTGCGGCAGCTTCGCGTACCAGCGCTTGTAGTCGGCGGCGGGGATGCGGACGGGGTTGCGGGCGAGCTGCTCCTCGGTGAGCCACTCCTGGTCGTGGCCGCCGGCCTCGATGAGGGCGTAGATCAGTTCGTCGCCGTCGCCCGACTCCAGTCCCGGAACGGCCTCGTCGCCGAAGTCGTAGCCCTCCTCGCGCAGGCGGCGCAGCAGGGCGACGGCGCTGGCGGGGGTGTCGAGGCCGACGGCGTTGCCGATGCGGGAGTGCTTGGTGGGGTAGGCGGAGAGGACGAGCGCGAGGCGCTTGTCGGCGGCGGGGATGTGGCGCAGGCGGGCGTGGCGCACGGCGATGCCGGCGACGCGGGCGGCACGCTCGGGGTCGGCGACGTAGGCGGGCAGGCCGTCCTCGTCGACCTCCTTGAAGGAGAACGGGACGGTGATGATGCGGCCGTCGAACTCGGGGACGGCGACCTGGGTGGCGGCGTCGAGCGGCGAGAGGCCCTCGTCGTTCTCCTCCCAGGCGCTGCGCGGGCCGGTCAGGCACAGGGCCTGCAGGATCGGCACGTCGAGCGCGGCGAGGGCGCCGGCGTCCCAGGACTCGTCGTCGCCGCCGGCGGAGGCGGTGGCGGGCTTGGTGCCGCCCGCGGCCAGGACGGTGGTGACGACGGCGTCGGCGGTACCGAGCGCCTCGACGAGGCCGGGCTCGGGGGCGCGCAGGGACGCCACGAACAGCGGGAGGGGGCGGCCGCCCGCGTCCTCGACGGCGTCGCACAGGGCGTCGACGAAGGCGGTGTTGCCGCTCATGTGGTGGGCGCGGTAGTAGAGCACCGCGATCACCGGGCCGGTGGCGTCCGGCCGGGGCGCGCGCTCCAGCGGGCCCCAGGTGGGGGCGGCGGCGGGCGCCTCGAAGCCGTGGCCGGTGAGCAGCACGGTGTCGGAGAGGAACCGGGCGAGCTGTTCGAGGTTGGCGGGCCCGCCGTGCGCGAGGTAGGCGTGGGCCTCGGCTGCGATGCCGATGGGGACGGTGGACGCCTCCATCAGCTGGGCGTCGGGAGCCTGTTCGCCGGTGAGGACGACGACGGGCCGGTCTCCGGCGAGCAGCTGGTCCAGGCCCTCCTGCCAGGCGCGGATGCCGCCGAGGAGGCGCACGACGACGAGGTCGGTGCCCTCCAGGAGCTCCGGGAGGTCGTCCAGCGCGAGCCGGGCGGGGTTGGCGAGCCGGTACGGGACCGGGCCTCCGGCCGCGCGGGCGCTGAGCAGGTCGGTGTCGGAGGTCGACAGGAGAAGGATCACGCGGCGCTCCCCAGGGCTTCGAGGGTCACTCGGGGCGCGCGGGACCGGGACGTGCGCATGCGGCGGCAGCCTTCCTCGGGGTCCGCGCCCCGGGCGGTTGGAGGACGGCGGGAGTTCCTGACTCGCGCGGCATCGCTGCCGTGCTCACAGTGGCGGGACCGTGCCGGAGTTCCACCGGCTTCCTCCCCTGTCGCCGTCGCTGGCGTTGTGGTGGACCGGAAAAGCAGAACGGTCCGCCGTTGAGCATAGTAAGCGCTGGCAGATGCCCTGTGGGACGGTGCACCGGGTGTGATCGTCGGTATGCTCGCCGCCATGTCCGTCACCCCCACATCCCCCGCGGACCGGGATGGCTCCGGCAGTGCCGCCGCGGCCGCCGGACGGCCGGTCCGCGAGCGCGGCGACGCCTGTCCGGGCGCGCTGCGGCTGCACGCCGCGGACGACGGGGCGCTGGCGCGCGTCCGGCTGCCGGGCGGATTGCTGACGGCCCGTCAGGCGGAGGTGCTGGCCGGCCTCTCCGAGCGGCTCGGGGACGGGAATCTCGACATCACCTCGCGCGGCAACGTGCAGATCCGCGGCCTCGCGGAAGGGTGCGGCGGCGAGCTGGGCGGGCTACTGCGCGCGGCCGGCCTGCTGCCGTCCGACCGGAACGAGCGGATCCGCAACGTGGCCGCGTCACCGCTGTGCGGGCTGGACGGGCGGGACGAGTGGGACGGGCCGGACGAGGAAAAGGGACAGAACACGCAGGGCGAACCGGATGAGTCGGGCATCCGGAGCGGCGGGCCCGGCGGACGGGTGGACGTGCAGGCGTGGGCCCGGGAGCTCGACGCGCTGTTGTGCGCCGACGGCGTACGGGTGCGCGAGGCGGCGCCGGGACCGACGCGCGAGCCGGCCGGCACCGAAGTGCCGTCACTGGCCGGCGATTTCATCGATTTGTCCGGTCTGTCGGGCCGGTTCCTCTTCGGACTGGACGACGGGCGGGGCGATATCGTGGCGCTCGCACCCGATGTGACATTGATCGCAAGCGGTCCGGACCGGGCCGTCCTGTGCTTCGGCACCACCGGCCCCGGGCTGCGGATCGCCGCCGCGGACGCGCCCCGCGCGGCCGCGCTGGCGGCCGCCGAGTTCCTGACGGCCGTGGGCGAGAGCGGCGGACGCGCCTGGCGGGTCCGCGAACTCCCCCCGGGCGCACGGCCCCGCACCGCCCGGCTCGCGGACCGGCTCGCGGCGGCGGGCATCGCCTGTACCCCGCTCCCCCGCCCGGCGCTCCCGCTCGGCCCGCCGGTGGAGCCCGGCACGGTCACCGGCCCGGACGGCTCGCGCGCCCTGTCGGTCGCCGCCCCGCTCGGGCGGCTGACCGCCGCCCAGTGCCGGCTCCTGGCCCGTACCGCCGACCGGGACGGCGACGGCGAGCTGCGTGTGACACCCTGGCGCGGCGTCGTCGTCCCC
>NZ_JAGGOL010000015.1:0-42550 GCF_018614525.1 Streptomyces sp. ISL-11
GCCGCTCGCCGGCGGGGGCGGCGGTGGCGGTCTCGCCGGCCGGGGCGCCCTGTTCCATGAGCCGGCGCAGGCACGCCCAGCGGGCGAGGGCGTAGAGCCAGGCGCGGAGCTGCTCCTCGCCGGGGGCCCGGTCGGCGCGGCGCTCGGCGAGGGCGAGGATCTCGCCGAGGGCGGCGGTGGCGGCGTCGTGGTCGCACAGGACGGACAGGCAGTAGGTGAAGAGTCCGTCGGCGTACGGTTCGTACCGCACGGGCAGGCGCCGCACGAGCGTGTCCTGGTCGGTGCGGGCCGCGCGCGGCGCGCCGCCCCGGTCACGGTGCGCGCCGGTGGCGTGCGTGGGGTGCTCGGGCCTGCTCGTCATCATCCCGGCGACGGTAGGCGGGCGACGGGGCCTCGCTCGTGCTGCGGACGCATGTTTAACCCATTCGGGTGACCTTCTCGCTCATAAGGGGACAGGAGCCTCACGTTCCGCCCGAGGCGGTCCCGGTCGCGGCCCGTTTGTCAGTGGCCACGGCTACGGTGACCCCCATGGCTGCCCGTACCTCCCGCCCGTCCGCCAAGGACCGGCCCTCCTACCGCTGCACCGAGTGCGGCTGGACCACGGCCAAGTGGCTCGGCCGCTGCCCCGAGTGCCAGGCGTGGGGCACGGTCGAGGAGTTCGGCACGCCCGCCGTCCGTACGACCGCGCCCGGCCGGGTCACCTCGGCCGCCCTGCCGATCGCGCAGGTGGACGGCCGCCAGGCCACCGCGCGCGGCACGGGCGTGCCCGAGCTGGACCGCGTGCTGGGCGGCGGTCTGGTGCCGGGCGCCGTGGTGCTGCTCGCGGGCGAGCCCGGTGTCGGCAAGTCGACGCTGCTGCTGGACGTGGCCGCCAAGGCCGCCTCCGACGAGCACCGCACGCTCTATGTGACGGGTGAGGAGTCCGCGAGCCAGGTCCGGATGCGGGCCGACCGCATCGGCGCCCTGTCCGACCACCTCTATCTGGCCGCCGAGACCGACCTGTCCGCCGTCCTCGGCCATCTGGACAGCGTCAAGCCCTCCCTGCTGATCATGGACTCCGTCCAGACCGTGGCCTCCCCCGAGATCGACGGCGCGCCGGGCGGGATGGCTCAGGTGCGCGAGGTCGCGGGCGCCCTGATCCGGGCCTCCAAGGAGCGCGGCATGGCCACGCTGCTGGTCGGCCACGTCACCAAGGACGGCGCGATCGCCGGTCCGCGCCTGCTGGAGCACCTGGTGGACGTGGTGCTGAGCTTCGAGGGCGACCGGCACGCCCGGCTGCGCCTGGTGCGCGGTGTGAAGAACCGCTACGGCGCCACGGACGAGGTCGGCTGCTTCGAGCTGCACGACGAGGGCATCACCGGGCTGACCGACCCCAGCGGCCTGTTCCTGACCCGTCGCTCCGAGCCGGTGCCCGGCACCTGCCTGACGGTGACGCTGGAGGGCCGCCGGCCCCTGGTGGCCGAGGTGCAGGCGCTCACCGTCGACTCGCAGATCCCCTCGCCCCGCCGCACCACCTCGGGCCTGGAGACGTCACGGGTGTCGATGATGCTCGCGGTGCTGGAGCAGCGCGGCAAGATCAGCGCCCTGGGCAAGCGCGACATCTACAGCGCCACGGTCGGCGGGGTGAAGCTCTCCGAGCCGGCCGCCGACCTGGCCATCGCGCTCGCCCTGGCCAGCGCCGCCAGCGACACCCCGCTGCCGAAGAACCTGGTGGCGATCGGCGAGGTGGGCCTGGCCGGCGAGGTGCGGCGCGTCACGGGCGTGCAGCGGCGGCTGGCCGAGGCGGCCCGGCTCGGGTTCACGCACGCACTGGTGCCGGGCGACCCGGGGAAGGTGCCCAGCGGCATGCGGGTCCTGGAGGTCGCGGACATAGGCGAGGCGCTTCGAGTGCTGCCCAAGCGGGTACCCCGGGAGAACCGGCGCAGCGCCGGCGCGGCCGCACCGGCCGGGGGCGCCCTCTCCGATCCGGAAGAGAGCGCCCTTTAATAGGCTGGGCGCCGGAATACGCCAGTAGACTTTGCCCTGGTCTCGCCCGTACGTACGGACAGCAGGGCGGCCGGCGGCAGCGTTGACCTTGCGACCGGAGGAGTGCAGTGGCAGCCAACGACCGGGCATCGGGCCCCGGCAGGGCCGGGGGAAGCTCCGGTGGCTCCGGCGTCGACCTGATGCGCGCCTCGCTGAGCGCCGTCGCGCCCGGCACGGCCCTGCGCGACGGCCTGGAGCGCATTCTTCGGGGAAACACCGGTGGACTGATCGTCCTCGGCATGGACAAGACCGTCGAGTCGATGTGCACCGGCGGCTTCGTCCTCGACGTGGAGTTCACCGCCACCCGGCTGCGCGAGCTGTGCAAGCTGGACGGCGCGCTGATCCTCGACAAGGACATCACCAAGATCGTGCGGGCGGGCGTCCAGCTGCTGCCGGACGCCTCGATCCCCACCGAGGAGACCGGCACCCGTCACCGCACGGCGCAGCGGGTCTCCATCCAGTGCGGGTTCCCCGTGGTGTCGGTCAGCCAGTCGATGCGGCTGATCGCGCTGTACGTGGGCGGTGAGCGGCGCGTGCTGGAGGAGTCGGGCGCGATCCTCTCCCGTGCCAACCAGGCGCTGGCCACCCTGGAGCGCTACAAGCTCCGCCTCGACGAGGTCGCCGGCACGCTGTCGGCCCTGGAGATCGAGGACCTGGTGACCGTCCGCGACGTCACCGCGGTCTCGCAGCGGCTGGAGATGGTGCGCCGGATCGCCACGGAGATCGCGGAGTACGTCGTCGAGCTGGGCACGGACGGCCGTCTCCTCACCCTCCAGCTGGACGAGCTGATCGCGGGTGTCGAGCCGGAGCGCGACCTGGTCGTGCGGGACTACGTCCCCGAGCCGACCGCCAAGCGCACCCGCACGGTCCCCGAGGCGCTGTCGGAGCTGGACTCCCTCACCCACGCGGAGCTGCTGGAGCTGCCCATCGTCGCGCGGGCCCTGGGGTACAGCGGCTCGCCGGAGACGCTGGACTCCGCGGTGTCCCCGCGCGGTTACCGTCTGCTGGCCAAGGTGCCGCGCCTGCCGGGCGCGATCATCGAGCGGCTGGTGGACCACTTCGGCGGGCTGCAGAAGCTGCTCGCCGCGAGCGTGGACGACCTGCAGACGGTCGACGGTGTGGGCGAGGCCCGCGCGCGCTCGGTCCGCGAGGGGCTCTCGCGGCTGGCGGAGTCGTCGATCCTGGAGCGGTACGTCTAGCCGGGTGCGGCTTGGCGGGTACGGCTAGCCGGGTACGGCTCGGCGGGTACGGCTCGGCGCTGTCCGGCAGGTCTTCGGCTGCGGGCCGGCTTTGCCGCCTGCGGCGGCGGGCGCCCTGCGGGCGCGTCCTCAAGCGCCGGACGGGCTTGATTGTGGCTGGGCTCGGCCGATTTCAGATCGTCCGGCGCGTGAGGACACCGCCGCGCAGCGGACCGCACGGCATAGCGGGTCCCGAGGGTTCACGAGTGAGGGGCGGCCCCCAGGGCCGCCCCTCCACTTCATTTCTCCAGGGAGAATTCCAGCCGCTCCGTCACGCCCGCGATCTTGACCTCGACCCGGTAAGTGCCGGCGCCCGCCGCGGTGTCGCCGGACGGCGTGGCGCACTGCGGGGCGCTGCGCTTGCGGTCCCACTCCACCGTGCGCTTGGTCTCGCCCGAGCCGGGCAGCTCCACCAGCACGGCGCCCGCGCCGCGGGCGCAGTCGTCGGAGGACCAGACGTGGTCGTCACCGCTGGTGATCTTGAGGATGGCCGCGGTCGCGCCGAGGTTCACCTTGCAGGCGCTGCCACCGGTGTTCTTGACGACGACCTCGAACTTCGGCTTCTCGTCGGGCGCGTAGGCGTTCTTGACGCTGCGGAGCTCCACGCGTACGGAACCTGACGCGCAGTCGGGCAGCTTGGACCCGGCCGGGACCGTCTTGCTGTCCCCCGTGCCCAGCGCGCCGCCGCCGGAGCCGCCCGTACCGCTGCCGCCGCTGCCGGCACCACCGCTGCCGCCCGCGCCCGAGTGGTCGCCGCCGGAGCCGCCCGAGCCGCCGGAACCGCCGGTGCCTCCGCCGCCCGTGCCGCCGGTGCCCGAATCACCCCGTCCGCCCGGCCGTTGGCTGTAGTGCGGGCCCGATGGCACCGGGCCGGGGGTGATGGTGGTGTCACCCGGGCCCTTGCCGTCCGAGCCCTTGCCCTGGTCCCCGCCGGAGCCGCCGTCACCCCCAAGGGTGACGAACCACAACCCCAACAGGATGAGAAGGCCGAGCAGGCCAAGTGCGACTGCCCTCCGCCGCCAGTAGATGGAGGAGGGAAGCGGCCCGATCGGATTGCGCAGTGATCCCACGCGAAGACTCTACGAGAGATCTGCCAGGGCACCAGCCCATACCCGCCGCATGGGTGCCTACTTTTCTCATCATCTGCCCGCACCGGCAGGGCCCGAAGTTGTCGACACCTGACGAGAGTCAGGGCTTACACATGCCGATCGCCCATCTGGCGCGTCCATTCGGTCTTATGGCCGAAACCTTGCCCGTTGTCGGTCAGCCGCAGCCAGTCCGGGCGCAGCTCCCACAGGTCGGTGCGTTCCATCGCGCGGCGCAGGCGGTCGTCGCGCTCGACGTACGGGTAGCGGGCGGCGTACGCGGGCCAGGCGATCTCGCGCTCCGCGCCCTCCAGCCGGCGGCAGACGCCCCGGCCCTGAATCCCCGTCAGGGCGGTCCATTCCTGGCCGTCGCGCTGTGCGGTGAACGCGGCCCGGCCGTCACCCGCGAGGAGGGCGCGGCCGTGGCGGGTGGTGACCGAGGTGACGAAGAGCAGGGCGGGGTCGCCCGCGGAGTCGGCCGGCGCGTAGAGCACGGCGCACGCCTGCGGCCCGTCGTCGTCGGCGTAGGCCAGGGTCATGGTGGTGTGCGCGCCGAGGGCGGCGAGGATCTCGCCCGGCGGCCGCGGCTGCGTCCGGTTCTCGCTCATGGGCCCATTCCACTCCCCCGGGGTCGCGGGGGACCACTCCGGGTGGCCCCCCGCGCACCGCCGCCCTGGCGAAAGTCCGACGCCCGGGGCCCGGCGCGTTTCGCGGTGCCGGACGACCGTGTCAGGATCGGAAGGCCATGACTGCCATGACTGCCGCCTCGCCCGGAACCCCCGCCGTCCTGCACGACCCGGTCATCGACTGGTTCGGCGCGCACGCCCGTGACCTCCCCTGGCGCCGCCCGGAGGCGGGCGCGTGGGGGGTGATGGTCAGCGAGTTCATGCTCCAGCAGACGCCGGTCAGCCGGGTGCTGCCGGTGTACGAGCAGTGGCTGGCCCGCTGGCCGCGCCCGGCCGCGCTCGCCGCCGAGCCGCCCGGTGAGGCGGTCCGCGCCTGGGGCCGGCTCGGTTACCCGCGGCGCGCGCTGCGGCTGCACGCCGCCGCGTCGGCGATCACCGAACTGCACGGCGGCGAGGTGCCGGACGATCACGCCAAGCTCCTCGCGCTGCCGGGCGTCGGCGAGTACACGGCGGCGGCCGTGGCCTCCTTCGCGTACGGGCAGCGGCACGCGGTCCTCGACACCAACGTCCGCCGGGTCTTCGCGCGCGCCGTGAGCGGCGCCCAGTACCCGCCGAACGCCACCACCGCCGCCGAGCGGAAGCTGGCCCGCACGCTGCTGCCCGAGAGCGAGCCGGTGGCCGCCCGCTGGGCCGCCGCGACCATGGAGCTGGGCGCGCTGGTCTGCACGGCCCGCACGCCCGACTGCGCGCGCTGCCCGATCGCGGGCCACTGCGCGTGGCGGGCGGCCGGGTCACCGGCGCACGACGGACCGCCGCGCCGCGGCCAGACGTACGCCGGTACGGACCGCCAGGTGCGCGGCAAGCTGCTGGCGGTGCTGCGCGAGGCGGTCGAGCCGGTGCCGCAGGCCGCGCTGGACGCGGTGTGGGACGAGCCGGTGCAGCGGGCGCGCGCGCTGGACGGTCTGGTCGCCGACGGCCTGGTGGAGCCGCTGGAGGACGGCCGGTACCGGCTGCCGCTCACATAGCGGTGATGAAGTGAAGGCGCAGGACCCCCTTTGCGCCCCATTTCTTCATCATTTCGGGTTCGCTGTTACACAACCTATGGACAGCTGTGCTCCAGCCGAAGGGCTGCTGCACATCGCGTCGCAACAGCGCCTCCGTAGCGTCCTACCCGTGCTGGAGGACCACCAGCGTGACGCGGGGAATGCAAGCGGAATGGAGGCTGCGAGATGGCCAGCAGCGGCAAGGTTCTGGACTTCGAAGAGTACGTGCGCAACCGTCAGGACGCCCTCCTGCGCAGCGCCCGCCGTCTCGTTCCGGACCCCATCGACGCGCAGGACCTCCTCCAGACCGCCCTGGTGCGCACCTACGGCCGCTGGGAAGGCATAGCGGACAAGTCGCTGGCGGACGCCTACCTCCGCCGTGTCATGATCAACACTCGTACTGAGTGGTGGCGTGCCCGTAAGCTCGATGAGGTACCCACCGAGCAGCTCCCCGACGCGAGCGTCGAGGACGGCACCGAGCAGCACGCCGACCGCGCCCTGCTGATGGACATCCTCGGAGTCCTGGCACCCAAGCAGCGCAGCGTCGTCGTACTGCGACACTGGGAGCAGATGAGCACCGAGGAGACCGCGGAGGCGCTCGGCATGTCCACCGGCACGGTCAAGAGCACGCTGCACCGGGCGCTCGCCCGGCTGCGTCAGGAGCTGGAGAGCCGAGACCTGGACTTCCACGCCCTTGAGCGCAACGAGCGGGGGCAGGAACGGTGCGCAGCCTGAAAAAGGCGGCTCCTGGAAGGCCGGCACTGATCACCGGCGGCACGGTCACAGCGATGGCCGCGGCCGCCGGTCTTCTGCTTGCCGGATGCGACGCGGGCAGCGAGGGCGTGCGCAAGGAGGGCACCGCGCAGAACCAGTCCGCGGCGAAGCCGTCCCGGATGCCCTCGGCCTCGGCCATACCGGCGCAGCAGAAGGTCGACGCCGTCAAGCTGATCAAGAGCGATCCCAAGGTCGGCGAGCAGGTCAAGAAGAACCTGAAGCCGTGCTCGAAGAACGACTACCCGGTCGACGTGATCTACGGCCAGCTCACCGGCGGCTCCCGCAACGACGTCGTGATCAACGTCATGACGTGCAGCGATTCCTTCGGTGTCGGCGCTTATGTGTACCGTGCCAAGGGCGACTCGTACGAGAACGTGTTCTCGGCCGAGCAGCCGCCCGTCTACGCCGACATCGACCGCCGCGAGCTGCAGGTCACCAAGCAGGTCTACGGTCCCGGTGACGCGGCGTGCTGCGCGTCGGGCGAGGATGTCATGACGTACCACTGGTCGGACGACGAGTTCCGCGAGACCGGTCGTACGCACACCGACTTCAGCAAGGTCGGCAACAACGACAAGGGTGAACTCCCGAGCGTGGGAACGGAGGGCTGAGAGCGGCGTGGCCGATACGCATGTGCTCTTCGTCGAGGACGACGACGTGATCCGCGAGGCGACCCAGCTGGCGCTGGAGCGCGACGGCTTCGAGGTGACCGCGGTACCGGACGGGCTGCTGGGGCTGGAGAGGTTCCGGGCCCGCAGACCCGACATCGCGCTGCTCGACGTCATGGTCCCCGGCCTGGACGGCGTCAGCCTGTGCCGCCGGATCCGCGACGAGTCGACCGTCCCCGTGATCATGCTGTCCGCGCGGGCGGACTCCATCGACGTCGTGCTCGGCCTGGAGGCCGGCGCGGACGACTACGTCACCAAGCCCTTCGACGGCGCCGTGCTCGTCGCCCGGATACGGGCCGTGCTGCGCCGCTTCGGGCACGCCAGCGGGCCGAACGGCACGGGCGCGGCCGACGAGCCGGAGCCGCTGGAGGGCGGGGTGCTGCGCTTCGGCGACCTGGAGGTCGACACGGAGGGCATGGAGGTCCGCAAGGCGGGCGAGCCCGTGGCCCTCACCCCGACGGAGATGCGGCTGCTGCTGGAGTTCTCGGCGGCGCCCGGCACCGTGCTCTCCCGCGACCGGCTCCTGGAGCGGGTGTGGGACTACGGCTGGGGCGGCGACACCCGCGTCGTGGACGTCCACGTCCAGCGGCTGCGCGGCAAGATCGGCCAGGACCGGATCGAGACCGTGCGCGGCTTCGGTTACAAGCTCAGAGGCTGAGCTCCCGATGGTGACCCACCGAGATCCCTCGTGGTGACGCTGTGGTGAAGCTCGCCCTGCGCTCGGGCCTGCGCTGGAAGGTCAGCCTCGCCATCGCCTGCGTCAGCGCGCTCGTGGCCGTCGCGCTGAGCCTCGTCGTCCACAACGAGGCGCGGCTCTCCATGCTCGACAACGCCCGCGACGCCATGGACGCGCGGGTCCAGGTCGCCCAGCGCTACTACGAGAACACCGGCCGCCTGATGCTCCACGCCAAGGTGGACGACCCCACGCTGCCCCAGCCGCTGCGGGACGCCGCCGCCGTGGGGCTGCGCGCCACCTACCTCCAGGACGTCGGTGGCAAGGGCACCCCGGAGGTCTGGGCCTCGGTCCCGGTGCGCAACGGCAGGATCCTCTCGATCCACACCCGGTTCGAGGACCGCTTCTCCATTCTCAACGCCCTCGACAAGGCCCTGATCATCGGCTCGGTCTCCGTCGTCCTGGGCGGCTCGGCCCTGGGCATCCTCATCGGCGGCCAGCTCTCCCGGCGGCTGCGCAAGGCCGCCACGGCCGCCCGCAAGCTCGCCGACGGCAACTCCGAGGTGCGCGTGCGCGACGCCATCGGGGGCCGGGTGCGCGACGAGACCGACGACCTGGCGCGGGCCGTCGACGGCATGGCCGAGGCGCTGCAGGACCGGCTGGAGGCCGAGCGCCGCGTCACCGCCGACATCGCCCACGAACTGCGCACGCCCGTCACCGGCCTGCTCACCGCCGCCGAGCTGCTGCCCCCGGGCCGCCCCACCGAGCTCGTACGCGACCGGGCGCAGGCCATGCGCACCCTGGTCGAGGACGTGCTGGAGGTCGCCCGCCTGGACGGCTTCGCCGAGCGGGCCGAGATGCAGGACATCCGCCTGGGCGACTTCGTGCTGCGCCGGGTGCGGACCGCCCAGCCGGACGCCGAGGTCAAGGTCCTGCGCGACGCCTACGTCTCCACCGACCCGCGCCGCCTGGAGCGCATCCTCGGCAACCTCCTGGCCAACGCCGCCAAGCACGGCAGCGGCCCCTTCGAGGTCACGGTCGACGGGCGCGTGCTGCGCGTGCGCGACCACGGGCCCGGCTTCCCCGAGGAACTGCTCGCGGAGGGGCCGAGCCGCTTCCGCACCGGCAGCAAGGACCGCGCGGGCAAGGGCCACGGCCTGGGTCTGACCATCGCCGCCGGCCAGGCCCGGGTCCTGGGGGCGCGCCTGACCTTCCGCAACGCCGACCCGGAGGCGGAGGGGGACACCGGCGCGATCGCCGTGCTGTGGCTCCCGGAGTCGGCCCCCACCAGCACGGGCAGCTTCCCGGTCATCCAGGTGCCGGACTAGCCGCCCGCCGGCTACATCGGGTCCACGTATTCGCCCCAGGTCTTGTCGAGGTCCAGCTCCTCGCTGGGCGTGGTCAGCGAGAACCAGTTGCCGGAGTCGTCGCGGAAGACCGCCTCGGTCCCGTACGGGCGCTCCTGCGGCTCCTGGAGGAACTCCACGCCCTTGGCCTTGAGGGTCTCGTACTCGCGCCGGACGTCGTCGGTGACCAGCACCCCGGCGCCCAGCGCACCCGTCGCGACCAGTGACCGGACGGCCTCGGCGGACTGGGCGTCCATCGCGGGCGGGCCCGGCACCATCAGGGTGAGCTCGACGTCCGGCTGCGCCGCGGCGCCGACCGTCAGCCAGCGCATGCCCTGGTCACCGCCCATGCTCATGTCGGTACGGACCTCGAAGCCGAGCTTCTCGGTGTAGAACTCCTTCGCCCGGTCCTGGTCGAGGACCCAGACGGTGGTGATGGCGATGCCCTTGATCATGGCGCCCTCCCGGGGACGGGTTCTGCCTCACGACCACGGTAGGCACGGCCGGCGCCGGTCCGCTCTCCCGGAAACGGCAAGCGCCCCCGCACGGCGATTGCCGTGCGGGGGCGCTCTCACAAGTCCGGCCGGGGGTCGGTCAGAGGTTCTCGCCGTGGGCGCTCAGGAACGCGCGGGGCTCGATGCCGCTGCCGTAGTCCGGGGTGGTGCGGATCTCGAAGTGCAGGTGGGGGCCGGACGAATTGCCGGTGGAGCCCGAGAGGCCGATCTCCTGGCCGGTGGTCACGGTCTGGCCGATCGAGACCTTCACCTGCGACAGGTGCGCGTACTGCGAGTACGTGTTGTCGTCGTGCTTGATCACGATGGCGTTGCCGTACGCGGGGCCGTCGCCGCCGCCGTTCGGGCCGGCCTTCACGACCGTACCGCCGTGCACGGCCTTCACGGACGTGCCGGTACCGACGACCAGGTCCTGGCCGCTGTGCTTGCTGGCCCACATGTTGCCGGCGATGCCGAAGGGCTGGCCGATCTGGTAGCCGTCCACGGGGGCGATCCAGGCGTCGGCCCGCTTCTTGCGCGAGGCCTCGGCCTGCTGACGGGCGTCGGCGGCGCGCTTCTCGGCGTCCTGCTTGGCCCGGGCCTCGTCGGCCTTGGCCTTGGCCTCCTTGGCGGCGGCCTTCAGCTGCGTCTCGGCCTGCGCGTGCAGGGCGTCGTCCAGCGCCGCCACGGACGCGAACGCCGGGAGCTGCGCCTGGGAGGTGGTCTCCGCCGCGAGCGCCACCCCGGTTCCGAGCGCGAGCGAGGCCCCGAGCCCGGCGGCCACGACGGCGGCACGGGAACGCAGAAGGGTCGTGCCCGCATTACGGAAAGCGGTGTGCTTCGACATAAAGAAATACCTCCAGGCAAGAATGGGTCCCGGCTGCGGACCGGGATCGCCCTACCTTGGTAACCCGAATCCGCCGCCCTGCCAAGGACGGCCTCTACTAGCGAATGCCGTAGCGGGCCGGAGGGTATTCGGCTGCTTATGCGGGGCGGCTTCGCGCGGAATCAAGGGATTTCCACGGAGCCCATTCCTGCTAAACGCCTTAGTATGTGACGCGCGCCCTATGGGCCGTATCACCGCGAAGGGACTTACGGCCTTGCCCGTTCCGGGACCAAAGGCCCCCGCCCCGGCGGTACGCTCCCGGACAGCAGTCAACGGACGCGCACACCGCCGGGGGGCACCACGATGGGCAACGATTCCCGCTACTCCCACCTGGACGACGTCGAGCTGGCGGACGCCGTCCAGGCGGTCCGCGACGGCCTCACCACCGCGGCCGCCCGCGGCGCGGGCGAGGACATCGTCTTCGAGGTCGGCGAGATCGCCATGGAGTTCACCGTCGAGATCCGCAAGGACGCCAAGGGATCGGGCGGCGTGAAGGCATGGGTGGTCAGCGCGGACGCGGAGGCGTCCCGCGGCTCCACCCGCACCCACACGGTCTCCTTCACCCTCACCCCGAAGGACGCCCGCACCGGCGGCAGCCTGCGGGTCGGCAACGACCGGCCGGGCGGCGTCTCACGGTTCGGCTCCGCGGGGCGGTGACGGGGGCGCGCGTTCCGTCGGTGGAGGACCGGCTGGTGGCGGTGCTGGCCGAGGCGCAGGGCAGCGGGGTGCTGCTGACGGCGTCGCTGGTGCTGACCAGTGCGCACGTTCTGGGCGGTGAGGGCGGCGTGCGAGTCGTCGCGCTGGGCCATGCCGGGCCCGTGCTGTGCGAAGTCCTGTGGGCCGGCGACCCGGAGCAGTGCGACGCCGCCCTGCTGCTCGCCGGCAGACCGCTGCTGCCCGCCGCCGACCTGCCGCCGCTGCGGTGGGGTGTCTGCGTCGGCCGGTCCCCGGTCGACGGGTGCCAGGCTCTGGGATTCCCGCAGGTCCAGCGGTATGGCCGGGAGGAACTGGAGGCCGTACAGATCCCCGGCACCCTCGCACCGTTGTCGGGCGTGCTGCGCGGGCGGTACGTCCTGCGCGCCGCCCATCCCCCACCGTCCACCGGGCCCTACGGCTCGCCCTGGGCCGGACTGTCCGGCGGCCCGGTCTTCGCCGGACCGGTCCTGGTCGGCATAGCCACCGAGGACCCGAAGGGCTGGGCGCACTCGTCCATCGACGCCGTGCCCATGGCCTCGATCCTGGAGGACACGCAATTCCAGGCCCGCGTGGAGGAGCACTGGCCGCGGGCGCCCCACCTGGAACAGGTCCACTCGGCCGGTCCGGAGGACAACGGTTACGAGGCGACGTACGCCGAGGCGATCAAGGCCGCCTACAGCCGACTGGAGATCTTCGGTCTCGACGACCTCGGTACCGGCGACACCAACTGGGACCTGGACACCGCCTACCTCAGCCTCGAGGCCCAGGCGACCCGCCCCGGCCGGGAGCAGGCGCGCTCCGGGCCACAACGGGTCGAGGGGCTCCTCGGCTCCCGCCCCCGGACGCTTCTGCGCGGCGAAGCGGGGGCCGGCAAGACGACGCTGGTGTGGTGGCTGGCCTCGCACGCCGCGTGCAACACCCTGTCCGCCGAGCTGAGCGCCCTCAACGGCCTGGTCCCCTTCGTCATCCCCATGCGCACTCTGGCCGCCCAGGGCATCACCCGCCCCACCCCTTCGCAGTTACCGACCATCGCCCGCCTGTCCGGGGTGGACACCCCGCCGAGTGGCTGGGCAGGGCGGGTCCTGGCAGCCGGGCGGGCGCTCCTGCTGGTGGACGGTCTGGACGAGCTGCCGCAGGCCGACCGCGCACCTGCCCGCAAGTGGCTGGCGGAGCTGCTCCGCATGCACCCCCGCACGCGCTGCCTCGTCACGGTGCGGCCGCTCGCCGTCGATCAGGCGTGGCTGGAGTCGGAGGGCTTCGAGGAGCTGCGGCTGCTGCCGATGAGCAACCGCGACATCCAGACGTTCGTGGCGGCGTGGCACGCGGCGGCCCGGCTGGAATGTGACGGTTACGCCGACAAGCGGCACGCGGAGCGGCTACGGAGCCGGCTCCAGGACCTGGAACGCGATCTCACCCAGGAATTCCAGCGCAACGCCGCCCTGCGCGACCTGGCGCGCACGCCGCTGCTGTGTGCCGTCATCTGCGCCCTGCACCGCCGCCGCAGCGGCCTGCTCCCCCGGACCCGCTGGGAGCTCTACCGGGCGGCGCTGAACATGCTCCTCGGCAGCCGCGACGCCCACCGCCGCGTCCACAAACCGGAGGGCATCGAACTCGAACCGGACGACGGCCGGCAGCTTCTCCAGCGCATTGCGATCTGGCTCGTACGCAACGGTCGCACCGAGCTGTCCCGGGCGCAGGCCGTGCGGCAGCTGGAATTGGCCATGGCCGGCCTGAGGCGCATAAGGCAACAGGGCACGGCGGGTGAAGTCCTGACGCATCTCCTCAACCGCAGCGGGCTTCTACAGGAGCGCACTGCGGATTCCATCCAATTCATCCACCGCACCTTCCAGGACTATCTCGCGGCGAAGGAATTCCAGGACAGCGACAGCCTGGACGAATTACTGGGCCACGTGGCGGAGGAGCAGTGGCAGGACGTCATCCGGCTCGTGATCGGGCACTGCGGCCGGAAGGAGGAGGAGCGGGTGATCGACGCCCTGATCGCGGCGGGCAGGAGTGCGAGCCGTGAGGATGCCTGGTCGGTCCGCACCCTCGCGGCCCAGTGTGCGATCAGCGCGGCCTCCTTGGACGACACACGGCACGCGGCGGTGTGGGAGGGCCTCCGGGAGCTGGGAGCGCCGCGGAGGACCTCGGAGATCGATCATCTGGCGTCCCTGGGTCCGGAGGTTCTTGGGATCCTTCCCGGACCGGACGGGCTGGATGACACGGAGGCGAGGCACGTGGTGAGGGTGCTGACCCCGCTGGGAGACGCGGCGAAGCCTCTCCTGAAGCGCTACGGGCAGCACGAAGATCTGTTCGTCCGCACGGCCGTGGCCCACGCCTGGACGTTCTCGGTCGCACGGCGGTACGCGAGAGAGGTACTCGCCCCCATGCGACTCGATGACCTCAACATCATGGTCGGAAGCGCGGAACAACTCGCGTGCCTGCCGGACATCGGCCCCGTGCTAACGCTGTCCATCGAATACGACGGGTCGGCGGATCTTCTCCGGCCGGCACTCCGCGGGCGCAAGGTGACCCGGCTGATCCTCGGAACGAACAGGCACATCACGGATCTGGGCTTCCTGGGCGAGCACCCGGAGATCGAATACCTCTCGATCATGGACTGCCCGCAGTTGCGTGACGTCTCCGCCCTGACCGGGACCCACCTGCGCGAATTGCACCTCGGTCTCTTCGGATCGAGGGCGCTGCTCGACCACCTGGAAGTCCTCGACGGGGCCCTGGAGCTGTCCTTCCTGGGTGTGGCGGACCTGCCCTCGACCGGAGGCTGCGGCAGCCTTCCGCCGCCTCTCAGCGGCGTCTCCCGCCTCATGGTCACGGACAGCGATCCGTTGTCCCTGGAGGGCATCGAAGGCTGGACCGGACTGCGGCAGCTGATGCTTCCGACTTCCCTGGCCTCCTCCCACGAGCTGAACAGGCTGGGGAGCCTCCACGGGCTCACCTCGCTGCAGCTCAACAGCTCCATGGACGACCTGGCGGGCGCGGACCCGTTGCCGCAGATCACCGAGGTGGCCCTCTGCCTCACGGAGCCCTCCTCGGTGGACGGAAGACTGCTGCGCGTCTTCCCCGGCCTTCGCTCGCTCCATCTGGAGCACCTGGGGTCGGGCGCCATCACGGTGGACCTCACGACGGTGCGCGAGCTGCCCGGGGAGACGCTGGCGCTGTCCACCACCCCCGGTCAGGGGCTGACGGTGCTGGGAGCCGACGCCTTCGGCGAGCGACTGATCCACAGCTAGCAGGACCCTGACGCCCTCCTGGAGCTCTGACCTCCCCCGAACGCACAAAACCGGCCCCGGAACCGTGCGTACGGTTCCGGGGCCGGTCTACAGCGCTACAGCCGGGCGCAGGCGCGCCTTACGCGTCCTTGGACAGGTTGGGACCCGCCCCACCCGCCGCCGACTCGATCGGCGGCGTGTCCGGCAGGGCCGCCTTCTCCTCGCCGCGGAAGGTGAACTTCTTCTCCTCACCCTCGCCCTCGGTGCCGACGACCACGATGTGGCCCGAGCGCAGCTCGCCGAAGAGGATCTTCTCCGAGAGGATGTCCTCGATCTCGCGCTGGATCGTGCGGCGCAGCGGGCGGGCACCCAGGACCGGGTCGTAGCCCTTCTTCGCCAGCAGCGACTTGGCTTCCGAGCTGAGCTCGATGCCCATGTCGCGGTCCTTGAGCCGCTCGTCCACCCTGGCGACCATGAGGTCGACGATCTGGATAATGTCTTCCTCGGTCAGCTGGTGGAAGACCACCGTGTCATCGACACGGTTGAGGAACTCGGGCCGGAAGTGCTGCTTGAGCTCTTCGTTGACCTTCGCCTTCATCCGCTCGTACCCGGTCTTGACGTCGCCCTGGGCGGCGAAGCCCAGGTTGAAGCCCTTAGAGATGTCCCGGGTGCCGAGGTTCGTCGTCATGATGATGACGGTGTTCTTGAAATCGACCACGCGGCCCTGGGAATCGGTCAGGCGACCGTCCTCCAGGATCTGCAGGAGCGAGTTGAAGATATCCGGGTGGGCCTTCTCGACCTCGTCGAAGAGGACGACGGAGAACGGCTTGCGGCGCACCTTCTCGGTGAGCTGGCCGCCCTCTTCGTAACCCACGTATCCGGGCGGGGAACCGAAGAGACGCGAGACGGTGTGCTTCTCGCTGAACTCCGACATGTCGAGGGAGATCAGCGCGTCCTCGTCACCGAAGAGGAATTCGGCGAGCGTCTTGGACAGCTCCGTCTTACCGACACCGGACGGGCCCGCGAAGATGAACGAGCCGCCGGGGCGCTTCGGGTCCTTGAGGCCCGCACGCGTGCGCCGGATGGCCTGGGAGAGCGCCTTGATGGCGTCCTTCTGGCCGATGACGCGCTTGTGCAGCTCGTCCTCCATGCGCAGCAGGCGGGAGGACTCCTCCTCCGTCAGCTTGAAGACCGGGATGCCCGTGGCCGTGGCCAGGACCTCGGCGATCAGGTCGCCGTCGACCTCGGCGACGACGTCCATGTCGCCGGCCTTCCACTCCTTCTCGCGCTTGGCCTTCCCGGCGAGGAGCTGCTTCTCCTTGTCGCGCAGGGAGGCGGCCTTCTCGAAGTCCTGCGAGTCGATCGCGGACTCCTTGTCCCGGCGCACGTCGGCGATCTTCTCGTCGAACTCGCGGAGGTCCGGCGGCGCGGTCATCCGGCGGATGCGCATCCGGGAGCCGGCCTCGTCGATCAGGTCGATCGCCTTGTCCGGCAGGAAGCGGTCGGAGATGTAGCGGTCGGCCAGCTGGGCGGCCTGGACCAGCGCCTCGTCCGTGATGGAGACGCGGTGGTGGGCCTCGTACCGGTCACGCAGACCCTTGAGGATCTCGATGGTGTGCGGCAGCGAGGGCTCCGCGACCTGGATGGGCTGGAAGCGGCGCTCCAGCGCGGCGTCCTTCTCCAGGTGCTTGCGGTACTCGTCCAGCGTGGTGGCGCCGATGGTCTGGAGCTCGCCACGGGCCAGCATGGGCTTGAGGATGCTCGCGGCGTCGATCGCGCCCTCGGCGGCGCCCGCACCCACCAGGGTGTGGAGCTCGTCGATGAACAGGATGATGTCGCCGCGGGTGCGGATCTCCTTGAGGACCTTCTTCAGGCGCTCCTCGAAGTCACCGCGGTAGCGGGAGCCGGCGACCAGGGCGCCGAGGTCCAGGGTGTAGAGGTGCTTGTCCTTGAGGGTCTCGGGCACCTCGCCCTTGACGATGGCCTGGGCCAGGCCCTCGACGACCGCCGTCTTGCCGACACCGGGCTCGCCGATGAGGACGGGGTTGTTCTTCGTACGGCGGGAGAGCACCTGCATGACCCGCTCGATCTCCTTCTCGCGCCCGATGACCGGGTCGAGCTTGGATTCGCGAGCGGCCTGCGTGAGGTTGCGGCCGAACTGGTCCAGGACGAGCGAGGTCGAGGGGGTTCCCTCGGCCGGGCCGCCGGCGGTGGCGGCCTCCTTGCCCTGGTATCCGGAAAGCAGCTGGATGACCTGCTGCCGCACTCGGTTGAGATCGGCGCCCAGCTTGACCAGGACCTGGGCGGCGACGCCCTCGCCCTCGCGGATCAGGCCGAGCAGGATGTGCTCCGTACCGATGTAGTTGTGGCCGAGCTGGAGGGCCTCGCGGAGCGACAGCTCCAGGACCTTCTTGGCACGGGGAGTGAAGGGGATGTGGCCGGACGGGGCCTGCTGCCCCTGCCCGATGATCTCCTCCACCTGCTGGCGGACCGCCTCGAGCGAAATCCCGAGGCTCTCCAGGGCCTTAGCGGCGACACCCTCACCCTCATGGATCAGGCCCAGGAGGATGTGCTCGGTGCCGATGTAGTTGTGGTTGAGCATCCGGGCTTCTTCCTGAGCCAGGACGACAACCCGCCGCGCACGGTCGGTGAACCTCTCGAACATCGTTAATCGCTCCTCAGAGCGGTCAGGCAGTTAGGGGTCGGTCCCCTCCCTGTCCTTCCGCATGCTAGTCCCGTGGGACGGGACAGCTCATTCCAACTGCCGACATCCGTCCGGATCACCCCCGCGTCGGCGGGGAAACCTACTGCCGAACAGCCGACATCTCCTCCAACCCGATGGTGGGAGACGATGTTCCCGCAGGCCAGGCATATACGCTCCCCACCACTACGCCCATGGCGAACGCCCGCTCGGCCCGACACGCCCGCCCGTAGCCCGGCCATCTCCCGCGATGGCGCGCTACACGCGCTGCTGTACCGCCTCTTCCCATTGGGAATGTCCTACCCGCAAGCATTGACAGTCCATGCGGCGCGGGCACCCCCCATCCGCTACGGGCGAACACCCCCGCGCCACCCGGAACGCCGAAGCGCCCCTCACTCCTTATACGGAGCGTGCCCAACTATCAACCCTGCGTAACCTCTTGAGGGTTTCGCAGTTGCACCACGTATGACCGTTGCCCTCCCACGCCCCTGTGTCCCCGCGGATCCATGGTGCCAGGCACGTCGGTGGTACGAGCACACACTGTGCTGGCCCACCGCGGGCGCGGCACCCCTGGAGCTGCTGACCGGCGAGCGCTTCGATGTGCTCGACCTGCCCGTCGACGCCGGTCTCGCGGTCCTCGGGCGGGTGGGGCGGACCGGGCCCGTCGCGCTCGACGAGCGGGCGCGGAGGCTGCGGTTCCTGGTCGCCGCCGGCAGCGCGGACGAGCTGCCGGAGCTGCTCGACTGGCTGGAGTGGGGCGGGGTGGCGCTGGATCTGGCCGCGCTGGGCAGGGGCGGCCGGATCGTCGCACCCTTGCCCGCCGGCCCGGGCCGCGCGCAACACGGGGAGCTGGGCGCGGGGAAGGCCGTGTGGCTACGGCCTCCCGAGCCGGGGTGCGAGGTCGAGCCGACGCTGCCGGTGACCGGCCTCGGGGGCGATGGGGGCGCCCCCGATCTCGTACGGCTCGTGAGCGCGGCGGCGACGGAGTGCCACCGGGCCCGGTTGCTGCGCGCCGGGGAAACGCGCACGCGTCGGCCGACGGAGGATCAGCCGTTGGCCTTCTCGTACGCCTCACGGATGTCGGCGGGGACGCGGCCGCGGTCGTTGACGTTGTAGCCGTTCTTCTTGGCCCAGGCGCGGATCTTCGCGGTGTCGGGGCTGCCACCGGTGGAAGCGGCGCGGGCCTTGCTGCGGCCCGCGGCGGCACGGCCACCCGTGCGACGGCCGCTCTTGGTGTACGGCTCCAGCAGGCCCCGGAGCTTGTCCGCGTTGGCCGTGGTGAGGTCGATCTCGTAGGTCTTGCCGTCGAGCGCGAACGTCACGGTCTCGTCCGCCTCGCCACCGTCGAGGTCATCAACAAGAAGGACCTGAACCTTCTGTGCCACGGGGAATCCTTTCAGTGGAAAATTGGGATTACGGAGGAATAGCAAACCGCCTTTCCCGGAAAAACACAAACCCCCCGGGAAGGTTCAGCCCGCCTTCGCCGTGGGAAGCCTGCCTTCCGGAGCCCTGTGATAGGGGCGCGATTCGGACATAGGGACCGCGATAGGGGTCGCGATCACAGATGCAGAAGCATCCGGCTGTTGCCAAGGGTGTTCGGCTTCACCCGTTCGAGACCCAGGAACTCGGCAACGCCCTCGTCATAGGAACGCAGCAGCTCGCTGTAGACATCACCGTCCACCGGTGTCTCACCGATCTCGACGAAGCCGTGCTTCGTGAAGAAGTCGACTTCGAAGGTGAGGCAGAAAATGCGCCGCACGCCCAGCCAGCGCGCCGTCTGCAGCAGCTTGCCCAGTACGGCGTGGCCGACTCCGCCGCCCTTGACGGCCGGGTCCACCGCGAGAGTGCGCACCTCCGCCAGGTCTTCCCACATCACGTGCAGGGCACCGCAACCGATGACCGCGCCGTCCTCGTCCCGCTCCGCGACCCAGAACTCCTGGATGTCCTCGTAAAGGGTGACGGTGGCTTTGTCGAGGAGGATGCGGTCACGAACGTACGTGTTGATGAGCCGGCGCACCGCCGGAACATCGCTGGTCCGGGCACGGCGGACGGTGACGACTTTTGATAGTGCGGGCATGCCGGGACGCTATCGCCCCGGCGCCCCGCCGGCGTCGCCGGGCCCGTCGAGTTGGACCACCCGGATCGCGTCGCGCAGGGCTTCCCGTTGTTCGGCCGACATCATGCCGAAGAAGGCGACGAGAGCGGCCGCGGGGTTGTCGCTGAGGGACCACGCTTCGTTCATCAGTGCGGCCGAGTAGGCGGCCCGGTTGGAGACCGCCTCATATCGATAGGCGCGGCCTTCGGCTTCCCGCCGCAGCCAGCCCTTCTGATACAGGTTGTCCATTACGGTCATGACGGTGGTGTAGGCGATGGACCGCTCCTGTTGAAGGTCTTCCAGGACTTCTCGAACAGTGACCGGCCGGTTCCAGTCCCACACGCGCGTCATGACGGCGTCTTCCAGATCACCCAGGCGTCGAACCACACGCGAATAATAGTGGGAGATGTCTAGAATGCCGGTTTATTTGCGGCTGCTCTGAGGCAGTAAAAAGGGCGCACGGCCGAGAATTGTCGGTCTCGGTCCGCACGCCCGGTGGACGCGGCGCGCCGGCTGCCCGGCGCGCGGCTCCACGAAAGGTCAGGCGTCGGGACCCTTGACGGCCTGGGAGGCGCCCTCGGCGCGGGCCAGCGCGGCGTCGACGAGGGCGTCTTCCTTGCCCTTGTTCGCACCGCCCTGACTCTTGACGATCGTCACGACCAGCGCGATGAATGCCACCGCCATCACCATGGGCGGGACCAACGCGGCGACATAGTCCATGGCCGTCGGCTCCTTCTGGAATCGGGTTCTGCGGTTGCGCAATCGACCCGTCCAGATTACGCGCGGCTCAGGCGGAACGGACCGCGGGGTGGCGGGCCGTCGACGGCGGGGCCGGCTTGCGGCGCGGCGGGAACACCTCGCCCGGGGTGGGAATGGGCCGGTCGGGCCGGGGCGCGGAGGGGCGCGGCGTCGCGGGGCGCGGAGTGGGTTCCTTGCCGGGCTTCGGCTTGGGGTCGGAGGAGTCCGCGCGTGTCACCCGGCCGCCGGGCAGCGCCTTCAGCCGGGCGTGGCCCGGGGCGGGTCCGGCGGCGGGCACCGCGCGGCCGGCCAGCCGGGCTCGTACGGCCAGCTCGGCGAGGTGCTCGCAGCGGGCCAGCAGCGCCCGGCGACGGCCGGCCTCGGCGCCTCCGCAGGGGGCCCGGCACAGTCCGCGGAGCGCGGCGAGGTCCTCGGCTCCGGGCCGGTAGCCCGCGGCGAGGGCGTCCTGGAGCCGCTCGGTGTAACCGGCCACCGCGCCCGGCAGGGCGGCGCGGTAGCGGGCGAGGTCCGCGAGGAGGAAGGCGCGCAGCTTGCCTCCCTCGCGGGTCGCCTCGTCCAGGGCCGCCACGAGCCCGAGGCACTCGCGCACCTCTTCGTCGCGTCCGGGGCCGGGACGGCGGGGGACGGAATGGGGGTCGAGGGCGATGGCGAGGGCTCGGCGCACGACGCGCAGTTCGTCCGCGCTGAACGCCATGCCGCCGCGGGATCCGTGAGGCGTGGGCATGCGCCGACTTTAAGTGCTAAGCGGACAAATTTCGCTGACCTGGCGTTTCCCGGCGTGGCACGGTGCGGGGAGACCCCGTTCAGCGCTGTATGCGTTTCCCTGCGGGGCACGGTGCTGGTAGACCCCTTCAGCGCTGTCTGCGGCGGGTGACGCCCAGGCCCTGTCCGGCGGGGCTGCGGGCCGTCTTTGCCGCCTGCGGCGGCGGGCGCCCTGCGGGCGCGTCCTCAAGCGCCGGACGGGCTTGATTGTGGCTGAGCCCAGCCGCTTTCAGCCCGTCCGGCGATTGAGGACACCACCGCGCAGCGGGGGTGCGCACAACGCGGAGAAACCCCTTCAGCGCTGTCTGCGACGCGTGACGCCCAGCGCTATCGCACCCGCGGAGATCGCGGTGCCGGAGGTCGTGGCCAGCAGCAGGGTGCCGGTGGTGTCCGGATCGGCGGGCGGCGCGGGCGCGGGGTCGACGACCTCCACGCGGATCGGCGCCGAGTCGTTGGCCGGGTCCGGGTCGGGGGTGTGCGCCCCGTCGCGTTCGACGATGTGCACCCGGCCCTCCGCGCCCTCGACCTTCCTGTCGATGCGGACCCGGAAGCTCAGCGTCTCGCGGTCGCCCGCGGGGAAGTTCTCGCCGATGGCGCAGAGATATCCGGCCGCGTCCCGGGCGGGGACGGCCTTGGCCACACACGGCTGTCTGCCGCCACCGGTCGGCGGGGGCGTGGCGGTGATCGTGGTGCCCTCCGGCGGCGTCACCTCGTACACGCCCGAGCCGGGGCCGCCCGCCGGGCCGCCGGCCGGGCCCGGCCCGCCGTTGCGCACGCCCAGCTCGACCTCGACGGTCTGGCCGATCCGGCCGACCACGGGGTGGGCGATGGCCTGGTAGTCGGCGCGCGGCGGCACCTGGGCGCGCGCCGGGACGGCGGCCAGGACCAGCCCGGCCGCCGCCACCGAGGCGGCGGCCGTCAGCCACCGCATTGTCCGCGTTCCGCCCATACGCTCCACGCCCATCATGTGCACGATCATGTACCGCAGCTGACAGGACCGTCGGAGCGGCCCGTCGGTTGCCTCCACGCGCGGGCCGAAAGGGACCGGTAGGAGCCGGAACGGGCCGGATGGGCGCCGGGTGCGGGGCTAGGCCGTGTGCGGCGGATCTTCGGCTGCGGGCCGTCTTTGCCGCCTGCGGCGGCGGGCGCCCTGCGGGCGCGTCCTCAATCTCCCCCAGCTACCGCTGGGGGAGATTGAGGACACCGCCGCGCAGCGGTCGGTGCGCACGACACGGCCCCGCAGCCGCCCGCTCACATGACCCACCGGCCACCGCCTAGATGCGGGTCACATTGCGCTCGTAGACCAGGCGCAGGCCGATGAGCGTGAGCCACGGCTCGTGCTCGTCGATGACCGACGCCTCGCCGACCACCAGCGGCGACAGGCCGCCGGTGGCGATGACCGTGACGTCGTCCGGATCGTCGGCCAGCTCGCGGGCCATGCGGTTGACGACGCCGTCGACCTGGCCCGCGAAGCCGTAGAGGATGCCGGACTGCATGGCCTCGACGGTGTTCTTGCCGATGACGCTGCGCGGCCGGGCCAGCTCGATCTTCCGCAGCTGCGCGCCCTTGACGCCCAGCGCCTCGACGGAGATCTCGATGCCGGGGGCGATCACACCGCCGGTGTACTCGCCGCGCGCGCTGACCGCGTCGAAGGTGGTGGCGGTGCCGAAGTCGACGACGACGCAGGGGCCGCCGTAGAGCTCGACGGCCGCGACGGCGTTGACGATCCGGTCCGCGCCGACCTCCTTGGGGTTGTCCATGAGGATCGGCACACCGGTCTTGACGCCCGGCTCGACCAGGACCGCGGGCACGTCGCCGTAGTAGCGGCGGGTGACCTCGCGGAGCTCGTGCAGGACGGAGGGGACCGTGGAGCAGATGGCGATGCCGTCGATGCCGTCACCCAGCTCCTCGCCGAGCAGCGGGTGCATGCCCATCAGGCCCTGGAGCAGGACGGCCAGTTCGTCGGCGGTGCGGCGCGCGTCGGTGGAGATCCGCCAGTGCTCGACGATGTCCTCGCCGTCGAACAGGCCCAGGACGGTGTGGGTGTTGCCGACATCGATGGTGAGCAGCATCAGGCGGTCTCTTCCCGCAGGTCCAGGCCGATGTCGAAGACCGGGGCGGAGTGGGTGAGGGCACCGACCGCGAGGTAGTCGACGCCGGTCTCGCCGTAGGCCCGGGCGTTGACGAGGGTCAGGCGGCCCGACGACTCCAGCATGGCGCGGCCGGCGACGAGTTCGACGGCCTCGCGGGTCTGCTCCGGGGTGAAGTTGTCGAGCAGGATCAGGTCGGCGCCCTCGGCGAGGACCGCCTCGATCTGGTCGAGGCGGTCGACCTCGACCTCGACCGGCACGTCCGGGAAGCGGGCGCGTACGGCACGGAACGCCTCGGCGATGCCGCCGGCCGCGACGACGTGGTTGTCCTTGATGAGCGCGGCGTCCGACAGGGACATCCGGTGGTTGACGCCGCCGCCGCAGCGCACGGCGTACTTCTCCAGGGCGCGCAGGCCGACCGTGGTCTTGCGGGTGTCGCGGACGGCGGCCTTGGTGCCCTTGAGGATGTCGGACCACTCGCGGGTGGCGGTGGCGATGCCGGACAGGCGGCACAGCAGGTTGAGCGCGCTGCGCTCGGCGGTGAGCAGGTCGCGGGTGCGGGTGCGCACGGACAGCAGCTTCTGGCCGGCCGTGACCCGGTCGCCGTCCTCGACGTGCCGCTCGACCTCGAACTCGTCGGTGCAGACGACGGACAGGATCGCCTCGGCGACGCGCAGTCCGGCGACGGTGCCGTCCTCGCGGGCGGTGAAGTCACCGGTGGCGACGGCGTCCGCGGGGATGGTGGCGACGGTGGTGACGTCCTCACCGCCGTCGAGGTCCTCCTCGACGGCGAGGTGGGCGAGGTCCTCGACCTGGAGCGGGTTCAGGCCCGCCTCGGTCAGCAGGGCCGCGAGGGCGGGGTCGAGGCCGCACTCCGGCAGGTCGTCCTCGAACATCTCACCGCAGCCGCAGCCCTCGCCGCAGCCGCCGATCATCGCTTCGGCGGGTTCGTCGCCCGGCAGGGCGATCGTGTGCAGGACGAGTTCGTCAGGGGTGCTCACGGCGGACTCCTTGGGGACGGAGGGGGTTGACGGGCGGGAAGGCGGCCGAGTCCGTGCGGGAGACGGCGAACGTGTGGTCCTGGTGGAGGGTCACCAGGAGGTGGCGACGCCAGGCGGCGTCGTCACGGTCGGGGAAGTCCTCGCGCCAGTGGCAGCCGCGGGTCTCCTCGCGCCGCAGGGCGGCCGCGACGAGGACCTGTGCCACGAGCAGGAGGTTGGTCGTCTCCCAGCACTCCGTGCCGGGTCCGGCCTTCCCGTCGGCCTCCAAGGCTATGCGGTCCAGCTCCGCCGCGGCCTGTTCCAGGCTCTTCCGCGAGCGCAGCACCCCGGCGCCCTCGGTCATGATCCGCTGGATCGTGACGCGCAGCTCGGGGGCGATCAGGTCGGCCGGCGGCTGACCTGCCATGGGCGTGCCGGCACCGGTCCGCGCCTCGGCGTGGACGGGGGCGGGCTCCGGCAGGGGGGCGGTGATGTCCGCGGCGATGCGCTCGGCGAAGACCAGGCCCTCCAGCAGGGAGTTGGACGCCAGCCGGTTGGCGCCGTGCACGCCCGTGCAGGCGACCTCACCGCAGGCGTAGAGGCCCGCGATGCTGGTGCGGCCCCGCAGGTCGGTCCGTACACCGCCGGAGGCGTAGTGCGCGGCCGGCGCGACGGGGATCGGCTCCGTCACCGGGTCGATGCCGTGCGCCCGGCAGGCCGCGAGGATCGTGGGGAAGCGGTGGGCCCACATCTCTGCGCCGAAGTGGCGGGCGTCGAGGTACATGTGCTCGGCGCCCTTTTCCTGCATGCGGCGCATGATGCCCTTGGCGACGATGTCGCGGGGGGCCAGCTCGGCGAGCTCGTGTGCGCCGGCCATGAAGCGGTGGCCGTCGGCGTCGACGAGATACGCGCCCTCGCCGCGGACCGCCTCCGACACCAGGGGCTGCTGGCCCTCGGCGTCGGGGCCGAGCCACAGGACGGTGGGGTGGAACTGGACGAACTCCAGGTCGGAGACCTCCGCCCCGGCGCGCAGGGCGAGGGCGACGCCGTCGCCGGTGGAGACGGCGGGGTTGGTGGTCGCCGAGAAGACCTGGCCCATGCCGCCGGTGGCCAGCACGACGGCTCCGGCGCGCACGGCGCCGACGCCGTCGCGGCGGCCCTCGCCCATGACGTGCAGCGTGACACCGGCGGCGCGGCCCTCGGCGTCCTTGAGGAGGTCGAGGACCAGGGCGTGCTCGATGGTCTCGATACCGGCCTCGCGTACGGCCTCGACGAGCGCGCGGGAGATCTCGGCGCCGGTGGCGTCGCCGCCGGCGTGGGCGATCCGGCGGCGGTGGTGGCCGCCCTCGCGGGTCAGCAGGATCTTGCCGCTGTCGGCGTCGGTGTCGAACTCGGCGCCGGTGGCGATCAGCCGGCGCACCGCGTCGGGGCCCTCGGTGACCAGGGCCCGTACGGCGTCGTCGGAGCAGAGGCCGGCGCCCGCGACGAGGGTGTCGTCGAGGTGCTGTTCGGGGGTGTCGCCCTCGCCGAGCGCGGCCGCGATGCCGCCCTGGGCCCAGCGGGTGGAACCGTCGTCCAGGCGCGCCTTGGTGACGACGGTGACCTTCGCACCGGCGGCGGCGCAGCGCAGCGCGACGGTCAGTCCGGCGACGCCGGAGCCGATGACGACGACGTCGGCGTCGACCGCCCAGCCGGGGTTCGGAGCGTGGAGTCGTATGCCGGTCATCGCTGTGCTCCGAGGTCCAGGGGGATGTTGTCGATCAGGCGGGTGGCGCCCACCTTGGCGGCGACGGCGAGGACGGCCTCGCCGGTGTGGCCGTCGGGGACCTCGGTGAAGTCCGCGGGGTCGACGAGGGCGAGGTAGTCGAGGAGGAGCGGCGGGTCCAGGCGGGCGGCGGCGTCGAGGACGGCGCCGGCCGAGCGGCGGACGGCGCCGGCGCCGAGGGGGGCCTCCTGCCGGGCGGTGAGCAGGGCGCGGGAGATCTCCAGTGCGGTGGTCCGGTCGGCCGCCGAGAGATAGCGGTTGCGGCTGGAGAGCGCGAGGTGGTCGCCCTCGCGGACGGTGGGCGCGCCGACGACCTCGACGGGGAAGTTGAGATCGCGCACCATGCGGCGGATCAGCGCGAGCTGCTGGGCGTCCTTCTGCCCGTAGAGCGCGAGGTCCGGCTGGGTGAGGTGGAGGAGCTTGGCGACGACGGTGAGCATGCCGTCGAAGTGACCGGGGCGGGAGGCGCCTTCGAGGCGCTCGCCCATGGGGCCGGCGGTGATCCGCACCTGCGGTTCGCCGCCGGGGTAGACCTCCTCGACGGCGGGCGCGAAGACGGTGTCGGCGCCGGCCTTCCCGGAGATCTCCACGTCGGCGTCGAGGGTGCGCGGATAGCGGTCGAGGTCCTCGCCGGCGCCGAACTGGAGCGGGTTGACGAAGACCGTGACGACGACCTGGCCCTCGGGTCCGGCCAGCTCGCGGGCGGTGCGGATCAAGGTGGCGTGGCCCTCGTGCAGGGCGCCCATCGTCATGACCACGGCGCGGCGGCCCGCGCGGGGCAGGGCCCGCAGCTCCTCGGCGGTGCGGGTGAGGCCGATCCGGGGGGTCATGCGTTTCCTCCGTCCGAGAGGACGCCGAGCAGGTCCTCCGCCAGTTCGGGCTTGAGCAGGCCGTGCGCGAGGGCGCGGTCCGCGGTCGTACGGGCCATCGCCAGATACCCGGCGACGGCCTGGGGCGCGTGGGCGCGCAGCTCGGCGACATGGGCGGCGACGGTCCCGGCGTCGCCGCGGGCCACCGGGCCGGTGAGGGCGGCGTCGCCGCTGCGCAGGACGTTGTCGAGGGAGGCGCCGAGCAGGGGGCCGAGCATGCGGTCGGGGGCGGCGACGCCGGCGGCGCGCAGCAGCTCCATGGCCTGGGCGACCAGGGTGACCAGGTGGTTCGAGCTCATGGCGAGGGCGGCGTGGTAGAGCGGGCGGGCGCTCTCCTCCACCCACTCGGGCTCGCCGCCCATCTCGATGACCAGGGCCTCCGCGGCGAGCCGCAGCTCCTCGGGGGCGGTGACACCGAACGAGCAGCCCGCGAGCCGGTCGACGTCCACCGGCGTGCCCGTGAAGGTCATGGCGGGGTGCAGGGCGAGCGGCAGGGCGCCGGCCCGGCGGGCCGGGTCCAGGATGGCGGTGCCGTGGCGGCCCGAGGTGTGCACGAGGAGCTGCCCGGGGCGGACGGCGCCGGTCTCGGCGAGCCCGGCGACGAGTCCGGGCAGGACGTCGTCGGGAACGGTGAGCAGGACCAGCTCGGCGCGCGCGAGCACTTCGGCGGGCGGGACGAGCGGGACGTCCGGGAGGAGGGCCGCGGCCCGGCGCACCGAGGCGTCCGAGACTCCGGAGGCGGCGACCGGGCGGTGTCCGGCGAGCCGGAGGGCGGCGGCGAGCGAAGGGCCGACGCGGCCCGCGCCGACGACGCCGACGGTGAGCCTGGCGGGCCGGTCCTGCGGGCTCGGGTGCTCCGGGATGGGGTGTGCGTTCACGCGGCGATGGCCTTCCGTTCCAGTCCGCGGGGGGTACCGGACGATTCCCTCGTCATGCTACGCGAGTGAACGGCGGCCGCTCCGGGCGTCCCCAGCCCTGTGGATAACTCGCGGGGCGGTCCCGCGGTCACCTGTGGACAACCCGGGGCCCGGGCGACCCGTGCGTCATGCTCGGGGCGTGGCCGGACCGGAGCACGTCTGGAGGGGGGCGGTCGGGAGGGGAGCGGTCTGAAGGGGAGCGGTCCGGGCGGGAGCCGGGGTCTGCTGCTCCGCGCCGGCCATGGGAGCCGTCGGTGCGGTGGAGGCGGCGGGCCGCTGCGGACGGAGGAGGCGGAGCAGTGCGGCCCGGCGGGTGCCGGTGCCGGGGGTGCGGCCGGCGACGACGGCCTGGAATTCGCGCCAGGTACGGAATTCCCGCGCGAGCCGCCACTCGCCCTCGCCCGGGGCGGGCGGTGCGGGGTCGTGGTGCTGGGAGGCGCGGTAGAGGTCGAGGAGGTGCTGCTGTGTGGCGTCCATGACGATCACTGTGGATCAGTCGGCGCACGGTCGGCGCGTCGATTGACGAGGAACGTCAATCGGCGGCCCGACCTGCGAAAGGAGGGGAATATGAGCCCATGAGCGTGGACATCGACATCACCGGACTGCCGCCCGAGCGCATCGTGTTCAGCCCTTCCCCGCTGGCCGAGCTGGGCGCCATGCTGCACGCGCTGTCCGAGCCCGCGCACCACCCCGGGCTGCACGGCTGGGCCACGGCCACCGCGTCCTCGCTCAAGCCCGACCTCGCCGACCGGCTGACCGAGGCCGACTTCCTGTGGCGCTCGATGCGCTCGGACATCCTGCTGCCCCCCGCGCCCCGGGCCACGCTGGCCGAAGAGCTCGATGACCTCGACCGCATGGACGACGACTCGTTCGTGACCGCCGTCTTCGAGATCACCTGCTCGGGCGACTACGAGCGGGAGTCGGTCCCGTCCCCGCTGACCGACCTGCGGGCGCGGGCGCGGATCAGGGAGCTCGCCGCCGCCCGGGGCCCGCGCCAGGCGGAGTTCACCCAGCGGATGCTGGAGAACCCGACGGCCCTGCGGGCCTGGTTGCGCCGCCTCTTCGAGGACTGCGAGGAGGCGTTCTTCGGCGACAACTGGCAGCGCGTGCAGGTGCAGCTCGCCGCCGACGCCCGCCACAAGGGCGACCTGCTGCGCCGCAAGGGCCTGACCGAGGCCCTCGCGGCCGTCTCCCCCGCCGTGTCGCTCAGCGAGGACCGCCACCGCATCGTCGTCGACAAGCTGGCCAACGGCCGGACCAAGGCGTACGGGAACGCCATCACGTTCGTCCCGACGGCCTTCGGCTGGCCGCACCTGCTGCTCGTCTACCGCCCCGGCTGGCAGCCGGTGATCCAGTACCCCGTCGCGGGCCCCGAGATCCCGCAGGGCGCCGCTCCCCAGCTGGTCCAGCAGCGACTGGAGGCGCTGCGCCATCCGGCGCGGATGCGGATGTGCCAGAGCCTGGCGCGCGGGCCGCACACGACGAGTGAGCTGGCCACGTCTTACGGGCTGACGCCGCCTGAGGTGTCCCGGCATATCGCTGTGCTGAAGAAGGCGGGGTTGCTGAGTACGCGGCGGAGGGGGCGGTATGTGCTGCATCAGCTGGATTTGACGGCGGTGGCGCGGATCGGGAGCGATTTTCTGGAGACGGTGCTGCGGTAGGGGGTGGAGGGTTTCCTTTTCCCCTCCCCGCCCCTTCCCGAACCGGGGCTCCGCCCCGGGCCCTGGTGTCCTCAAGCGCCGGACCGGCTGGAGGTGGCCGTACTCGGGGCTCCGCCCGGACCCCGGTCCTCAAGCGCCGGACCGGCTGGAGGTGGCCGTACTCGGGGCTCCGCCCGGACCCCGGTCCTCAAGCGCCGGACCGGCTGGAGGTGGCCGTACTCGGGGCTCCGCCCGGACCCCGGTCCTCAAGCGCCGGACCGGCTGGAGGTGGCCGTACTCGGGGCTCCGCCCCCGGCCACGGTGTCCTCAAACTCCCCCAGCTAACGCTGGGAGGTGCCCCCAGACGGGCCGGGAGGTGCCCCCGGACGGGCCGGGAGGGGCCTCCGGACGGCCCGGGAGATGCCCCCGGACCGGGCTCTACTTAGCGCCCCCGCCCGCCCTCACCAG
The DNA here is from genome assembly GCF_018614525.1 of Streptomyces sp. ISL-11. Classification (GTDB taxonomy): domain Bacteria; phylum Actinomycetota; class Actinomycetes; order Streptomycetales; family Streptomycetaceae; genus Streptomyces. The sequence continues at coordinate 29,825 of NZ_JAGGOL010000015.1, forward strand.
GCCGCTCTCGTACGCCATCACCACCACCTGCACCCGGTCCCGCAGGCCGAGCTTGGTGAGGATGCGGCCCACGTGCGTCTTGACCGTCGCTTCCGACAGGACCAGGCGGGCCGCGATCTCGCCGTTGGAGAGGCCCTGGGCCACCAGCAGCATGACCTCGCGCTCCCGCTCGGTGAGCCGGCCCAGTTCGGCGCCGGCCGGCTCCGGGTGGGTGCTCGGGAGCATGGGGGTGAAACGGTCCAGCAGGCGGCGCGTCGTGCTGGGGGCGACGACGGCGTCGCCGCTGTGGACGGCCCGGATCGCGCCCAGCAGTTCGGCCGGCGGCACGTCCTTGAGCATGAAGCCGCTCGCCCCGACCTTGAGCGCGGAGAACGCGTACTCGTCGAGGTCGAAGGTGGTCAGGATGAGCACCTTCGGGGCGCCGTCCTGCGCGCAGATGCGACGGGTCGCCTCCACACCGTCCAGCCTCGGCATGCGCACGTCCATCAGGACGACGTCCACCGTCGTGCCGGCCAGCACCTCCAGAGCCTCCGCGCCGTCTCCCGCCTCGGCGACGACCTCCATGTCGGGCTGGGCCGCCAGCACCATGCGGAATCCGGTGCGCAGCAGCACCTGGTCGTCGACGAGCATCACGCGGATCGACATACGGTCGTCCCTTTCCTAGCCGTTCGGTCGGAACGTAAGTGTGCAGCAGTTGTCAGCGGCTCGGTTTGATCGGCAGCAGCGCGCTGATCCGGAAGCCGCCGCCCGGCCGCGGTCCCGCGTCCAGGGTGCCCCCGACCATGCCGACGCGCTCGCGCATGCCGATCAGGCCGTGGCCCATGCCGTCGACGCCGCCCGACTCGTAGAGCTCGTGCTGCGCGCCCCGGCCGTCGTCCTCGACCAGCAGGCCGAGCCCGTCGTCGAAGTAGGTCAGTCGTACGCTCGCGCCGGCGTCCGGTCCGCCGTGCTTGCGGGTGTTGGTGAGGGCCTCCTGCACGATGCGGTACGCGGTCAGTTCCACGCCGCTGGGCAGTGGCCTGGGCGCGCCCTCGACCTGGAAGTCCACCGGCAGGCCGGCCCCGCGGACCTGCTCCACGAGCTCGCCGATCTGCTCCACGTCGGGCTGCGGCACGTACTCGCCGCCCTCGCCGCCCTCCTCGGTGCGCAGCACGCCCAGCAGCCGGCGCATCTCGGCCAGGGCCTGCCGGCCGGTGCCGGAGATCGTCTCCAGTGCCTGCTTGGCCTGCTCGGGCGAGGCGTCCAGGACGTAGGCGGCGCCGTCCGCCTGGACCACCATCACCGAGACGTTGTGCGCGACGACATCGTGCAGCTCGCGCGCGATGCGGGCCCGCTCCGCGGCCACCGCCATCCGGCCCTGCTGCTCGCGCTCCTTCTCCAGGCGGCCGGCGCGCTCCTCCAGCTGCGCCCAGTACGCGCGGCGGGTGCGCACCGAGTCGCCGAGCACCCAGGCCAGCACGAAGGGGACGGTCATGAAGACGGTGCCGATGATGTGGTCGCTGACGGACTGGCCGGCGTTGCCGCCCCAGCGCAATGTCGCGATCAGTGGCGCGAGCAGCCCGCCGATCAGGGCGTACCGCGAGGCCCAGCGCACCGGGCCGGACGCGACCGTGTAGATGATCACCAGCATGGCGAAGTCGGCCAGCTGCTGTTCCGAGTCCAGGACGAGCTGCGCCACCCCGGCCACGGTGGCCAGCAGCAGCATCTTCACCGGTGCCCGCCGCCGCAGGGCGATCACCAGGCAGAGCGGCACCGAGACGGCCAGGGCCGTGATCTTCCCCTGCCGCCCCACGGTCTCCTCGGCGATGGCCAGGCCGTTGAGCCCGAACAGCAAAACGGCCCAGAAGCTGTCCACACCCGTCGGGTGCCTGCGGAGGAAGTCGTAGAGGCGCTGCACGTCACCCAGCGTAGGCATGCCGCGTACGTGCCAGGGTCAACCCGACGATCGATCCGACGGCGCCCCGCCTACTCCGCAAGGTGGAGGCGGTGTGGCCACGAAGGGCGCATAGCGTATGCGTATGGCAAGCGGAACACGAACCTGGCGGGCCGCCACCGAGGCCGCCCTCTACGGCCCGAACGGCTTCTACCGGCGACCCGAAGGCCCGGCCGGGCACTTCCGTACCTCTGTGCACGCCTCCCCCCTCTACGCGGGCGCCGTCGCCGGCCTGCTGCGTCGCGTCGACGCCGCGCTCGGGCACCCGGCGGAGCTGGCGTTCACGGACGTCGGGGCGGGCCGGGGCGAGCTGCTGACCGGAGTGCTCGCGGCGGTCCCCGACGAGCTGGCCGGGCGGCTGCGGCCGTACGCCGTGGAACGCGCGGACCGCCCCGCGGGCCTGGACCGGCGCATCACCTGGCTGAGTGACATCCCCACCGGCGTCGAGGGGCTGCTCTTCGCCAACGAGTGGCTCGACAACGTCCCGCTGGACCTCGCCGAGGCGGACGCGGAGGGCACCGCGCGCGAAGTGCGGGTGCAGGAGGACGGCGAGGAGCTCCTCGGCGAACCGGTGCGCGGCGAGGACGCCGCCTGGCTCGCCCGCTGGTGGCCCCTCGACGGGGCACCGCCCGGCAGCCGCGCCGAGATCGGCCGGCCCCGGGACGCCGCCTGGGCGCGGGCCGTGGGGAGCCTGCGGGCGGGGCTGGCCGTCGCCGTCGACTACGCGCACGAACGCGGGAGCCGGCCGCCCTTCGGGACGCTGGCGGGGTTCCGCGAGGGCCGCGAGGTGCGGCCCGTACCGGACGGCTCGTGCGACATCACCGCGCACGTCGCCCTGGACGCGTGCGCCGGGCCGGGCAGCTCGCTGCTGACCCAGCGGGCGGCGCTGCGCGCCCTCGGCGTGGACGGCGGCCGCCCGCCGCTGTCGCTGGCCTCGTCCGATCCGGCCGGTTACGTACGGGCGCTGGCGGCGGCCGGCGAGGCGGCGGAGCTGACGGCCCCGGCGGGTCTGGGCGGCTTCGGCTGGCTCGTACAGCCCGTCGGTGACGCCTGCGCGGGGCTGCTGGAGGCGGGCCGGGACCCCGCCGCGGGACCGTCGGCCGGGGAAGGCTGACAAACTACTGTCCATGGCCCCTACCTCTGAGACGACAGTCGGGATCGGCGGCGCGGCGGAGAGCACGGACATGGTGCTCAACATCGGACCGCAGCACCCCTCCACGCACGGCGTGCTGCGGCTGCGGCTCGTCCTGGACGGGGAGCGGATCCAGCACGCCGAGCCCGTCGTCGGCTATATGCACCGGGGCGCGGAGAAGCTGTTCGAGGCGCGCGACTACCGGCAGATCATCATGCTGGCGAACCGCCACGACTGGCTGTCGGCGTTCTCCAACGAGCTCGGTGTCGTCCTGGCCGTGGAGCGGATGCTCGGCATGGAGGTGCCCGAGCGCGCGGTGTGGACCCGCACGCTCCTGGCCGAGCTGAACCGGGTGCTCAACCACCTGATGTTCCTCGGCTCCTATCCCCTGGAGCTCGGCGGCATCACGCCCGTCTTCCACGCCTTCCACGAGCGCGAGGAGCTCCAGACGGTGATGGAGGAGGTCTCCGGCGGCCGGATGCACTACATGTTCAACCGCGTCGGCGGCCTGAAGGAGGACCTGCCCGCCGGCTGGCTGGGCCGGGCCCGGCACGCGGTGGCCCAGGTCTCCTCCCGCATGGACGTCTACGACCGGCTCGTGCTCGGCAACGAGATCTTCCGGGGCCGTACGCGCGGCGTCGGCACGCTCTCGCGCGAGGCGGTGCACGCGTACGGGGTGAGCGGTCCCATCGCCCGCGCGTCCGGCGTCGACTTCGACCTGCGCCGCGACGAGCCGTACCTCGCGTACGGGGAGCTCCAGGACACGCTGAAGGTCGTCACCCGCGAGGACGGCGACTGCCTGGCGCGCTTCGAGTGCCTGCTGGAGCAGACGCACAACGCCCTGGAGCTGGCCGAGGCGTGCCTGGACCGGATCGCCGGCCTCCCGCCGGGCCCGATCAACCAGCGGCTGCCGAAGGTGCTGAAGGCCCCGGAGGGCTCGACGTACGCCTGGACCGAGAACCCGCTCGGCCTCAACGGCTACTACCTGGTCTCCAAGGGCGACAAGACGCCCTACCGCCTGAAGCTGCGGTCGGCGTCGTTCAACAACATCCAGGCGCTGACCGAGCTGCTGCCGGGGACGCTGGTCTCGGACATGGTGGCGATCCTGGGTTCGCTGTTCTTCGTCGTCGGCGACATCGACAAGTAGCCGGGCACCGGGTGCTCGATACGGAACAACCCCCGGCGGGGCGACCGCCGGGGGTTGTTCCGTATCCGAGCGGCGAAGGCTAGGAGATGGCGCTGCGCAGGTGCGCGACGTCTATCTGCTCGGTCTCGTCGTGCGCGGTCAGGTCGATGATGCCGTCCTTCGCGTCGCCCTCGCCCGCGGACTCGGCCTCCGCCTGGGCGAGCGCCTCCTCGCCGACGACGTCCGCGAGGTCGGTCTCCTCGACGGGCCGTGCGGGCAGGGGCCGCTGGGTGCCGAAGAAGTCGAACCCGCCCTGGGTGCGCGACGCGGGGCGCCGTGCGGCGAGCTGTGCCGTGATGGGCGCGGGCCGGGACCCGTCGGCGGATCCGGCGGCGTCCTGAGCGGCCTTCGCCGCCTTCTTCACGGACTCCGCGGGCTTCGCGAACTCCAGGGGCTTCGCCGCCTTCGCCGGCTTCGCGTCCCGGGTCGGTTCGGCCTTGCGGGGCCGCTCGGCCGCCGGAGCCACGGGCTTGAGCTCCGTCACCGGGCCGGTGGCCTCGGTGGCGGAGGTCTTCGACCGCTCGGCTTCCTCCGCTGCCCGCCGCTGCCGGGCGGCATTGCTCTCCAGGTCGCGCAGCGCCTCGGCGGCCTTGCGGTAGGCGGACGCCGCGACGTACGAGCCGGGGGTGCCGGCCGGCGCGCCCGTCTCCAGGGCCTTCGCGGCCCGGGACCGGGGCAGGATGCCGCGCGCGACCCGGCTGCTCTCCAGCGCGCCGGCCCGCTCGGTCTCGGCGGTGGCGTAGCGGCGCAGGAGGTCGGCGTGCTCGGTGCGGAGCCGGGCCAGTTCGGTGCGCTTGCCGCGCAGCCTGCCCTCCAGCGTGGCCCGGGCGGCGCGGGCCTCCTCCAGCTCCGTCTCCAGCTCGGCTATCCGCTCGTCGGTCTTCCACTCGTCGCGGACCCGGGCGGCGGTGAGCTGGGCGACCCGCTTGCCCGCGGAGCGGTCCCAACGGCGCATCAGCACGGCGCCGACCACCGCGGCGGCGGCCGCCGCCGCGGCGAGACTTCGGATGACGACCGTTTCACCTACCACCCAGGCACCGGCGGCGCAGGCGACCGATGTCGCGGCGACCGTCGATGGGGGAAGAAGCCTGTGCAGGGGCGGCGAATGGCGGTGGCGTCCTCGTGGCATGGCCTGAAACTTACCGTGCGTCGCCTCGGGAGTGTGACCCCACTGCCAAACTCTTCCCTTGATCTTACTTCTCCCCCGCTTCTCTACTTCGAGAGCAGCTTCTTCTCCTTGAGGTACTGAGCGGCCACATCGGCGGGCTTGAGCCGCTGGGCGTCCACCTTCTTGTTGAGTTCGGTGAGGTCCTCCGTGGTCAGCACCCTGGTGAGCTTGGTGAGCGCATCGGCGATCTTCTGCGAACCCGCCTTCTTCGCATTCACCACGGGCAGGACGTTGTCGGAGTTCTGAAGGTTCTTGTCGTCCTTGAGCAGGACGAGACCGAACTGTTCGAGCGTGGCGTCCGTGGTGGTGGTCAGCAGCAGCTGGTCCTTGCCGTCCTTGACCGCCTGCTTGGCCTGGGCGCTGCCGACCTCCAGCGGGTGGATGCCGGTGATGTCGATGCCGTAGGTCTTCTCCAGGCCCGGCTGGCAGAAGGGCCGCTGGGGGCATTCGTCACCCGCCGCGAGCTTGACCCGCTGCTTCGACTTTCCAAGATCGGAAAGCGTCTTGAGCCCGTGCTCCTCGGCGAACTTCTCGGTCACGGCGAAGGCGTTCTGATCGACCGCGCGGCCGGCGTCGAGGACCTTGAGGCCGCGGGGCTCGGCGAGTTTCCGCAGGGCCTTCACCGTGGCCTCGGCGTCGGCGGAGGCGACGGCGGGCGCGTCCTTGCCGTTCTGCTTCTTGTTCAGGAATTCGGCGAGCGTCGCCGCGTACTCCGGTACGACATCGATCTCACCGGACTCCAAAGCCGGTTCATACAGCTCGCGGGCGTCGACGGTCTTGATCTTCGTCGAATATCCGGCGTCCTCGAGCAGGCCCGCGTATATCTCCGCGAGCACCTTGGACTCGGTGAAGGAGGCCGCTCCGACCACCAGCGTCCCCTGCCCCGGCTTCGCGGACGCGTCCCCGCCGCCGGACTTCTCCAGGCTGTCGCCACCGCAGGCGGCGAGGCCCGCCGTCAAGGTGGCGATACCGGCCGCCGCCAGCAGGGCGCGCGCGGTCCGCGCTCGACGCGGGGTGCTGCTCATGGGAACTCCATCCATTCGGTAAACGTCCGTACGTCCATGCCCGGTTGTCCCTGCCCGGCCGCCCCTCGGTCAAGCGTCAGGAGCGGCCCGGCTCAGGCGGGGGTGCCCACGGCCGGCAGGGACTCGGCGGGTGCCGCCGGGCCGTCGCTGCCCGCCGCCCGGCCGCGTATGCGCCGGGCACGGCGGCGCACCGGATCCAGCAGCCGCTCCAGGAGGACGAACACGGCCTCCACCAGCAGCGCGAACGCCGCCACCAGCAGCGCCCCGGCCACCACCTGCGCGGTGTCGGTGAGCCGGAAGCCGGCCGTGATGATCCGCCCCAGTCCGCCGCCGCCGGCCAGCGCGGCGAGCGTGGCGGTGGCCACGATCTGCACGGCGGCGGTCCGCACACCCGTCATGATCAGCGAAAAGGCGAGCGGCAGCTCGACCCTGGCGACCACTTGACGCCCCGTCATCCCCATGCCGCGCGCGGCCTCGACCATGTCGCGGTCCACCCCGCGCATCCCCACATAGGCGTTGGTCAGCACCGGCGGAATCGCGAACAGCACCAGCGCGATGACGGTGGGCCAGGAGCCGTGCGTCCCCAGGGGGCTGAGCAGCAACAGCACCAGCACCGCGAACGTCGGCACCGCCCGTCCCGCATTGGACAGGTTCACCGCCAGGGCACCACCCTTGCCCAGGTGGCCGAGCACCACGGCGACGGGCAGGGCGATCGCGCAGGAGAGCAACAGGCTCACCGCGGTGAGGTACAGATGCTGGTCGAGGCGCTGCCACACGCCGTCCGCACCGGTCCAGTGCGCGCCGGTGGACAGCCACGTCCACGTCCTCTCGATGACGCCCATCAGGCCACCGCCTGCCCGGCCGGCCGTTTCACCGGGCCGTCGCCCGGACTCCGGCGGCGCTTCACGCGCGCCCACGGCGTCAACAGCCGCTGGACGAGCAGCAGGACGAGGTCGGCCAGGACCGCCAGCACCACGCACAGCACCGACGCGGTGAGCACCTGCGCCTTGAAGTAGCCGCGCAGGCCCTCCAGGATGAGGTTGCCCAGCCCGCCGTAGCCGATGATCGAGCCGACGGTGGTGAGCGAGACCGTGGAGACCGTGGCGATCCGCAGCCCGGCCATCAGCGCGGGCAGCGCCAGCGGGAGCTCCACCCCGAACAGCAGCCGCACCGGCCCGTATCCCATGCCGCGCGCCGCCTCGCGGGCCTCCTCGGGCACGGCGGCGAGCCCGGCCAGGATGTTCCGCACGAGGATCGTCAGCGAATACAGCACCAGGCCGGTGACCACGACCGACACCGACAGGCCGAAGACCGGCACCAGCAGCGAGAACATGGCCAGCGACGGCACGGTGTAGAGCACGGTGGTCAGGCCCAGCACGGGGGCCGCCACCACCCGCCGTCTGCGTGCCAGCAGCGCCAGCGGGAACGCGACGAGCAGGCCGATGCCCACCGACGCGAGCGTGATGCCGATGTGCTGGAGCGTGGCGTCCGCCAGCTCCTGTCCGCGCGTGCGCACGTACTCACCGCAGATCCAGTCGTTGGTGACCAAGCAGCTCTGGTCCGCCATACGCCCTCACCTCCCCCTGGGCCTTGACCGTCGGTTACTGGCGACCCTAACCCCGGGCACTGACATTCGAGTCCGGCGCCACACAACGGCAACAATGTCGGAAGCGAGTACGGCCAGAATGGGGAATCATGATCCGCTTCGAGCACGTCACCAAGCGCTACGCCGACGGCACCACCGCCGTGGACGACCTGTCCTTCGAGGTGGCGGAGGGCGAGCTGGTCACCCTCGTCGGGCCGTCCGGCTGTGGCAAGACCACCACGATGAAGATGGTCAACCGGCTGATCGAGCCGACCGAGGGCCGGATCCTCCTTGACGGCAAGGACATCGCCACGGTCGACCCCGTCGAGCTGCGCCGCCGGATCGGCTACGTCATCCAGCAGGTCGGCCTCTTCCCGCACAAGACGGTGCTCGACAACACCGCGACCGTCCCGCACCTGCTGGGCTGGCAGCGCAAGCGGGCCCGAACCCGCGCCGCCGAGCTGCTGGAGCTCGTCGGGCTCGACCCGTCGGTCTACGGCGACCGCTACCCCGACCAGCTCTCCGGCGGGCAGCGCCAGCGCGTCGGGGTGGCCCGCGCCCTGGCCGCCGACCCGCCCGTCCTGCTGATGGACGAACCCTTCGGCGCGGTGGACCCGGTGGTCCGCGAGCACCTGCAGAACGAGTTCCTGCGGCTCCAGTCGCAGGTGCGCAAGACCGTGCTCTTCGTGACGCACGACATCGAGGAGGCCGTCCGTCTCGGTGACCGCATCGCGGTCTACGGGCACGGGCGCATCGAACAGTTCGACCCGCCGTCGGCCGTGCTCGGCGCCCCGGCCACGCCGTACGTCGCCGACTTCGTGGGGGCCGACCGCGGGCTCAAGCGGTTGTCGGTCACCTCCATCGAGCCCGGCGACCTCGAACAGCCGCCGGTCGTGCACCTCGACGACGCCGCGGACCGGGCGGCGGCACGGCTCGCCGACGAGGGCGCGCGCTGGGCCGTGGTCCTGGACGACGCCGACCACCTCCACGGCTGGATCTCCGCCGACGCGCTCACCGGCGCGAAGGCGAGGAAGGGGGGCACGGTCCGCGACCACGCCCGCCGCATGGACGCCTGGCTGCCGGTGGGAGCCTCGCTCAAGCAGGCGTTCAGCACGATGCTCCAGCACGACGCGGGGTGGATCGCCGTCCTCGACGGCGAGCGCGCCGACCATTTCCTGGGCGTACTGACGCCGGCGCGCCTGCACGAGGCCCTGCGGCGCTCCACGGCCGCTGATGCGGCCGGCTCCGCCCGTGCGGATGTGAGAGTGGAGACGGTGGCGGACGCGTAGCCGGCCCCGGCCGGGCTCGAAAGGCGGCCCCTACGCCGGCGCCGCCCCCGGCCCTCCGTGGTCCTCGTCGTCGTCCTCCGGGAGCTTGCAGACCCGCTCCAGGAAGAAGGCCGCCGCGATCACGCCCGCGCCCGCCAGGACCGACGTGCCGGCGTAGATGACCTGGTCGCGGCGGGCCGTGGTGTCCACCCCGGCGATGAGGAGGAAGACGCCGACGCCGCCGTACATCCCCGCCACCAGGGCCGCGACCAGCGCACTGGCCTGGCCGAAGACGACCGCGCGGGCGGCCAGCAGCGGGTCCACGCCCTTCGCGCCGGGCCGCCGCTCGCGCTGGGCCCGCAGCCGGGCGCGGAGCGAGAGGGCCGTGGCGGTGAGGACGACGGCGATGACCGCCAGCACGATGGGCGCCGCCACCGGCACGCTCGGCAGGGTGCCGAACGCGTCCCACAGCCGGGCGCCCGCCCAGGACACCACCCCGGCCACGGCGAACAGCCCGACCAGCACGCCGATCCGAAGTTGCTTCACCGAGCCGTCGCCTCTCATCTCATCCGTCCGTCAGTGTGTCGAAACGATCCGTGCGCCGAAGCGATCCGTGCGCCCGAACGACATGATCCCAACGTCTACTCGGGCAGACGGAGTTCCAGGTCCACCCGCGGTGCCACGCCGCCGAGGCCCACCTGCGCCAGCAGCTCGACGACCGCGCCGTGCCCGGGGACCACGGCCTCCGGGTCCACGTCGTGCCACGGCGCCAGCACGAAGGCGCGCTGGTGGGCGCGCGGGTGCGGCAGGGTCAGCACGGGCTCGTCGGAGACCACGTCCTGGTAGGAGACGATGTCGACGTCGAGCGTCCGCGGGCCCCAGCGCTCGTCCCGGACCCGCTCGAAGGCTTCCTCGATCGCCTGGCCGCGCTCCAGCAGCGAGGACGGCGGCAGGGTCGTCTTCACCAGGACCACGGCGTTGTAGTACGACGGCTGGGTGCCCGGCTCGACGCCCCAGGGCTCGGTCTCGTACACCGGGGAGACCGCCTTGACCCGCAGGCCGGGCGTGTCCTCCAGCGCGTCGATCGCGCCCTGGAGGGTCTCCAGGCGGTTGCCCAGATTGCTGCCCAGCGAGATCACGGCCCGTTTGGGGTTGCTCAAGGTCACGTCCGCCGCGTCGACCTGCTCCACCACGGAGGCGGGCACCGGCTGCACGGTCGGGTCGCTGCTGCTCATACTCGGCTCCGGGTAATAGTGATCGTCACATCGTCAAAGGGCACGGTGATCGGGGCGTCCGGCTTGTGCACGACCACCTCGACCTCCCGTACCGCGTCGTGCTTGAGACACTGCTCGGCGATCCGCTCGGCGAGTGTCTCGATCAGATCCACGGGCTCGCCCTGGACGACATCGACGACCTCCTCCGCCACCACGCCGTAGTGCACGGTCTTCGTGAGGTCGTCGGCGGCCGCGGCGGGCCGGGTGTCCAGGCTCAGCACCAGGTCCACGATGAAGGTCTGGCCCTCCTCGCGCTCCCGGGGGAACACCCCGTGGTGCCCGCGAGCCTTCAAGCCGCGCAGCGCGACACGATCCACACGAATCACTCCTGCTGGTCGTCGGTATGGCGAGTGCGCACCGGGTCTCCGGTGCGTCGCCCGTCCCCCGCCGTCGGCCGGGGTGCCCACTCGAATCTACCTGCGAGCACCGACAGCACTCGCACATGGACGCCAAGGGCGCTGGAGATATCTCAGGACATCTACGGATATTCACGAACCTCGGGACTTCTGCGGGATGCTCCGGCCGAGCCGACCCTCGTCACACCGACCGGCTCCCGCCGCGCTTACCCGACGCCCCCACGCTCCACCCCTACCCACGCTCCGAGCAGCCCGAACGAGTGGTGCGCGACATCCTGACTGACGCGCCGCCCAGGCGTGCGGTACCGGCGCGCCCCCGCCGCCCCGCCCCGGGCCCGTGCGGGGTCCTCAGCCCGCCGCCTCGCCGTCCCCGGCCTCCGGGCCCTCCTCCTCGTCCTCGCGCCCCGCCAGGACCGGCGAGCCGTGGTGCGACCACACCTTCCACTCCTCGCCGACCCGCCGGAAGGCGTTCGTCGCCACGACCAGCTGCCCGACCAGCGGCCCCAGCTCGCCCTCGGTCTCCGCCGGCCCGCCACTGAGGATGTTCTCCGTGCAGGTCACCAGGGCCGTGTCGCCGGCCACCGAGACCTCGACGTCCGTGAGGAAGAACTGGATGTAGTCGGTGCTCGCCATGATCAGCGCATACGAGCGGAGCACCTCGCCCCGCCCGCGCAGCACCGGCCACCCGGGGTGCACGCACGACACCTCGGCGTCGGCATCGTCCAGCCACATCTCCCCCATGGCCGCCGTGTCGCCGCGCTCCACCGCCTCGTAGAGCGCGGTATTGGCGAGTTCGACCCGCTCGTTGTCCGTACGAGCGGCGCTCACACGGCCTCCCCGGCGGCCACCCGGGCCGCCTCCGCCGCCAGCGCCGCGTCCTCCACGGCCCGCACCACCCGCACCGCGTCCACGTTCGGCCGCACCTCGTGCACCCGAACGGCCCACGCGCCCTCGCGCGCCGCGATCGTGGAGACCGCGGCCGTCGCCGCGTCCCGCTCCCGGGCCGGCGGCGGGCTGCCGTCGGGCGCGGCCAGCACCCGGCCCAGGAACCGCTTGCGGGACGCCGCCACCAGGATCGGGCGGCCCAGCTCCCGGCCGAGCCGGCCCAGCTCGGCCACCAGTGCCAGGTCGTGCTCGGCGTTCTTGGCGAAGCCCAGCCCCGGGTCCACCACCAGGCGGGCCGGATCCACGCCCGCGTCGACCACGGCGTCCAGCCGCTGCCGCAGCTCGGCCAGCACCTCGCCGACCACGTCCCCGTACACCGCCCGGCTGTTCATGTCCGAGCTGAAACCACGCCAGTGCATCACGACGAACGGCACCCCGGCCGTGGCCACCACCGGCACCATCGCCGGATCCGCGAGTCCCCCGCTCACGTCGTTGACCAGCACCGCGCCGGCCTCGATGGCCGCCTCCGCGACCGCGGCGCGCATCGTGTCCACCGACACGACCACGCCCTCGGCCGCCAGCCCGCGGACGACCGGGACCACCCGGCGCAGCTCCTCGCCCTCGTCCACCCGCGACGCCCCGGGGCGGGTGGACTCGCCACCCACGTCGACCAGGTCGGCGCCGCCGGCGACCAGGTCGAGCCCCCGCTTGATCGCCACTTCGGTGTCGAACCAGCGACCGCCGTCGGAGAACGAATCGGGCGTGACATTGACCACGCCCATCACCGCACAGCGGTCCCACTCCGGCAGACCGTCGGGCCCGAATCGACCGCGCAACGTACTCATGGCAACCAGCCTAGGCCGTGTCCGGCGGGTCGTTCGGCTGCGGGCCGTCTTTGCCGCGTGGCCGCCTGC
>NZ_JAGGOL010000015.1:42647-66019 GCF_018614525.1 Streptomyces sp. ISL-11
ACACCGCCGCGCAGCGGTGGTACGCACGACACGGCCCGCAGCCGCCCGCTCACATGATCCGTCGGACACGGCCAAGGGCGCGCCCGGCAGCGCTTCCGGCACCGGGCCGGGGAACGGCGAAGGCCCCGTCCCGGGCGCCGGAAGCGCTGTCGGGCGGGGCCTTCGGCCGATGCCTGGCGGGTCACGCCGCGCGGGTGACCTCCGCGGCCGAGACCTTGTCCTCGTCCTGGGCCTCGGGGCTGAGCTCGACCGGGCGGCGGCGCAGCAGGCGCGGCAGCTCCAGGAAGCCCTCCGCCTGCATCATCGCGAAGCCGATGCGCGGCAGGTCGCGGCTGTTGGGGAAGACGATGAAGCGCGGCTCCCAGCGCGGCCGGAACTTCTCGTTGAACTTGTACAGCGACTCGATCTGGAACCAGCGCGAGAGGAAGACCAGCACCGTGCGCTGGATGCGGACGACCGGTCCGGCGCCGAGCTTGCCGCCGCGCTCCAGGGCGGAGCGGAAGAAGGCGAAGTTCAGCGACAGGCGCTTGATCTTCAGGTCGGGCGCGGCCTGCAGGAAGGCGACGATGAGCAGCTCGTTCATGCCGGGGTCGGCGCTGCGGTCGCGGCGCATCAGCTCCAGCGACTGACCGTCCGGGCCCCAGGGCACGAAGTGCTGCATGGCCTTGAGGTCGCCGAAGGGACCGGGCGCCTCGCCCTCCTCCGGCGCCTTGTGGGCGGTGGCGATGACGGCGTCGAGGTCCTTGGGGTCGCCGATGCGGCCCAGGGCCATGGAGAAGCCGCGCTCGTCCTCGGTGTCGCGCCATGCCTCGGCGGCCTGCTGGACGGCGGTGAGCTCCTCGGGGCTCAGCTCGCCGACGCGGCGCACCTTGGTCTCGTAGCCGTTGCGCTCGATGCGCTTGACCATCTGGCGGACGTTGCGCATGGACCGCCCGGTGAGGGAGAAGTCGGCCACGTCCACGATGGCCTCGTCGCCCATCTCCAGGGCGTCCAGTCCGGTCTCGCGGGTCCAGACCTCGCCGCCGGTCTCGCTGCAGCCGGCGACCGCCGGGGTCCACGAGTGGCGCTTGGCGAGCACCATGAACTGCTCGATCGCGCCCGGCCACGCCTCGACGTCGCCGATCGGGTCACCGCTGGCGAGCATCACGCCGGAGACCACGCGGTACGAGACCGCGGCCTTGCCGGACGGGGAGAAGACGACGCTCTTGTCGCGGCGCAGCGCGAAGTGGCCGAGCGAGTCGCGGGCACCGTGCTTGGCGAGCAGCTCGCGCAGCCGGTCCTCGTCCTCCTCGGTGAGGACCGCGGCCGGGTACGCCGGGCGGAAGGCCAGGAAGGCGGTGGTGGCGACGGTCAGCAGGCCGAGGGCGCCCAGGGAGTAGCCGACGGTGTAGTCGACGCCGCCGGTGTAGCGGACCGATCCCTCGAAGCCGAAGAGGCCCCACAGGACGTGCTCGATCTGCTCCAGGACCGGCGGGTCGCCGACCATCTGGTCGGGGTGCGATCCGACGATCACCCAGCCGAGGCCGAAGCTGGCCGCGCCCATGAGCACGAAGTTGGCCAGCGCCTTCAGGCGGCTGCGCGGGTCGGGCAGCGCGAAGAACGCCTTCCGGTGCCGTACGAGGTAGGCGAGGACCAGGACGGAGAAGATCGCGCCGGGGTAGGAGTGGCGGTAGATCAGCTGGGCGGCCGCTCCTATCGGCAGCAGCACGACAGCGGCGAGCCACGCCTGCTGCTTGGCGCGCTTGAGCCCGTGGGCGAGCATCAGCAGCAGGATGCCGACGATGATCGAGCCGGCGGCCGCCAGCTGCGTCACCGAACCGGGCAGCACCTCGGCGAAGCTGTGGACGCGGCTCCAGCGCCACCGGGGGACGACTCCGGCGAGGACGTCCAACAATCCGATGACGGCCGCGACCGTGCCCACGACGGCAGGCACTTTCTCGGGCCGTGGCCCCTTGAGGATGCGCGCAAGGCCCGACAGCCTCTTCGTTCCCTCGGGAACCCCATCGGACTTTTTGCCATCTACCCTGACAGACATCTCTTCCCGTCGTCCTGTCGAGTGGTCCTGCGCCATCTGGCGGCAGCGCCCGGACAATGTGCGCCCTGTAGGACGACGGTTTCGGGGTTGAGGTTCCGCCGGGGGCCGAGCCCGGAAAGAAGTAACCATTCCGCGACCCTGCGCCGGGTCGCTCGGCAGAAAGCACCTCATGGGTCTCACCAGCATGGCGGTTCTGCTGCTTGCCATCGCGGCGGCAGTAGTGCTCTTCGCTCTGACCATTTGGCTCTGGCCCCGTCTGGGCAAGAAGAGCATCGGCTCGATCTTCGGCCGGGTGGGCATGATGCTCGCCACCCAGCTGACGCTCTTCGCCGCGATCGGTCTCTACGCGAACCAGTCCTTCGGCTTCTACGCCTCCTGGGCCGACCTCTTCGGGCAGGTGAAGGAGGAGGGCGTCGTCGTCGACCACAGCGCGAGCGGCAAGCGCGTCCAGGTCGTGGGCGTCCAGCACGTGAAGGTGCCCCGCGCCGATGTGCCCCGCGTCGCGGGCAAGATCGAGAAGATCAACATCGCGGGCCCCGAGTCGAAGATCAACAGCCCGGCGTACATCTACCTGCCGCCGGAGTACTTCCAGCCGCAGTACGCCAACAAGAACTTTCCCGCCTCCGTCGTGCTGACCGGCTTCCCGGGCACCGCCGAGGCCCTCATCAAGGGCCTCGACTACCCCGTACGGGCGCACAAGCTGGCCAAGGAAAAGAAGATGCAGCCCACCATCCTGGTGATGATGCGGCCGACCGTGGCCCCGCCGCGCGACACCGAGTGCATCGATATACCCAACGGCCCCCAGACCGAGACCTTCTTCACCAAGGACCTGCGCAAGTCCATCGCCAGCCAGTACCGGGTCGGCGAGAAGGCCGCCAACTGGGGCGTGATCGGTGACTCCACCGGCGGCTACTGCGCCCTGAAGTTCGCCATGCGCCACCCCGATGCCTACGGCGCCGCGGCCTCCCTGTCCGGTTACTACAAGGCGCCGAACGACGCGACCACCGGTTCCCTCTTCGGCGGCAACAAGCAGCTGGAGAAGGAGAACGACCTGATGTGGCGGCTGAAGCACAAGCCGATGGCGCCCGTCTCCCTGCTGCTGACCAGCAGCAAGCAGGGCGAGCACAACTACAAGGACACCCTGAAGTTCATCGACTCCGTGAAGGCGCCGACCCACGTCTCCTCGATGATCCTGGACAGCGGCGGCCACAACTTCAACACCTGGCGCCGTGAGCTCAACGGCACCCTGAAGTGGATGGGCAGCCGCCTCCAGGCCTAGCGGCTGTTCGGCGGGTCATGGTGAGCAGGCGGCTGCGGGCCGTGTCGTGCGCACCACCGCTGCGCGGTGGTGTCCTCAATCTCCCCCAGCTACCGCTGGGAGGTGCCCCCAGACGGGCTGAAAGTGGCTGGGCTCAGCCGCTATCAGGCCCGTCCGGCGTTTGAGGACGCGCCCGCAGGGCGCTCGCCGCCGCAGGCGGCAGAGACGACCCGCGATCGAAGATCCACCGGACACCCTCTAGCCCTCGGGCCCTCGGGCCCGCTCAGCGGGCCATGATGAGGCTCATCGCCTCAGCGCGGGTCGCGGGGTCACGCAGCTGGCCCCGCACCGCCGACGTCAGCGTCTTGGCACCGGGCTTGCGGATGCCGCGCATGGACATGCACATGTGCTCGCACTCGATGACGACCACCACGCCCCGCGGCTCCAGGATCTCCATCAGCGAGTCCGCGATCTGCGTCGTGAGCCGCTCCTGCACCTGCGGCCGCCGGGCGTAGACGTCCACCAGCCGGGCCAGCTTCGACAGGCCCGTGATCTTCCCCGTCGTCGCCGGGATGTAGCCGACGTGCGCGACCCCGTGGAACGGCACCAGGTGGTGCTCGCACGTGCTGTAGACCTCGATGTCCCGCACGAGCACCATCTCGTCGTGGCCCAGGTCGAACGTCGTGGTCAGCACGGACTCCGGCTCCTGCCACAGCCCCGCGAATATCTCCTTGTACGCCCGTGCCACGCGGGCCGGCGTCTCGCGCAGCCCCTCCCGGTCCGGGTCCTCGCCCACGGCGATGAGCAGCTCACGGACGGCGTTCTCGGCCCGCTTCTCGTCGAATGCGCCGATCGAGCTCTCGGCGTCCAGCGTCACCGGGTCGGTCATGGGGTTGCCTCGTTCTCTCGTACGTGCGTACAGGCCGGCAGCGGCCGGAAATGCGGAATGCCGCGCCCCCAGGCTAAAACCTGGGTGACGCGGCATCCATTCCGGGCCCTGTGATGAGCGCCCGGGTGAGCTTCGCGGCTCAGACCTCCGGGTGGTTCTCGTCCGGGACGACCTCGATGGCGTCCACGGGCTGACCGCCGTTGCTCGGGGCGAGCTCCTTGGGGGAGAGCACCGGCGGGCGGGTGGAGGGCGTACGACGCGAGGAACCGGTCCACGCCGGGCGGGCCGGGCGCCTCACGATGTGCTTGAAGACCTCGGCGATCTCCTCCTTGTTCAGCGTCTCCTTCTCCAGGAGGGCCAGAACCAGGTTGTCGAGAACGTCGCGGTTCTCGACGAGGATCTCCCACGCCTCGTTGTGCGCGGTCTCGATGAGCTTCTTGACCTCTTCGTCGACCAGCGCGGCGACCTCTTCGGAGTAGTCGCGCTGGTGCGCCATCTCACGGCCCAGGAACGGCTCGGCGTTGTCCGAGCCGAACTTGATCGCGCCGAGCCGCTCGGTCATGCCGTACTGCGTGACCATCGCGCGGGCCGTGGCGGTGGCCTTCTCGATGTCGTTGGCCGCACCGGTGGTCGGGTCGTGGAAGACCAGCTCCTCCGCCGCGCGGCCGCCGAGCATGTACGCCAACTGGTCGAGCATCTCGTTGCGCGTGGTGGAGTACTTGTCCTCGTCCGGCAGGACCATGGTGTAGCCGAGCGCCCGGCCGCGGGACAGGATCGTGATCTTGTGCACCGGGTCGGAGTTCGGAGACGCCGCCGCGACCAGGGCGTGACCGCCCTCGTGGTACGCGGTGATCTTCTTTTCCTTTTCGCTCATGATCCGGGTCCGCTTCTGCGGTCCGGCCACGACACGGTCGATCGCCTCGTCCAGCGAGTGGTTGTCGATCAGCTTCTTGTCGCTGCGGGCCGTCAGCAGGGCGGCCTCGTTCAGGACGTTGGAGAGATCGGCACCGGTGAAGCCGGGCGTACGACGGGCGACCGCGCCCAGGTCGACGTCCGGGGCGACCGGCTTGCCCTTCTGGTGAACCTTGAGGATCTCCAGACGGCCCTGCATGTCCGGACGGTCGACGGCGATCTGCCGGTCGAAGCGGCCGGGGCGCAGCAGCGCGGGGTCGAGGATGTCGGGACGGTTGGTGGCGGCGATCAGGATGACGCCGCCCTTGACGTCGAAGCCGTCCATCTCGACCAGGAGCTGGTTGAGGGTCTGCTCGCGCTCGTCGTGCCCGCCGCCGAGGCCCGCGCCGCGGTGCCGGCCGACGGCGTCGATCTCGTCGACGAAGACGATGGCCGGGGCGTTCGCCTTGGCCTGCTCGAAGAGGTCACGGACGCGCGAGGCGCCGACACCCACGAACATCTCGACGAAGTCGGAGCCGGAGATCGAGTAGAACGGCACGCCCGCCTCGCCGGCGACGGCGCGCGCGAGCAGGGTCTTGCCCGTACCGGGCGGACCGTAGAGCAGGACGCCCTTGGGGATCTTGGCGCCGACGGCCTGGAACTTCGCCGGCTCCTGGAGGAACTCCTTGATCTCGTGGAGCTCCTCGACCGCCTCGTCGGACCCGGCCACGTCGGCGAAGGTCGTCTTGGGGGTGTCCTTGGTGATCAGCTTGGCCTTGGACTTCCCGAAGTTCATGACTCGGGAGCCGCCGCCCTGCATCTGGTTCATCAGGAACAGGAAGACCACGACGATGAGCACGAACGGCAGCAACGACAGCAGAACGCCCACGAAGGGGTTCTGCTTGCTCGTCGAGACGTTGTACCCCTCGGGGATCATGTTCTTCTCGGAGTTGGCCTGCAGCGTCTTGGCCAGGTCGACGCCCTGGACGTCGATGTAGTTGGCCTGGACCTTGCTGCTGCCCTTGACCTTCTGGCCGTCCTTGAGCTCGACCTTGATCTTGTTCTCGTCGCCGGTGGTCAGCTCGGCCGATTTCACCTGGTCCTTGGCGATCGCCTGCACGACCTGGCTGGTGTCCACCGACTTGTAGCCGCCGGACGAGCCGACGACCTGCATCAACACGACCACGGCGAGGACGGCCAGCACGATCCACATGACCGGCCCACGGAAGTAGCGCTTCACGTCCATCCATACGGGGCGCGAGCGCCCCGTCCCTCCTGCCACAGTGAGGCACGGCTGCCCCTCGACGGGGTGCCTGTGCGTACGGTGTTCTGCTCGACCTTGCAGTGCTTGAAAAAGAATGCTTGAAAAGACTGACCTTCGGACGGTACCCCAGCATTGTCACCCGGCGCCGCCGCAGACGGTCAACCAACCCGCCTTCCCATGCTCCAACGGCGGAAACCGTCGATCGGTTCCCGCGCGCTGGAGAAAGCCCGTCAGGGGCCGGGGACGCTAGCCGCCGTAGACGTGCGGTGCGAGCGTGCCCACGAAGGGGAGGTTGCGGTACTTCTCCGCGAAGTCCAGGCCGTAGCCGACCACGAACTCGTTCGGGATGTCGAAGCCGACCCACTTCACGTCGATCGCGACCTTGGCCGCCTCCGGCTTGCGCAGGAGCGTCACGACGTTGAGGGAGGCGGGCTCCCGCGAGCCCAGGTTCGACAGCAGCCAGGACAGCGTCAGACCGGAGTCGATGATGTCCTCGACGATCAGGACGTCCTTGCCCTTGATGTCCGTGTCGAGGTCCTTGAGGATGCGGACCACCCCGGAGGACTGGGTGCCCGCGCCGTACGAGGACACGGCCATCCAGTCCATGGTGACGGGGGTGGACAGCGCGCGCGCCAGGTCCGCCATCACCATCACGGCGCCCTTGAGGACACCGACGATGAGCAGGTCCTTGCCCGCGTACTCCGCGTCGATCTTCGCCGCCAGCTCAGCCAGCTTCGCGTCGATCTCTTCCTTGGTGATGAGCACCGACTTGAGGTCGGTGCCCATGTCCTTGTCGTCCACCCGCGCCACTCTCGTTTGTTTAAGGCTCATCCGGCTTGTTCGAGGCGAGCCGAGGCTCATTCGCGCTCGTTCGAATCAGCCCTGCCGGAGGACCAGTCTGCCACCCTGCCTGCGGACCGCGACCCGCCCGGGCAGATTGATGGCTCCCTGACCACGCCATCCGGTGATCAGCCGGTCGACTTCCTCGATGTGCCGGGCGAAGAGCGAACCCGCCGGTGAGCCCGCCGAGATGGCGGCTCGGCGCAGGACCCGGCGGCGGACCGCGGGGGGCAGCGCGTAGAGCTTCGCGGCCTCCAGGGCGCCGCTGTCGTCCCGTACCGACGGCTCCACGGCGGCGGCCCAGCCGTCGAGGGCGTCCGCGTCGTCGCGGGAGAGCTGCGCCGTACGGGCCAGGGCCTCGACCACGCCCTTGCCGAGCGCCTTCTCCAGGACCGGGAGGGCTTCGTGGCGGACCCGGGAGCGGGTGTAGGCGGGGTCCGCGTTGTGCGGGTCGTCCCAGACGGGCAGGGACTGCACCATGCACGCCTTGCGGGCGGTCTGGCGGTCCAGGCCCAGGAAGGGCCTGCGGTAGCGGCCGTCGACGCCGGAGGCCACGGCCATGCCGGACAGCGAGCGGATGCCGGAGCCGCGGGCCAGTCCGAGGAGCACGGTCTCGGCCTGGTCGTCGCGCGTGTGGCCGAGCAGGATCGCCGAGGCGCCGTGCCGCTCCGCGGCGGCGTCCAGGGCGGCGTAGCGGGCGTCGCGGGCGGCGGCCTCGGGGCCGCCGTCCCGGCCGACGGTCACCGTGACGGCCTCGACGGGGTCGAGCCCGAAGGCGGCCATGCGGCTGACGACCTCGGCGGCGCGGAGGTCGGACCCGGGCTGCAGGCCGTGGTCGACGGTGACCCCGCCGGCCCGGATGCCGAGCCTGGGGGCCTCGAAGGCCAGTGCGGAGGCCAGCGCCATCGAGTCGGCGCCGCCGGAACAGGCGACGAGGACGAGCGGCTGCCCGCCCGCCGCCGTGGGGGGTACGGATGCGGGTGAGGTGGGGGTGAGGACGTCGTGAAGTACGCGGCGGACCGCCAGGCGTATCGCGGCGACCGCGGGATGTGGACCCATGTCCGTGTGTCCAATCGTTCCATATGGAGATCGTTCGGAGCTGCGCGAGCTTCGAGGCTTCAGTCACGCTGTGTGCGTCGATGGTGACAGAAGCGAGCCATTACCCGAGCATCGCACGCCCACCCCTGGCTCACGGTCCCTCGGACGGGTGATTACCGAGGCGTTCTACCCGGAGGAGGAGCTTCCGGTTCACCCCTCGGGCTTACGGTGCACCCGCGCGATCCAGTCCGCCGGTTTGGCGATCTCCGCCTTGGTCGGGAGCGTGTTCGGAGACGTCCACACCCGGTTGAACCCGTCCATGCCGACCTCGTCCACGACCGCCCGTACGAAACGCTCACCGTCACGGTACTGCCGCAGCTTGGCGTCCAGACCCAGCAGCTTGCGCAGCGCCGCGTCCAGCCGGCCCGCACCGCTCGCCCGCCGTTGCTGGAACTTCTCCCGGATCTCCACGACCGAGGGCACCACCTGCGGGCCCACCCCGTCCATCACGTAGTCCGCGTGCCCCTCCAGCAGCGACATCACCGCCGTCAGCCGGCCGAGGATCGCCCGCTGCGCCGGCGTCTGCACCAGATCGACGATGCTGCGCGCCCCGCGCTCCTCGCCCTCCTCCGGCGGCTTGCCGCCCGCGAGCGACTGCGCGGCCTCGCGGATCCGCTCCAGCAGCGTCGCCGGGTCGACCTCGGTCTCCGCCAGGAACGCCTGGATCTCCCCCTCGATGTGGTCCCGAAGCCAGGGCACGGCCGTGAACTGCGTCCGGTGCGTCTCCTCGTGCAGGCACACCCACAGCCGGAAGTCGTGCGGGTCCACCTCCAGCTCGCGCTCCACGTGGACGATGTTCGGCGCCACCAGCAGCAGCCGGCCGCCGTTCGCCGATCCCGGCAGGTCCTTGGCCGCCGGTGCGAACGTCTCGTACTGCCCCAGTACCCGGGAGGCCAGGAACGACAGCAGCATCCCCAGCTCCACGCCGGTCACCTTGCCGCCCACCGCGCCCAGCACGGCCGTCCCGCCGCGGCGGCTCTGCATCTTCTCCAGCAGAGGGCTCAGCAGTGCGCGGAACCCCGCGACGTTCGCCTTGATCCAACCGGCCCGGTCGACGACGAGCACGGGCGTTTCGGCATCCTGGCTCTCCGGGCCGCCCCCCGGAGGACTCATCCGGGTGAACGCCCTGACGTGCTCCTCCGACGTCTTCGCGTGCCGCCGCAACTCGGCGACGACCTCCCGTGCCTCCTCCCGACTGACCTCCGGCCCCGGCCGCACGAGGCGGGTCGCGGTCGCCACCGCGAGCTTCCAGTCGACCATCTCGGCACCACCGATGCTCGTCATGGCTTTCACGGTACGTGCTGCGCACGGCTTGCGGTTAGGGGTGGCCCCGGTTCTGGGCACGGTTGCGGTTTCCCGCTGCGCGGGGGCGGTTCTGGGTTCGCACGGTTGCCCCGTGCGGGGCCGCTGCGCGGGGCGGTTCTGGGTTCGCACGGTTGCCCGTGCGGGTGCGTTTCCCGCTGCGCGGGGCCGTTGCCGCTGCGCGGGGCTGTCAATGGTGCGGGGTCGGGCCTCCGCGGGCCCTTGTCAGGGCTGCTTCGCTTTACGCCCTGACAAGGGCCCGCTCCGGCCCGCCCCCTCCCGTGGGGGGTGGAGAAAAAACCAGTTGGTGGTTGCGGTCAGCTGTCACGTTGCCGGTCACCACCAGTCTTTTCCTCCCACCCACCGGCAGGAGGGGACGGGGCTGCGGGGGCCTGTTGTCGGGGCGTAAAGCGAAGCAGCCCCGACAACAGGCCCCCGCAGCCCCGGCACCGACCGCCAACAAGCCCCGCGCAGCGGACACCGCCCCGCGCAGCGGGACCCGCACCCGGCAACGAGGAGAACCGCTCAGCTATGCGTCAAGCTCGCCGCCAGGCGATCAAGCGCGCGGACGGCGCCGTCGCCATCCGGCGCACCCATCGTCATGAAGGCGAAGGTCAAGACGCGGCCCTGCGCGTCCACCACCGTTCCTGCCAGGGCGTTCACGCCCGTCAGCGTGCCGGTTTTCGCTCGTACGTAGCCGCGGCCGGCTGCCTCGTCCGCGTAGCGGCCCCGCAGGGTGCCGCTGAAGCCGGCCACGGGCAGGCCCGTCAGGATCGGGCGCAGTTCCCCGTGACGGGGGTCCGCCGCTCGTACGAGGAGCCTCGCGAGGAGGTCCGCCGAGATCTGGTCCGCCCGGTCCAGGCCGCTGCCGTCCGCGACATGCGCCCCCGTGAGGCCGAGCTTGTCGAGGCGGGCGGTGACGGCCCTGGCCGCGCCCTCGAAGCTTGCCTCCTGGCCGTCGGCCAGGGCGGTCGCCCGGGCCAGGGCCTCGGCGATGTCGTTGTCGCTGTTGGTGAGGGTGCGCTCGACGAGCGCGGACAGCGGCGGGGAGGAGACCGCGGCGATGCGTTCCGCGGAACCGCCCGCCCGGCCGGCCGCCGGGTCGCCGTCGACCGTGACGCCCTGGGCGCACAGCAGCCCGGCGAACTTGCCGGCCGCGTCGGCCGCCGGGTCCGCCGAGCGGTCGGCGGGCCCGTGGTCGGAGTCGCCGAGGCGGCCCTCGTCCACCATCAGGGCGCTGACCGGCGCGATGTTCTCGTTGGGACCGATGGGATGCGAGGCGGGCCCGGCGTAGCGGGAGGTGTCGTACGTGAGCCGGACGCGGTCCTTGCCGCGTGCCTTGAGCGCGCGGACCGTGGCCCCGGCGAGGTCGGACAGGCTCGCCGCACCGGCGGTGCGGCGCGCCGTGAGCGTGGGGTCTCCCCCGCCCACCAGCACGATCCCGTCGCCGTCGGCCACGACCGTCGTATCGATGCGGTGGTCCGCCCCCAGGGCGGACAGCGCGGCTGCGGCGGTGGCCAGCTTGACCGTGGAGGCGGGGGTGTACGGGGTGCCCTCGTCGGAGCCGTAGAGCCGCTGCCCGGTGGTGGCGTCGTAGACGGCCGCCGAGCGCCGGTCCCCGAGCGCGGAGTCGTTCAGCAGGGGTTCCAGGGCCGCGGCGAGACCCTCCCGGGCGGCGCCCCGGCGGCCCGCACCGGTCAGCACGGGGGCCGCCGCGGGGTACCGCGGCTCTACGTGACGCTCGCCACGCGGCGTGGCCCCGGCGGCGGCCCGGTCCCGCTCGGCCTTACGCTGTCCCGAGTCCCAGGGACCGGCGGCCCCCACGGCGCCGGCCGCGGCCACCAGGCCCGCGAGGGTGGATACCGCGACGAACCGTACGGTCCGGCGTTGTACCGGTGGGGCGCTGCGCCACCACCTGATCTGCCACGACCTGGCCTCAGGCACTACGGACCAGCCCCTTTCGCCACCACACGCCTGCGTGAGGGACACTTAATCACCAGACGTATGTGTTGATCATGGAGGAGCCACCCGTGGAGTTCGACGTCACCATCGAGATCCCGAAGGGTTCGCGGAACAAGTACGAGGTCGACCACGAGACGGGTCGCATCCGCCTGGACCGTCGACTCTTCACTTCGACCAGCTACCCGGCCGACTACGGCTTCGTCGAGAACACTCTCGGTGAGGACGGCGACCCGCTGGACGCCCTCGTCATTCTCGACGAGCCGACGTTCCCGGGCTGCCTCATCAAGTGCCGCGCCATCGGCATGTTCCGTATGACGGACGAGGCCGGCGGCGACGACAAGCTGCTGTGCGTTCCGGCGAACGACCCGCGCGTGGAGCACCTGCGCGACATCCACCACGTGTCGGAGTTCGACCGCCTGGAGATCCAGCACTTCTTCGAGGTCTACAAGGACCTGGAGCCGGGCAAGTCCGTCGAGGGTGCCGACTGGGTCGGCCGCGCCGAGGCCGAGGCCGAGATCGAGGCCTCGTACAAGCGCCTTGAGGCCGCCGGCGGCGCCCACCACTGAGTCGGAACGACGACTCGCAGGGCACCACAGCAGTAACCCCCACCGGCCCGGCACCGCACCATGGAAAGCCCCGCGCAGCGGATTCGCCCCGCGCAGCGGGAAACGCGCCCGCGGAGGACCACGCCGGGGCTCCGGCACCGCTGCGGCCGGAACCGCGTAAGGCTTTCTAGAAGCCTCGCGTCCGCTTCGCCGCACGGCGAGACGCCGCAGCCCCCGGCACCCTGATGAACAGCCGCGCCATCTCCGACCCCAGGTTCACCCCGATCGCGATGGCCAGCGCCAGCGCCACCGCCTTGGTGAGGCTGGAGATCCCCGCGCTCATCTCGTTCTTCGCGAAGTTCAGCAGCGCGAAGTACGTCGCGCTACCCGGCAGCAGCGGGCCGATCGCCGCCGTGACGTACGGCAGCGCGGACGCGTACCGGTAGCGGGAGAGCAACTGGCCGAAGAGGCCGACGAGACCGGCGGCGATGGCCGTGGCGGGGACCGGGTCGAGTTCGGCGGTGTCGGCGAGGGCCGCGTAGACGACCCAGGCGACGCCGCCGTTGAGGGTCGCGGCCAGCACGGTGTGGCGTTCCTGCTGGAGCAGGACCGCGAAGGCGAAGGCCAGCAGCATCGCGGCGACGATCTGGATGAGCGGCCGTTCGCGGTGTTCCAGGGCCGCCTCGGGGTTGAGCGTGCCGCCGCCGATGTGCACCCCTCCGTAGAGGACGATCAGCACGCCGCAGACGATGCCGGCGATGAGGTAGCCGACTTCCAGCAGGCGGGCGGCGGCGGTGATGTAGTAGCCCGTGAGTCCGTCCTGCACGCCCGCCACGAGCGCCCGTCCGGGGATCAGGGCGAACAGTCCACCGGTGATCACGGCAGACGCCTGGACGTGCGCCTCGCCGGCGCTTAGTGCCACGCCCATCGCGGCGGGCGGCATCGCGGCGGCGACGAACTGGTAGAACTCCGGCAGCCCGCGCCCGGACGCCAGCCAGGCCAGCCGGTCGCCGAGCATGGCGCCGGCGGCCGCGGCGAGGAAGACGAGGAGCCCGCCGCCGACGAGCATGCTCGCCGCGCCGGCGAGCAGGCCGGAGGCGGCGGTCAGGCCCCAGCCGGGGTAGGGGTGGCGGTTGCGGCGGATCTCGGCGAGGCGCCCGTAGGACTCCTCCAGGGTGAGGCCGCGCGTGGTGATGTCGTGGACGAGCCGGAAGACGGCGGAGAGCCGGTTGTAGTCGGTGCCGCGGCGGCGCACGGTGCGGTTGGCGGTGACCGGGTCGTCGACGAGGGACGGCTGGTAGCTGACGGTCAGCAGGGTGAAGGTGACGGTCGGCTCGCAGCGGCCGAGTCCGTAGGCGTGCGCGACGCCGAACATCGCCGCTTCCACGTCCTCGGCGCCCTCGCCGCCGGCGAGCAGCAGCTCGCCGATGCGCAGGGTCAGGTCGAGTACGCGCGGAACGGGCGGACCCGGCTCGTCGGTCTTCTCGGCGCGCTCGGGGACGGGCCGCTCGCCGACGGGCATGCGCAGCATGGTGCGCATGCGGTCCTGCCAGGGCGCCTCCTTGGTGAGGCTGACCTTGGGTATGCCGTGGGCCGGGGTGAAGGCGGAGAAGGGCGTGCCCTGGGTGGTCGAGGGGCCGACGGCGCCGTCGGGGAGGGCGAAGGCCGAGCCCTCGGGCTCGCTCTCCGGCTCCGGCGCGATGCCCTGGGGGACGGCGAACTCCGAGGTCGGGTGCTCGTCCTCGGGCGGTGCCGGGAGCGGGACGCCGGTTGGCGGGGTGAAGGCGCTGCGCGCCTCGTCGGACTGCGGCTTGCGGTCCTCGACCGCGTCCGCGCCCGAGGTGCTGCCGCCCCGCTTCCGATCCGCCACCACGTGCTCCTCGTACGCCCCGCCTGCTACGGCCACCATGCCTGATGTGTGACCCGTGTGCCCAGCGGGGTCACCAGTGACACTTCGCTCAGGCCGGGAAGGGCGGGACGGGGGCGTCAGCGCTTGGCATGCCGGCCGCGCTGGGCCGGCGGGCGGCCGTCGTGCGGGGCGCCGGGGCCGGCGGGAGCCTTCTTGGCCTTGGAGCGGGCGCGCAGCAGCTCGATGGCGACCGGCACCACGGAGATCAGCACGATCGCGACGAGGATCAGTTCGATGTGCTTGTTGACGAATTCGACCTTGCCGAGCGCCGCGCCCAGCAGGGTCACGCCGGCGCCCCAGAGGCAGCCGCCGATGACGTTGAAGATCAGGAACGAGCGGTAGTTCATGCGGCTCACGCCGGCGATGATCGGCGTGAAGGTCCGGATGATCGGTACGAACCGGGCCAGGACCAGCGATTTCGGCCCGTACTTCTCGAAGAACTCATGCGCCTTCTCCACGTTCTCCTGCTTGAAGAACCGGGAGTCGGGACGCCTGAAGAGGGCGGGCCCCACCTTGCGGCCGAAGAGATAGCCGGCCTGGTCGCCGAGGACCGCCGCGAGCACGACCAGGAGGGCGACGAGCCACAGGGGCTTGTCGATCTGATGGGTGGTGACCAGCAGGCCGGTGGTGAAGAGCAGCGAGTCGCCCGGCAGGAAGAAGCCGATCAGGAGGCCGGACTCCGCGAAGACGATGGCCAGGACGCCGATCAGACCGAATTGATCGATCAGATAGTTCGCGTCCAGCCACTGGGGGCCGAGCGCGAGGGTGGTCATGGGGGTCACGGGTGAGTGGCTCCTGGGTCGTGGGCGCAGGCTCGTGCGAGGCCCGGGCACAGGCGGGGAGGGGAGGGTGTGCGGCCCCAAGTTATCAACGCCACCGCCGGGCCCCCGGTTCCAGTGGGTGCCGGAGGCCCGGCGCGGACCGGCTTCGGCCACGGCTCAACCGGACGCACCCCGCATGCGTCCGGGACATCAACCGACAAAACTGCACACACGGAGGTGGATGCGATGGGCATCGAGGAGTACGGCGGCGGACAGACCCAGTCGGATGTGCTGGTCGTCACGACGAACGACGTGCCGGGTTTCCGGGTCGACCGGGTGATCGG
This sequence comes from Streptomyces sp. ISL-11, assembly GCF_018614525.1. Classification (GTDB taxonomy): domain Bacteria; phylum Actinomycetota; class Actinomycetes; order Streptomycetales; family Streptomycetaceae; genus Streptomyces. The sequence continues at coordinate 57,746 of NZ_JAGGOL010000015.1, forward strand.
CGAGGTCTTCGGACTGACCGTCCGCTCCCGGCACCTCGGCAGCCAGATCGGCGCGGGCCTGAAGTCCCTCGTGGGCGGGGAGCTCAAGGGCCTGACCAAGACGCTGGTCGAGACCCGCAACCAGGCGATGGAGCGGCTGGTCGAGCAGGCGCGGGCGCGCGGCGCCAACGCGGTGCTGATGTTCCGCTTCGATGTGACGGAGGCGGCGGATGTGGGCACGGAGGTCTGCGCCTACGGCACGGCCGTGGTCATCTCGCCGCGGCAGTGACGCGAGGGTGAGCCGGCGGTGCGGGGCCTTCGGGCCCCGCACCGCTTTTGCGCTCCGCCCTGCTCGAACTCTGAGCTCTCGCCCGTATTACGCCTCGGGCGTCCCCGGCGCGAAGCCGCCCGTCCAGGGCTCGCCCTCCCCCGCCATCACGTACGCCCCGCCCTCAAGGCGCTCAATCAGGCCCCGAGCCCACTGCTCGCCGCTCTCCGCCGTGTGCACCCACATCCCCATGATCTCGCCGATGTGGCCCCAGTCCTCGCCCTCCCCGGGGGTCCAGTGCCGGCGGATCTCGTCGCGCCAGGCGTGCAGCGACTCCACGCGCTGCTTCAGCAGGGCGATCGCCTCGGCGCGCGGCAGGTCGACGATGAAGCCGACGCCCGCGGTGAGGACGTCGACCTTCTGGCCGTAGGAGGAGAGCGACTCCCGCAGCAGCCGGAAGTACTCCGCCTCGCCCTCGGCCGTCAGCTCGTACTCCGTGCGCGGCGGTCCGCCGGCCTCGCTGGGGGCGACGTCGTGGGCGATCAGCAGTTCCTGCTTCGCCATGGTCTTGAGCGCGTGGTAGATCGATCCGGGTTTGGCGTTGGACCACTCGTGCGCGCCCCAGAACTCCAGGTCGTTGCGCACCTGGTAGCCGTGCGCCCGCCCGTGCCGGCGCACCGCCCCCAGGACCAGCAGCCGGATCGCCGACATCGTCTCCTCATTCCACCCGGTCCGTACTCCTGCTCAGACTAGGTGGAAGGCCGTCCGGCCGCCCCGCTCCCCCGGCCCCGCCTCCTCAGGCCTTCGCCGCCTCGTCCACGAGCTCGAAGGCCGTCCTGCCGTCGAGCGACTCGCGGAGGATGTCCGCGTGGCCCGCGTGCCGGCCGATCTCCTCGACCAGGTGCAGCAGCATCCAGCGCATCGACACCCGGGCGCCCGGCGGGAACCAGGGCGCGTCGGGCAGCGGGAAGGTGTCCTCCAGGCTGCCGACGGAGCGGACGAACGTCTCGGTCTCCGCCGCGACCCGCTCCCAGAACTCCAGCGCTCCGGCCACCGTCTCGTCACCGATGAGCCGGAAACTCTCCCCCCACGTCGACTGGTCGCGCTTGACGTCGGGCTCGCGCCCCTGGGCCATCCGCACCCAGATCTGCTCGGCCTCCGCGACGTGCTTCAGGAGGCCGCCGAGGGTCAGCTCGCTGTCGGTGGTCCGCTTCGCCGCCTGCGCGTCGGTCAGCCCGAGCACCGCCCGGCGCAGGCCGCCGCGCTGGGCCTCCACGAACGCGAGCAGCGTGCCGCGCTCGTCGGAGGGGTTCGTCTCGATCACGTGCATCACCATGGGATCCGCCTTTCGTCGTGCCACCGGCCTCGTTCTGTCGGCGGCATGCCTCAACCGTAGGGCGGATATAGGACAGTTACTGTCCTGGATGCCCCCCACACACTCCCGGATCGAGCGCGTCGGAGCCGGGGAGCGAGCGGCTCAGAACGGGAACGCGCTCCGCCCGTGCTGGATCGAGATCCACTTGGTGGTGGTGAAGGCGTCCACCACCGCGTCGCCGTTCAGCCGGCCGACCCCGGAGTGCTTCTCGCCGCCGAACGGCACGATCGCCTCGTCGTGGACGGTGCTGTCGTTGACGTGGATCATGCCGGTGTCGATGCGCTTGGCCAGGCGTACGCCGCGCTCGACGTCGCCGGTGTGGACGGCGCCGCTCAGCCCGTACGGAGTGGCGTTGGCGAGCCGGACCGCCTCCTCCTCGCCGTCGAACGGGATGATCAGGGCGACCGGGCCGAAGATCTCCTGGCCCAGGAGCGGTGAGTCGGCCGGCAGACCGGTCAGCACCGAAGGCTCGACGAGCGTGCCCCGCGTCCCGCCGCGCACCAGCGCCGTCGCGCCGTCCGCGATGCTCTGGTCCACCAGGGCGTTGATGGCCTCGGCCTGGCCCGCATTGATCAGCGGGCCGATGTGGGTCTCCTCGTCCCTCGGGTCGCCGACCTTGAGGGTCCTGACCTTCGCGACGAACTTCTCGGTGAACTCCCGCTCCACCGACCGGTCCACGAGCACCCGGTTGGTGGCCATGCAGACCTGGCCCTGGTGGATGAAGCGGCTGAAGACGGCGGCGTCGACCGCGTAGTCGAGGTCGGCGTCGTCGAGGACGATCATCGCGCTGTTGCCGCCCAGTTCGAGGATCGTGCGCTTGAAGTGCGAGGCGGCGACCGTGGCGACGTGCCGCCCGACCTTGTCGGAGCCGGTGAACGAGATCACCTTCGGCACCGGGTGCTCGATGAGCGCGTCACCGATCTCCGCGATGTCGGTGACGACGACATTGAGCACACCGGCGGGCAGCCCGGCCTCCTCGAAGACCTTCGCGACCAGGCCGCCGCCGCATATGGGCGTGTTCTGGTGCGGCTTGAGGACGACCGCGTTGCCGAGCGCGAGGGCCGGCGCGACGGACTTCAGCGACAGCAGGAACGGGAAGTTGAACGGGCTGATCACGCCGACCACCCCGACCGGCAGCCGGTAGAGGCGGTTCTCCTTGGTGTCGTCGGGCGAGGGCAGGATGCGGCCCTCGGCCCGTAGCGCCAGGTGCAGCGCCTCCCGCAGGAACTCCCTGGCCAGGTGCAGCTCGAATGCCGCCTTCACCCGCGTACCGCCGCACTCGGCGGTGATCGCGGCGGCCAGCTCGCACTCCCGGTCGTCGATGACGCGCAGCGCCCGCTCGAAGACGAGCCGGCGCGTGTACGGATTGGTCGCGCCCCACTCCCGCTGCGCGCGCTCGGCGGCACGATAGGCCAGGTCGATCTCCCGCACGCCGGCCACGGTGATGGAGGCCAGCTTCTCCCCGTCATAGGGATTGAAATCCACGATGTCCCAGGAGCCGGTGCCGGCCCGCCATTCGCCGTCGATGTACTGGAAAGCCAACTCGTCGAAGTAGGACATGTGCCATCCCTGCCTGGAGATACGGGGGCGCCGTGGCACCCTCACCGGTCTGCGAGCTCCTGATGTGACGTCATCGTACTGACGTGTCAAAGGAGTTGAAGCAGTCGCCGCAGCAGATCCCGGCTGGCGTCCGGCGGAAGGCTGTCCTGGTGCAGCCGCTGCATCACCCTTCCGTACTGCGCCACTTCATCGGGCTTGTCCAGATACAGCGCGCTGGTGAGCTGCTCCAGATAAACGACATCGGAAAGGTCGGATTCCGGAAAGCGCAGCATGGTGAACGCCCCGCTCTCGGCCGCGTGCCCGCCGTGCGCGAAGGGCATCACCTGGAGCGTGACATTGGCCTGTTCCGAGATGTCGACGAGGTGCTCGAGCTGTGCGCGCATGACCGCCTGCCCGCCGTACGGGCGGTGCAGCGCGGCCTCGTCGAGGACCGCGTGGAAATGCGGCGCCCGCTCGGAGAAGAGCAGTTTCTGGCGCTCCATGCGCAGCGAGACGCGGCGCTCGACCTCGGCCTCGTCGGCCGTGGGCTGGCCGCGGACGACGACGGCCTGGGCGTAGCCCTCGGTCTGGAGGAGCCCGTGCACGAACTGCACCTCGTAGATCGAGATGTGCGAGGCCGCTCCCTCCAGCCCCACGTAGGTCTGGAACCAGCCGGGCAGCACATCTCCGTAGCTGTGCCACCAGCCGGCGACGTTGGCCTCTCGGGCCAGGCCCAGCAGGGCCTCGCGCTCCAGCTCGTCCGTGACGCCGTAGAGCGTGAGCAGGTCCTCCACGTCACGCGCCTTGAAGCTCACCCGCCCCAGCTCCATACGGCTGATCTTGGACTCGGACGCCCGGATCGAGTAGCCGGCCGCCTCGCGTGTGATGCCTCGTGACTCACGCAGCCTCCTGAGCTGAGAGCCCAGGAGTATGCGGCGCACCACAGAACCGCTCGACTCGCTCGTGGCCATCTCCGCGACTCCTCCTCTTCCGGTCCTGTTCCGGTCGTGCCGCTTCCGCACCCTTCCGGGGCGACCCCCGCTACCCCCGGCGGTGAAGTCTGCCACCTCCGGGTGCCGTTGAGTGTGCATCCGATTACCCAGGTGGGTGCAGTCCGGACACCGTACGCACGAGGGCGTAGGAAGAATTGCTCCCGAACCTGAGCGTGCGCCCCCAAATCCCCCATGTGCACGTGCATCTGCCCTTGCATCCGCTCCCTCCATTGGGAACCATGGGGGACGCACACGTGCGTGTCACGTCCACGATTGCCAGGAGTGCCTCGGATGGGTACCGAAGGATCGACTGTGCTCTCACCGCTGTGGCGAGGGCTGCCACCGATCGCCCCATCGGCCGTCTCCAGCTCGGCCTCCTGTGCGCTTCCTCCCCGTTTCGAGGCGGTCCGCACCGCGCGGAAGTTCACGAGAACGACACTTCAGCAGTGGGACCTCCCGGGCCTCTTCGACGACGTCTCGCTGGTCGTCTCGGAGTTGGTCACCAATTCCCTGCGGTACGCCCTTCCCGCGGAACCCGTCGGCGCCGGCTACGAACCCGCGGTCCGGCTGCATTTGATGCGCTGGGCGTCGCGTCTGGTGTGTGCCGTGCGGGATCCGAGCGAGCAGAGTCCGATAGCGGGCGAGCCCGACGCCTCGGCGGAGTGCGGGCGCGGGCTGATGCTCGTGGAGTCCTTCAGCGACACGTGGGGCTGGCACCCGCTGGCGGGGGCGCTGCACGGCAAGGTCGTGTGGGCGCTGTTCCGGCTGCCCCGCGATCTCGACTGAGGGTTCCCCGGAACGGGCCATCGCCGCACCGGCCGTTCAGTCGGTGACGAGATAGTCGAATTCGCCGTCCTTGATCCCCAGCAGCATGGCCTCGATCTCGGCCGGGGTGTAGACGAGCGCCGGTCCGTCCGGATGACGTGAATTGCGCACGGCGACACCGCCACCGGGCAGCTTGGCGAACTCCACGCACGACCCCTGCGAGTTGGAGTGCCGGCTCTTCCGCCAGACCACACCGTCGAGGTCCGCGGCGGCCATGCCGTTGTACGCATCAGGCACAGGACTCTCCCGGAGCATTGCAGGGGGTACCCCGGCACGAATGATGGGGTGGACAACTACTCCGGATCATAGCCGCGTTCATGTGCTTATGCATGAGCTGATGCACGTGCACTTACCGTGGCGCCGCCACTACTTCACGGCGTCGTACCGGCAACTTCTGCCTCCTTTGCCGCTCCTTGCACTCGCGCTACTGCCGCTTGTCACTCACTCGCCACGCCCGCTACTTGCCATTGCCGGAATACGGCAGGAGGGCCATCTCCCGGGCATTCTTGATCGCCCGGGCCAGCTGTCGCTGCTGCTGGGCGGTGACCCGGGTCACGCGCCGGCCGCGGATCTTCCCGCGGTCCGATATGAACTTCCGCAGCAGGTCGGTGTCCTTGTAGTCGATATAGGTGACGCCCGCGGTTTCCAGCGGGTTGGGGCGCGGCTTGAGGTTCTTGCGGTGATCGGGCCGACGGGGCACGGGGAGAAGTCCTTTCGGGAACTACCGGGTCATGAACCACTGGTTCGGGAACTACGGGGAATGTTCAGGAAACCGGATCGAGGAGTTCGTCGAACGCGGTCGAAAGCAGACGCCAGGCGGCCGGACCCGCCGCGTATTCGTCGTCGGTCAGCAGGCACGACTCCAGCAGCGAGCGCAGCCCGTCGCGGTCGAGCCCCGGCGAGGTGAAGGTCAGATGCTGGAGGCGGTCGCCGTGCTCGGGGTGCCAGTCCAGCGCGGCGGCCACGCGCCGCGTCGCGGGCACCATGTCCCAGGCGGCGTCCGGCAGCGCGGCCAGCCACGGCCCGGCGCTCTCGACGCACAGGGCACCGCCCGCCGCGTCCCAGGCCAGCAGCGTGTCGGGCCGGTCGGCGAGCCAGAACCGGCCCCGGCTGCGGGCGGCGGCACAGGTGATGTCCTCCAGCGCCGCGTACAGCCGGCCCGGGTGGAACGGGCGCCTGCGCTGCCATACGAGCGTGGTGACGCCCTCCGCGTCGGCCTCCTGCGGCAGCAGCGCGCAGGCGGGGTCCTGGCGCGCGGCGGCCGCCTCCACGTCGAAACCCGCGACGGCCGCGGCGGCCAGGTCGACGGAATTGACGGGAATCCTGCGGGCGGTGGGCACGAGCTGGTCGAGCAGTGCGTGGTCGACGGCATCGGCGGGGTCCACCGGGGCGCCGAACGCGGTGGGCCCGTCCTCCGCCGTCTCCTCGCCGGCCGGGGCGGCGGTGTCCTCCACGAGGGCGAGCACCGTCGCGTACTCCAGCTGACGGGCGAACGTGTCCGCGACCGTGCGCCGGTCGGTCGCGGCGGCCGCGAGGCCCGCCTCGGCGAGGTCGTCGCCGCAGCCGAGCGCGGGCAGCACGAGGGCGGGGTCCACGGCCGTGACGACGCCGGTCAGCCGGACGCCCTCGCCGCCGTGGGCGGCCACCACCTCGGCCATGGCCTTCGGTTCGACCGAGTCCCACAGCTCGACGACGGCGAGCCGGCAGTCGCCCCCGGCGGCGAGCCGCTCCAGTTCGGGCATCAGGTCCTCGCGCAGCGCGCAGCACGCGCAGTCGTTGACCAGCGGCGTCTCGCCCTCGTCCAGGGTGCCGGAGCGGTCCCGTACGGTCCGGCGAACCGTTCCGGCGGCGGCCGTCGCGAGGTCGTGGTGGAGCGCGACGGCGCCCGGCACGGTGTGCAGCAGACGGTCGACCGCGGTGCGGCGGGCGTCGGCGTGCAGACCGCCCACCAGCACCACGGGCAGCGGGGCCGCCGGCATCAGCGGGCTCCGCGCTTGCCGTAACGCCGCTCGAAGCGCTCCACGCGGCCGGCGGTGTCCATGACCCGGGCGGTGCCGGTGTAGAAGGGGTGGTTCGCCGAGGAGGTCTCGACGTCGATGACGGGATAGGTGTTGCCGTCCTCCCACGCGACGGTCTTGTCGCTGGTGGCGGTGGAGCGGGTGAGGAAGGCGTAGCCGGCGGCCCGGTCGCGGAAGACGACGGGGCCGTAGGGCGGGTGGATTCCGGGCTTCATGGCGGGGTCAGCGCTCCTCTCGGAAGGTGACGTGGCGGCCGGCGACCGGGTCGTACTTGCGCAGTTCCATGCGGTCGGGGTCGTTACGGCGGTTCTTGCGGGTGACGTAGGTGATTGGGGTCTCCCCTGCTCGAGCGAAGCCGAGAGCTTGGGGAACGGTCCCGGCGGTGGAGCGGAGCTTGATGACGGGGCGTAGCTCGTTGCGGGCCATGGGGCTACTATACAGAAATGGTTTCCATTTTCATTAGGCCCTTCTGGGCCGCCCATCACCAGGAGGTCTGACCGTGTCCGCCCACTGCCAGCTCACCGGACGCAAGCCGGGCTTCGGCAACGCCATCTCCCACTCCCACCGGCGGACCGGCCGCCGCTTCGACCCCAACATCCAGAGCAAGCGCTACTGGCTCCCCGGCGAGGGCCGCCACGTGCGGCTCAAGCTCAGCGCGAAGGGGATCAAGACCGTCGACACGATCGGCATCGAGGCAGCGGTGGCCCGCATCCGGGCCCGGGGGGAGAAGGTCTGATGGCGAAGAAGAGCAAGATCGCGAAGAACGAGCAGCGCCGTCTGACGGTGGCGCGCTACGCGGCGCGGAGGGCCCTGCTGAAGGCGGTCATCCGCGACGCGCGCGCTCCCGAGGACGAGCGCCTGGCCGCCGCGCGTGAGCTGCGGCGGCAGCCGCGCGACGCGTCCGCGACGCGCGTACGGAACCGGGACTCCGTGGACGGGCGGCCGCGGGGGTACCTGCGGACGTTCGGGCTGTCCCGGGTGAACGTGCGGGGGCAGGCGCACGCGGGGTTCCTGCCGGGGGTTCGGAAGTCGACCTGGTAGCCCGGTAGTTCATGTGACGAGGTGGTGTCCGGCGGGTCTTCGGCCGCGGGCCGTCTTTGCCGCCTGCGGCGGCGAGCGCGGGTCTTCGGCCGCGGGCCGTCTTTGCCGCCTGCGGCGGCGAGCGCGGGTCTTCGGCCGCGGGCCGTCTTTGCCGCCTGCGGCGGCGAGCGCGGGTCTTCGGCCGCGGGCCGTCTTTGCCGCCTGCGGCGGCGAGCGCCCTGCGGGCGCGTCCTCAAA
>NZ_JAGGOL010000159.1 GCF_018614525.1 Streptomyces sp. ISL-11
CGCTGGCAGCGCTCGCGGTCTGCGAGGCCGCCGGCCATCTGCTGGCCGCCGCCGGTGCGCGGGTGGCCCTGAGCGCCTGGGAGGAGCCCGGGGCGGTCGTGTACGAGCTGCTGCGCACGGGCCCGCCCGGCGGCCGCGTACCGCCCTTCGCGGGCTTCCGCCCGCCCGGGCCGCCCGAGGACCCGAGCGCCGAGGACGGCCTCTGGCTCGCCCGCCGGCTCAGTGAGTCGCTGGACGTCCGGGCGGAGGATTCCTCGACCCGGATCACCCTGCGCATCGCCGGCCCGTGCGACGCCGAGCGCCTGTGACCGGGGGACGGATCCAGTGGTTGCCTGTGTGGACGGGCTGAAATCGGCCGAGCCCAGCCAAATCGGCCCGTCTGGGGGCACCTCCCAGCGGTAGCTGGGGGAGCTTGAGGACGCGCCCGAAGGGCGCCCGCCGCCGCAGGCGGCAAAGACGGCCCGCAGCCGAAGAGTGCCGCTCACCGCCTAGGTGAACCGGCGGGCGGACTCCTCCGCGTGCGCCAGCCGCCGCAGGCTCAGTAGCACCGGCTCGTACAGCACCGTCAGCGCCACGGCCGCCTCGATCTGACCGGCCGGGGTGGGTTGGCGCTCCACCAGGTCGAGGTCGGTGACCGCCAGCCGCTCGGCCAGCCGCCCGTACGGCAGCAATTGCTCGACGTCGCAGGGGTAGCCCAGGCGCACCAGCGCGGCGACGGCGGCGACCAGGGTGCGGCGGGCGGGCGTGGGCTCGTCCAGACCGCACTCGAAAGGCCAGCCGAGACGCTCCAGCAGCGCCGCCACCGACCGGCGCGCGGTCTCGGTGGCGGGGTCGTCGTCGGCGGGCTCCGGGCCGATCGGCAGCGCCAGGGTCGCCGCGCCCAGCCGCATGTGGTGGCCGAGCGACTCGTCCTCGGCGGCGGTGATCACTTCCCGGGCGGTGGCCACCGGCACCTTGCCGATCTGGATCAGGGCCCGCACCAGCCGCAGCCGGCGTAGGTGGTCCTCGCCGTACTCGGCCTGCGTCGCCGAGACCCTGCGGCCGGGCTGGAGCAGCCCCTCGCGCAGGTAGTACTTGATCGTGGCGGTGGAGACCCCGCTGCGTTCGCTCAGTTCCGCCAGTCGCATCCGGTTGCGCCCTTCCTTGGGTAGTGGCACTATCCAAGCATGGATAGCGACGCTATCCAACGAGGGGTGGGGGATCGCCATGCGTACCGAGCCGACAGTCGAACGCGTCACCGCGGCCGCCGAGGGGGACGTGGTCGTCTTCCTGGTCGGGATGCGCGTCAACCGGTGGCGGGCGGTGCGGCACTGGCTGCCCACGCTCGTCGCGATGCCGCGCATGCTCAAGGAGCTCTCCGCCGACCCGGACAGCGGACTGCTCGGATACCGGATGCTGAGCGCCGGGCCACGGGCGCCCATGGTCGTCCAGTACTGGGAGTCGCGCGAGAAGCTGCTCGCCTACGCCTCGGCCTCGGACAAGCGGCACCGCCCCGCGCGGGCGGCGTTCAACCGGCGCGCGCGGGGCAGTGGGGGCAATATGGGGGTCTGGCACGAGATGTACCTCGTCCCGGCCGGGTCCTACGAGACCCTCTACGGCGGAATGCCGCCGGTCGGGCTCGGCGCGGCGTACGGCACCGAGCCCGTGCGCCGGCGCGGTGAGCGGGCCGCCGAGCGACTCGGCGCCCCCACCGCCCGACCGGCCTGATCAGCCGTTGCGGCGCAGGGCCTCGCTGAGTCGCATGGCCGCGTCGATGACCGCCTGGGCGTGCATCCGGCCCGGGTGGCGGGTCAGGCGCTCGATGGGGCCGGAGACCGAGACGGCGGCGACCACGCGGTTGGAGGGGCCGCGCACGGGGGCGGAGACCGAGGCGACGCCCGGCTCCCGCTCGCCGATCGACTGGGCCCAGCCCCGGCGTCGTACGCCCGAGAGCGCGGTGGCCGTGAAGCGGGCGCCCTGCAGGCCGCGGTGCAGCCGCTCGGGCTCCTCCCACGCCATGAGTACCTGCGCCGCCGAGCCGGCCTTCATCGGCAGCGTCGAGCCGACCGGCACCGTGTCCCGGAGTCCGGACAGCCGCTCCGCCGCCGCCACGCAGATGCGCATGTCGCCCTGGCGGCGGTAGAGCTGCGCGCTCTCGCCGGTCACGTCCCGCAGGTGCGTGAGCACCGGGCCCGCCGTGGCCAGGAGCCGGTCCTCGCCCGCCGCGGCCGCCAGCTCGCTCAGCCGCGGGCCGAGGATGAACCGGCCCTGCATGTCCCTCGCCACCATGCGGTGGTGTTCCAGCGCCACCGCGAGCCGGTGGGCCGTCGGGCGCGCCAGCCCGGTCGCCGTGACCAGCCCGGCCAGGGTCGCCGGACCGGACTCCAGAGCGCTCAGTACCAGAGCCGCCTTGTCGAGTACGCCCACACCGCTAGAGGTGCCACCGGAGTTGTCCATGCAACGATACTTGCGTCTCACACTGTGAAACGCAAGTTCAATTTTCCGGCGGAGGCGCGAACCTGTACGGACAGCACCCCACAGGCACACGACTTGGTCCGGCAGCGACGCCGGCCGGAGGGACAGCGATGGGACGGACACTCGCGGAGAAGGTCTGGGACGACCACGTCGTCACGCGCGCCGAAGGCGAGCCCGACCTCCTCTACATCGATCTGCACCTGCTCCACGAGGTCACCAGCCCGCAGGCCTTCGACGGCCTGCGCAAGGCCGGCCGCCCGGTCCGGCGCCTCGACCTGACCATCGCCACCGAGGACCACAACACCCCCACCCTCGACATCGACAAGCCCATCGCGGACCCCGTCTCCCGCACCCAGCTGGAGACGCTGCGCAAGAACTGCGCCGAGTTCGGCGTGCGGCTGCACCCGCTGGGCGACGTCGAGCAGGGAGTCGTCCACGTCGTGGGACCCCAGCTGGGACTGACCCAGCCCGGCACCACCGTCGTCTGCGGGGACAGCCACACCTCCACCCACGGCGCGTTCGGCGCGCTGGCGTTCGGCATCGGCACCAGCCAGGTCGAGCACGTCCTGGCCACCCAGACGCTGCCGCTGGCCCCGTTCCGGACCATGGCCGTCACCGTCGAGGGTGAACTCCCCGAGGGCGTCACCGCCAAGGACCTGATCCTCGCCGTCATCGCCCGGATCGGCACCGGCGGCGGCCAGGGCTATGTCATCGAGTACCGCGGCCCGGCCATCGAGAAGCTCTCGATGGAGGCGCGGATGACCGTCTGCAACATGTCCATCGAGGCGGGCGCCCGGGCCGGCATGATCGCCCCCGACGAGACCACCTTCGACTACCTCCGGGGCCGTCCCCACGCCCCCGGCGACGACGAATGGGACGCCGCCGTCGCGTACTGGCGCACGCTGCGCACCGACGACGACGCCGTCTTCGACCACGAGGTGGTCATCGACGCCACCGAGCTCTCCCCGTTCGTCACCTGGGGCACCAACCCGGGCCAGGGCGCGCCGCTGTCCGCCGCCGTGCCCGACCCGGCCTCCTACGCCGACCCCTCGGACCGCTTCGCCGCCGAAAAGGCCCTGGAATACATGGGGTTGACGGCAGGTCAGCAGCTGAAGGACATCCGGGTGGACACGGTCTTCGTGGGGTCCTGCACCAATGGCCGCATCGAGGACCTGCGCTCGGTCGCGGAGGTCATCCGGGGGCGCCGTGTCGCCGACGGCGTCCGCATGCTGGTCGTCCCCGGCTCGGTCCGGGTCTCGCTCCAGGCCGTCGCCGAGGGGCTGGACAAGGTGTTCACCGCCGCCGGCGCCGAGTGGCGGCACGCGGGCTGTTCGATGTGCCTGGGCATGAACCCCGACCAACTCGCGCCCGGAGAGAGGTCCGCGTCGACCTCCAACCGTAACTTCGAGGGCAGGCAGGGCAAGGGCGGCCGCACCCACCTGGTCTCGCCGCAGGTCGCCGCCGCCACCGCCGTACTGGGCCATCTGGCCTCCCCGGCGGATCTGACCGGCCCGGCCGGCGTGTCCGACGTTCGTACTCCCGTGGGGGCCTGAGCAGACATGGAAGCATTCACCGCACACACCGGCCGGGCCGTGCCGCTGCGCCGCAGCAATGTCGACACGGACCAGATCATCCCCGCGCACTGGCTCAAGAAGGTCACCCGCGACGGCTTCGAGGACGGGCTCTTCGAGGCGTGGCGCAAGGACCCGGAGTTCGTGCTCAACCGTCCCGAGCGCCGGGGCGCCTCCGTCCTGGTCGCCGGACCCGACTTCGGCACCGGCTCCTCCCGCGAGCACGCGGTCTGGGCGCTGCAGAACTACGGCTTCAAGACCGTCGTCTCGTCCCGGTTCGCCGACATCTTCCGCGGCAACTCGCTCAAGAACGGTCTGCTGACCGTCGTCCTGCCCCAGGAGACCGTCGACGCCCTCTGGGAGCTGACCGAGGCCGACCCGACGGCAGAGGTGACCGTCGACCTCGTGGCGCGCCAGGTGCGGGCCGAGGGCATCACGGCTGATTTCCATCTTGACGAGAACGCCCGGTGGCGTCTCCTGGAGGGTCTCGACGACATCGGTCTGACCCTGCGGCACGAGGCGGACATCGCCGCGTACGAGGCCCACAGGCCCGCGTTCAAGCCCGCCACGGCCCGGATCTGACACGAATTTCGAGCCCGTACGGCCCAGTCCGGGGAACCGGACGGGGACCCGGATTTTCGCTGCTCACCCAGGGTTTGGCATGATGCGCCCCCTGTCTTCGGACAGGGGGCGCATCGCTCTGTTGAGGCCCTGTGAAGCGACAACTCGCCTCAGATGGCACAATCGGTGCATGGAACGCGACAGCCAACTCGAGCTTTACCGGCTCGTCGCCGACCAACTCAAGGAAGCGCACACAAGGGTGCGCGCACTGCAAGTCCCGGAGGGCGTACGGATGGCGCTGTCCCGGAAGCTGCTGGCCATCACGGCCGCGGCGAAGCACGATCTCTCAGGCGCGGCAAGGCGTCTGGACCGGCTGATGAACGACCTCGACGAGGGCCGTTTCCCCGAAGGGCCCGACCGCGACGGAACTCCGTGATGGTCGAGTTCGTTGCGGCACAAGGGTGATTAGACCGTTTCGTGTTTGATTTGCGGTATATATCTGCCTAACGTGCGAAAAGGCTGGAACGCATTCGTTCCAGCAATGTCTCCGAAGGGGAAGACGTGAACAAGGCGCAGCTCGTTGAAGCGATTGCCGACAAGGTCGGCGGCCGTCAGCAGGCCGCAGACGCCGTCGACGCGGTGCTCGACGCGATCGTCCGCGCGGTCGTCGCGGGCGACCGGGTCTCGGTCACCGGCTTCGGCTCTTTCGAGAAGGTCGACCGTCCGGCCCGCTACGCCCGCAACCCGCAGACGGGTGAGCGGGTGCGGGTCAAGAAGACCTCCGTGCCCCGCTTCCGCGCGGGTCAGGGCTTCAAGGACCTGGTGAGCGGCTCGAAGAAGCTGCCGAAGAACGACGTCGCGGTCAAGAAGGCGCCCAAGGGCAGCCTGACCGGCGGGGTGAAGACCACGGCCAAGGCCGCGGCCAAGAAGGCCACCGCCAAGAAGGCCGCGGCGAAGAAGGCCGCTCCGGCCACCGCCGCGAAGAAGACCACGGCGAAGACCGCGGCCAAGAAGACCACCACCGCGGCGGCGGCCAAGAAGGCCACCGCGAAGAAGGCCGCGCCGGCGGCGAAGAAGACCACGGCCAAGAAGACGACGGCCACCGCCACCAAGGCCGCCGCCAAGAAGGCCACGCCGGCGAAGAAGACCACGGCCACCGCCAAGAAGGCGGCCGCGAAGAAGACGGCCCCTGCCAAGAAGGCCACGGCGACCAAGGCTCCGGCGCGCAAGACCACCGCGCGCAAGACCACCGCCAAGAAGTCCGCCGCCAAGAAGTAAGGCTGCGAACGGCGTCACGCGCCGGGCCGGGCTCCCCTCGGGGAGCCCGGCCCGCGGTGCGTGGTGGGGCGCGACGGCGCCATGACGGACGTGCCGGCGGAGAACGCCCGGCGGCGGCTCAGAAGGTCTGGAGCGTCACCAGCGTCACCCGGCGGCCCCCGGCGTCACCCGCCGGTTCCGGTGCGTCCCGTGGCACGTCCTCCAGGACGATCCGTACCCGCTGGCCCGGCCTCAGCAGCCGCAGGCCGCCCGCGTCGAAGGCCGCCGCGTCGAAGGGCACCGGGGTGCCGTCGTCGAGGAGGACGCTCCCGCAGCGGGTCCGGGGGTCGTAGGTGTACGCGGTGGCCTGCATGCGGCCAGCCTATGCCGTGTCCGGCGGATCATGTGAGCGGGCTCTGCGGACGGTGGTGTCCTCAAACGCCGGACGGGCTGCTGTGTTGTGTCCTCAAACGCCGGACGGGCTCGAAAGCGGCCGGGCCCAGCGCAATCAAGCCCGTCCGGCGATTGAGGACACCACGCCGCAGGCGGCAAAGCAGCCCGCCGCCGCAGGCGGCAAAGCAGCCCGCCGCCGCAGGCGGCAATGCGGCCCGCAGCCGAAGATCCGCCGGACACGGCCTAGTCGGCCGGTGCGGGCCGAGGCGCCAGCCCCTCCGCGGCCGCGGCCGTCCGTGGTCCCACCCCCAGTGCCAGGGCCGCCCGCAAATCCTCTTCCGTGTCCACGTCCTGGCGCACGGAATCCACCCCCGCCAGCTCGATCTCCCGCGCTCCCGAGGCCCGGTGACGGGCGCGCGAACGGCCCTCGAACGCCGGAGCCAATTCCGTTCCCGGCGCCGCCGCCAGCAGTGTCGTACCGATTCCCGCCGCGTCCGCGAGAAATGCGCGCGGGAATTCCACGGCCGAATCGAGCACCCGCCCGAGTTCCACCGGACGCAGTGCGGGCAGATCCGCGTTGAGCGTCGCGACCGCCGAACCCGGCGCGCTGTGCCGTACCGTCCGCGCACCGTGCGCCAGGGCGCCGTTCAGCCCGCCGGCCCCCGTCGGCTCGCTCAGCACCAGGGCGCCGAGGGCCCCGAGCTCCGCCCCGGCCACCGGGTCGTCCGTGACGACCACCACATCCCGCACGGCCCGGCAGGCCAGCGCCGCGGCCACGGTGTCCAGGGCGAAGGCCAGTGCCAGGGCGGGCCGCGGCGCACGCCCGGGCCCTCTGCCGAGCCTGCTCTTGGCCAGGGCCAGCGGCTTCAGCGGCACCACCAGGGTCCAGACCACATCCGCCCCCTCTCTTCGCATGAGCATCATTGTCACCCGCTGCCGCAGCCGCCCGGGGAGGGCGGGGTTACGGTGTTCTCGACAGACCGGGTACCTGGGGCGACACTTGTGCGGCCTCCGGGTTCATACAGCCCCCAGGTCCCAAGAGAAGGGTGTCCGAGTGTCCCGCCACAGAATCGGCTTCTGGTACCGCTTTACGGCGGTGTTGGCAAAACCGCCGCTCGTGGTTCTGTTCAAGCGGGACTGGCAGGGAATGGAGCACATTCCGGCCGACGGCGGATTTATCACCGCGGTCAACCACAACTCCTATCTCGACCCGCTGTCGTACGCCCACTTCCAGTACAACACCGGGCGCGTCCCCCGCTTCCTCGCCAAGGCCGCCCTGTTCAGGACCGGTTTCGTCGGCAGGATCCTGCACGGCACGGGCCAGATCCCCGTCTACCGCGAGTCCGCCGACGCCGCCACCGCCTTCCGGTCCGCCGTCGACGCCATCAACAGGGGCGAGTGCGTGGCCTTCTACCCCGAGGGCACCCTCACCCGCGACCCGGACATGTGGCCCATGGAGGGCAAGACCGGCGCCGCCCGCGTCGCGCTGCTCACCAAGGCCCCCGTCATCCCGGTCGCCCAGTGGGGCGCCAACGAGGCCATGCCGCCGTACGCCAAGGAGAAGAAGCTCCGGCTCTTCCCCCGCAAGACGCTCAGGGTGACGGCGGGCCCGCCCGTCGACCTGAGCGCCTACTACGGCAAGGAACCGACGGCCGACGTGCTGCGCGCCGCCACCGACGACATCATGGCCGCCATCACCGCGCTGCTGGCCGAACTCCGCGGCGAGCCCGCTCCCGCCGAGCCCTACAACCACAAGAAGGCGCTGGCCGAGGCCCGCCGCCGAGCCCGGCAGGGCGAAGGGGACGACAAGTGACGCGCTGCGCCGTCTACGGCACCGGTTCCTGGGGCACCGCCTTCGCGATGATCCTCGCCGACGCCGGCTGCGAGGTGACCATGTGGGGCCGCAGGGCCGCCCTCGTGGACGCCATCAACACCACCCGCACCAACCCCGACTACCTGCCGGGCACCGAGCTCCCCGCCGGCGTACGGGCCACCACCGACCCCGCCGAGGCGGCCGACGGCGCGGCGTTCACCGTCCTCGCCGTCCCCTCCCAGACCCTGCGCGGCAACCTCACGCAGTGGGCGCCGCTGCTGGCCCCCGACACCGTCCTCGTCTCCCTGATGAAGGGCGTCGAGCTGGGCACCGCCAAGCGGATGAGCGAGGTCGTCGAGGAGGTGGCCAAGGTCTCCCCGGACCGCGTCGCGGTCCTCACCGGCCCCAACCTCGCCAAGGAGATCGCCGACCGGCAGCCCGCCGCCGCCGTGGTCGCCTGCCGCGACGAGTCCGTGGCCAAGCGGCTCCAGGCCGCCTGCCACACCCCCTACTTCCGCCCGTACACCAACACCGACGTGGTCGGCTGCGAGCTGGGCGGTGCCGTCAAGAACGTCATCGCGCTCGCCGTCGGCATCGCCGACGGCATGGGCCTGGGCGACAACGCCAAGGCGTCCCTCATCACCCGCGGGCTCGCCGAGACGACCCGGCTGGGCCTCGCGATGGGCGCCGACGCGCACACCTTCGCCGGTCTCGCGGGCATGGGCGACCTCGTCGCCACCTGCTCCTCGCCGCTCTCGCGCAACCACACCTTCGGCACCAACCTCGGCCGCGGCATGACCCTCGCCGAGACCATCGCGGTCACCAAGCAGACCGCCGAGGGCGTCAAGTCCTGCGAGTCCGTGCTGGATCTGGCCCGCCGCCACGACGTCGACATGCCGATCACCGAGACCGTCGTGGAGATCGTCCACGAGGGCAAGCCGCCCCTGGTGGCCCTCAAGGAGCTCATGTCGCGCAGCGCCAAGCCCGAGCGGCACTGACACGCGACACCGCGTCCGGCGGACCACGAGGTACTCTCGTCGCGATATGAGCAGCGAGACCTCCACCCAGAGCCCTGACCGGAAGCCGCGTGTCGCGGTCGTGTTCGGCGGCCGCAGTTCCGAACATGCGATCTCCGTCGTCACCGCCGGCGCCGTGCTGGCCGCCATCGACCGCACGAAGTACGACGTGCTGCCGATCGGCATTACCACCGACGGCCGTTGGGCGCTCACCGCCGACGACCCCGAGCGGATGGCCATCGCCGACCGCGTGCTGCCGAACGTCGAGCAGCTCGCCCAGTCGCCCGACGGCACCGTGGTCCTCCCGGTCGACCCCACCGCCCGCGAGATCGTCTACTCCGAGCCGGGCACGGTGCCCAAGGCGCTGGGCGAGGTCGATGTCGTCTTCCCCATGCTGCACGGCCCCTACGGCGAGGACGGCACCCTCCAGGGCATGCTGGAGCTCTCCGGCGTCCCCTACGTCGGCGCCGGCGTCCTCGCCTCCGCCGTCGGCCAGGACAAGGAGTACATGAAGCGCGTCTTCATCTCCTACGGCCTGCCGGTCGGCCCGTACGAGGTGATCCGCCCCCGCGAGTGGCACACCGACCCGGCCGCCGCCCGCAAGAAGATCGTCGACTTCGCCGGCGAGCACGGCTGGCCCCTGTTCATCAAGCCCGCCCGCGGTGGCTCCTCCATGGGCATCACCAAGGTCGACGACCTCTCCGGCCTGGACGAGGCCGTCGCCGAGGCACAGCGCCACGACCCGAAGATCATCGTCGAGTCGCTGCTGCGCGGCCGGGAGATCGAGTGCGGCGTCCTGGAGTTCGAGGACGGGCCGCGCGCGAGCGTCCCCGCCGAGATCCCCCCGGTCACCGCCCACGACTTCTACGACTTCGAGGCGAAGTACATCGACTCGGCCGCCGGCATCGTGCCCGCCCCGCTGACCGAGGACGAGACCCGCCGGATCCAGGAGCTGGCCGTACGGGCCTTCGACGCCGTCTCCTGCGAGGGCCTCGTCCGCGCGGACTTCTTCCTCACCGAGGACGGCGAGTTCGTCATCAACGAGATCAACACCATGCCGGGCTTCACACCGATCTCCATGTACCCGCGCATGTGGCAGGAGAGCGGGGTCGGCTACCCCGAGCTGGTGGACCGGCTGATCCAGGCCGCGCTGCGGCGGTCCACGGGCCTGCGCTAGTCGATGACCCCTACGGGGATCGTCCTGCGGACGGCGTCGGTGAGATCAGTGAGCGCACTCATGTCACCGGCGTCGCCCACCACCTTCTTCGGCAGCGTCACCCGCACCCACGCCTCGCGCGTCACCGTGGTGCAGCGCACGGAGCCGTCGGGCTGCTTCTCGGGCATCCACTTCACCCCGTCGATCTCCATGGAGTCCGCGTCGGGGTGGCGCACCAGCTTCTCGGGCTTTTCCACCCCGCAGCTCAGGGAGACCGACGGACCCTCGCCCCAGGCGGCGGTGAAGTCGGAGACGGGATCGGTGGCACGCCGCTTCAGCCCGTCGACGGTCGCGGGCAGCTCCTGGTGCAGCGCACGGCACTTGGCGGCCTGCGGCCCGGAGGGCGTGGGAACGGTGATGCCCGCCGCGTCGTCGCTCGAAGAGCAGCCGGCAACGGCGAAGAGGACGACGACGGCGGGCAGGCCGAACGACCGGCGGAGCGAAGACTTCACCGGCCGAGCATACGGGGGACCTACAGATGGACGACCGGACAGGTCAGAGTGCGGGTGATGCCGTCCACCTGCTGGACCTTGGCGACCACCATGCGGCCGAGTTCGTCCACGGTGTCGGCCTGGGCGCGGACGATCACGTCGTACGGACCGGTCACGTCCTCGGCCTGGAGCACACCGGGGATCTTCGAGATGACTTCGGCGACGGTCGACGCCTTGCCGACCTCGGTCTGGATCAGGATGTACGCCTGTACCACGGAACCTCCAGGGCGGCTTCGAGGATCATGTGGGGAGAAGAGACGCCACGGTACCGCGTCGCCGTACGGCGCGGGGAGACCCGCGCTGCCTGCGCGGCGCGGCGCATGTCACAACCGATACTCCTAGGAGGAGCTCAGTGAAAGGCACCGTGGGCGAGTTGGGGGAGTTCGGGCTCATCAGAGAGCTTACTTCCCGGCTCACCACCACCCCTGCGGTCCGGCTCGGGCCGGGTGACGACGCCGCGGTGGTCGCTGCGCCCGACCGGAGGGTCGTGGCCAGTACGGACGTGCTCCTGGAGGGCCGGCACTTCCGCCGCGACTGGTCCACCGCGTACGACGTCGGCCGCAAGGCGGCCGCGCAGAACCTCGCCGACATCGCCGCCATGGGCGCGGTGCCGACCGCGATCCTGCTCGGCCTCGTCGTGCCCGCCGAACTCCCCGTCACCTGGCCGACCGAGCTGATGGACGGCATCCGCGACGAGTGCCAGGTCGCCGGCGCGGCCGTGGTCGGCGGCGACGTGGTCCGCGGCGACACCATCACCGTCGCCATCACGGCCCTCGGCGACCTGCGCAACCACGAGCCCGTCACCCGCTCCGGGGCCCAGCCCGGCGACGTGGTCGCGGTCACCGGCTGGCTGGGCTGGTCCGCCGCCGGGCACGCCGTGCTCGCCCGCGGCTTCCGCTCGCCGCGCGCCTTCGTCGAGGCCCACCGGCGCCCCGAACCGCCCTACCACGCCGGCCCCGCGGCCGCCGGCCTCGGCGCCACCGCGATGACCGACATCAGCGACGGCCTCATCGCCGACCTCGGGCACATCGCCGAGGCCAGCAAGGTCCGCATCGACCTGCGGACGGCGGCGATCGACGTACCGACGCAGATGTCCGACATCGGCCAGGCCGTCGGCGTCGACCCGCTCCAGTGGGTGCTGACCGGGGGAGAGGACCACGCGATCGTGGCCACCTTCCCGCCCGACGTGAAGCTCCCGGCCCGCTGGAAGGTCATCGGCGAGGTCGTCAACCCCTCCGCCCTGCCCCAGGTGACCGTCGACGGCGCCCCCTGGGACAAGGCCGGTGGCTGGGACCACTTCGGCGACGCGGAGCCCGGGGAATAGCACGCGGAGAGTAGATTCGGCCGCATGCCGATACCCCCACGCGTCCTGACCGTCGCCGGATCCGACTCCGGCGGCGGTGCGGGCATCCAGGCCGACCTGAAGACCATGCTCGCGCTCGGCGTCCACGGCATGAGCGTCCTCACCGCCGTCACCGCCCAGAACTCACGCGGGGTGCGGGGCGCCTGGCCGCTGCCGGCCGAGGTGGTACGGGCCCAGTTCCGGGCCGTCGTCGACGACATCGGCGTCCAGGCCGTCAAGACCGGCATGCTCGCCTCGGCCGAACTGGTGGAGACCGCGGCCGAGCTCCTCACCGGCCCCGGCATGGCGGACGTCCCCGTCGTCGTCGACCCCGTGGGCATCTCCAAGCACGGCGACGCGCTGCTCGCCGCCTCCGCGCTCGACGCGGTCCGCACGAAGCTGCTGCCGGCCGCCACGGTCGCCACCCCCAACCTCGACGAGGTCGCCTGGCTCACCGGCGTCCGCGTGACCGCCGAGGCCGACCTGCGGCGGGCCGCCGACGCGGTGCTCGCCCATGGGCCCCGATGGGCGCTCGTCAAGGGCGGCCACCTCGAAGGGGACGCCGTGGACCTGCTCACCGACGGCACCGAGGAACACTGGCTGCGCGCCCCCCGGCACGACAACCGGCACACCCACGGCACCGGCTGCACCCTCGCGAGCGCCGTCGCCGCCGAACTGGCCAGGGGACGCGCCGTCCCGGAGGCCGTGGCGGCCGCCAAGGACTACGTCACCGGGGCCATCGCCGCCGGCTTCCCGCTGGGCGCGGGCATCGGACCGGTCGACCACGGCTGGCGCCTGCGGAGCTGACCCACGAGCCGCCCCGCGCACGCGGGGCGCTCCGGGCATACGAAAAGCCGGCCCACCATGAGGTGGACCGGCGATTCAGGCAACCGGAGGGGGCTGCGCGTCAGGGCGCGAACGCCGACGCGAGACCGACTCACCCCCGCTTGCGCGGGGAGAACCACTCGCTAGCGCGAGACCTTGCCGGCCTTGATGCAAGAGGTGCAGGCGTTGATCCGCTTCGGCGTGCGCCCGATCACTGCGCGCACCCGCTGGATGTTGGGGTTCCAACGACGGGGGGTACGGCGGTGCGAGTGCGAAATAGCGTTGCCGAAGCCCGGCCCCTTGCCGCAGACGTCGCAGTTGGCAGCCACGGGTTACTCCAAAGACGGGTCACCCCCGCTCACGCGGGGACAACAGGCACGTACGGTGAATCCCTGCGTGCCGAGATCTCCAGAGAGCGACCGGCAGTATCAGGGGGGTATGGCCCGATTCTCATCGGGCAACCGGAGCAGCATACAACGGCTGCTCCCGTACAACGAAACTACCATGGCGGCCTTCCGCCCGGCCCGGGGACCTATGTCGCCCTATGTCCGGCCCCCACAGGCTCGCCGGGCGCTCCCGGACTACGCTGCCGAGCACTGCCCCACACCCCCCAAGGGTCCGAGGAGGACACCGGTGCCGCACACTCCCCCCGACTCCGTCCGGGAGTGCCCCCTCGACGCCGCGGCGGTACGCACGTGGTGCGCCCTGGCGCTCGACGCGCTCGGCCGGGCCCGGGAGGAGATCGACGCGATCAACGTCTACCCGGTCGCGGACGGCGACACCGGCACCAACCTCTACCTCACCGTCGAATCCGCCCACCGGGCCGTCGAGGCGGCCTTCACGGGCCACGCCACCGCGGACGCCCGCGACGAGGCCGCCCCGGACCGGCTCCCGGGCCTCCCCGACGCCGTACGGGCCATGGCCCACGGCGCCCTCATAGGCGCGCGCGGCAACTCCGGCACCATCCTGGCGCAACTGCTGCGCGGCATGGCGGAGATCCTGGCCGGCGCCGCCCCCGGCGACCGGGCCGACGCCGCCGAACTGCTGCGCCGGGCCCTGCGCCGCGCCGTGGAGTCCGCGTACGAAGGCGTCGCCCGCCCCGTCGAGGGCACCGTCCTGACCGTCGCGGCCGCAGCCGCCGACGCCGCCGCCACGGCCACGGGCGACGTCGCCGCCGTGGCCCGCGCCGCCGACGAGGCCGCCCGCACCGCCCTCGCGATGACCC
>NZ_JAGGOL010000160.1 GCF_018614525.1 Streptomyces sp. ISL-11
GCCCCACAGCGTGCCCCCCGCCCCCGCGCCGACCGCGCCCCAGGCCCTGGCCCTGCCCCCCGGCTACGCGCCGTCCACGCCCCAGGCCGCGCCCTCCGGCTACGCGCCCCTCACGCCCCCCGCCCCCCAGACCGGTGGTCCGGCCCCCTTCCTCACCACGCTGTCGACGCCGCCCCCCGCCCCCGGCCGCTCGCTGAAGTGGGTGGCGATCGCCCTGGCGGCCTTCCTGGTCGGCGGATCGGTGGCCGGTGGCGTGCTGCTGACCCGGAACAAGGACCACGGCACGCACGACAGTGCCAAGCCCTCCGACGACAGCCCCACCGTCGACCTGCCGCCGGACGTCGCCAAGCCGTCCCCCTCCGGGACGCCCTCGGCCTCGCCCTCCGCCTCCGCGAGCGCCTCGCCCTCCGGCAGCGCCTCCGCCTCGCCCTCCGCGTCCGCGTCCGAGCCCGGGACGCCCTCGGACGCGCCGTCCTCGTCGGCGAGCGCGCCCAGCGGCTTCCGCGCGGTCAGCGACCCGCTCGGCTTCTCCCTCGCCGTGCCCTCCGGCTGGCAGCGCGAGGAAAAGGGCGGCAAGCAGATCGACTACGCCGCGCCCACGGGCGGTGCGTACCTGCGGGTCGGCCTGCTGCTCAAGAGCGAGCAGTCCTCGTACGAGCACTTCCAGGAGCTGGAGAAGACGGTCAGCAAGGGCAAGCCCGACTACAAGCGGGTGGCGCTCACCAGGAACACCTTCCAGGGCCGCGCCGGCGCCCGCTGGGAGTTCACCTGGACCGAGAAGGACACCGGCCGCACGATGCACGCCGTCGACCAGGCGTACGTGAACGAGTCGGGGACCGAGTACGCCGTGTACTTCCAGTCGCGCGACGAGGGCTGGTCGAGCAGCCGTCAGGTCTTCGACACGGCCGTGGACACCTGGTCGGTCATCCCCGTCGACTTCGGCTGAGACCGCCCGGCCGGGAGGATCCGCCGCTTCGGCAGCCCTTCTCTCCCGGCCGGAGGCGCCCCCCTAGACTTCTCCTGTCCGGTGCCCGGCCTGACCGGCGCACGCATCACCGCCGAGCAACGGGAGTCCCCACCGTGACCGAGTCCCCTACCGAACACAGCGCAGATGTGATCGTCGTCGGGGCCGGCCCGGCCGGCTCCTCCACCGCCTACCACCTGGCCAAGGCGGGCCTGGACGTCCTCCTGCTGGAGAAGACGGCGTTCCCCCGCGAGAAGGTGTGCGGTGACGGCCTGACGCCGCGCGCCACCAAGCAGCTCGTCGCGATGGGGATCGACATCTCCGAGGAGGCGGGCTGGCTGCGCAACAAGGGCCTGCGCATCATCGGCGGCGGCGTCCGCCTCCAGCTCGACTGGCCCGAGCTCGCCTCCTTCCCCGACTACGGGTTGGTCCGCAAGCGCGACGACTTCGACGAGCAGCTCGCGCTGAACGCGCAGAAGGCCGGCGCCCGCCTCTACCAGCGCTGCAACGTCGGCGCCCCCGTCATCGACGACCGCACGGGCCGGGTCACCGGCGTGCACGCCAAGCTCGGCGAGGAGAAGACCCCGGTCACCTTCCACGCCCCCCTCGTCGTCGCCGCCGACGGCAACTCCACGCGCCTGTCGCTCGCCCTGGGCCTGCACCGGCGCGAGGACCGCCCGATGGGCGTGGCCGTCCGCACGTACTTCACCTCGCCGCGCCACGACGACGACTACCTGGAGTCGTGGCTGGAGCTGTGGGACCGGCGCGGGCCGCAGGACCGGCTGCTGCCCGGCTACGGCTGGATCTTCGGCATGGGCGACGGCACGAGCAACGTCGGGCTCGGCGTGCTCAACACCTCCGACTCCTTCAAGGAGCTGGACTGGCGCGAGGTCCTCAAGGCGTGGTGCGCGTCCATGCCCGAGGACTGGGGCTTCACCCCGGACAACATGACCGGCCCCATCCGCGGCGCCGCGCTGCCGATGGCCTTCAACCGCCAGCCGCACTACACGCGCGGGCTGTTGCTGGTCGGTGACGCGGGCGGCCTGGTCAACCCGTTCAACGGCGAGGGCATCGCGTACGCCATGGAGTCGGGGCAGATCGCGGCGGACGTCATCGTCCAGGCGCACGCCCGCGCCTCGTACGCCCAGCGCGAGCTGGCCCTCCAGCGCTACCCGAAGATCCTCAAGGACACCTACGGCGGCTACTACACCCTGGGCCGCGCCTTCGTGAAGCTGATCGGCAACCCGAAGGTCATGAAGCTGGCCACGGAGCGCGGGATGACGCACCCGGTGCTGATGCGGTTCGCGCTGAAGATGCTGGCGAACCTGACGGACCCGACGGGCGGCGACGCGATGGACCGGATCATCAACGGCCTGAGCAAGGTGGCTCCCCGGTCCTGACCCTGGGTGACCTCCCCTCTCCCGCACGGGAGTTAAGGCCCACCTTGAGTGATTCACCCCTTTGAGCGCCACCTGTCTCGATTTGACGGGTGTGCGCCGGGGGAGGGTCGAGGTGGGCCGGTTCCGTCGGTTCCGGTGCCGCTCCGCCGATGAAGGGGTTGGGAACCGTGCTGTACGAAAAGAGAGACACCGCCCGAGCGCTGACCTGCCTGGCCGGGCGCCTGGCCGCCCTCGGAGCGGCGCTGGTCCTGCCCGTGGCCGGCCCGGTGGCGCCGGCCCACGCCGCGGCGACCGTGTGCACGGTCAACGGCGTCGCCCAGCCGGGCCCGGACATCGTGGGCACCAACGACGCCGACACGATCGAGTGTTCCTCGGTGGAGGCGGGGCACACCGTCGAGGCACTCGGCGG
The DNA here is from genome assembly GCF_018614525.1 of Streptomyces sp. ISL-11. Taxonomy (GTDB): domain Bacteria; phylum Actinomycetota; class Actinomycetes; order Streptomycetales; family Streptomycetaceae; genus Streptomyces. The sequence continues at coordinate 2,774 of NZ_JAGGOL010000160.1, forward strand.
CGTCGACATCATCACCCTCACCGGCCCCGTCGACGGCAACGTCCGCGGCGGCGACGGCGTCGACCAGATCACGCTGACCGGCGGCAGCGCCGCGGTGAACGGGACGGGGGCCGTCGACGGTCAGGCCGGCGACGACGTGATCACCATCCGGTCCCTGGTCCTCGGTGCCGTCCGGGGCGGGCAGGGCGACGACGACATCCGCTTCGCCGACGGCTCCCGCATGGCCGCGCGCACCGACGTCCGCGGCGCCCGGGGGGCCGACACGATCACCTTCGAGGAAGGCGTCGACGTCTCCGGGCTGGTCGAGGCGAACGAGGCCGACGACACGATCGACGTCCACGGCACGGTCACCTCCACCGGCAGGGTCCGCGGCGGCGACGGCGACGACAGCGTCCACGTCCACAACAACCAGGGCGTCGTCGACGCCCGGTCCGGCGCGCGGGACGTCTGCGTCGTGGACATGGGGACGCCCTGCGCGCGCTGAGCGGCCCGGGGCGGCCCCGGGTACGGCGAAGGGCCGCCGCCCCGAGCGGGGGAGCGGCGGCCCTTCGACAGGCGCTTGGCGCGGGCTCCGGCCGGCCTCGCGGGAGGCGGCCGGAAGCGGTGGGTCACATGACGCGAACGGCACCCGTGGGCGGGGAGTAGCTCATGTCGCGCTCGACGATGCCGGTGCTGGGGTTCTGCGCGCCGATGAACTTGCCGCCGCCGATGTAGACGCCGACGTGGTACGCGCTGCCCGCGGAGCCCCAGTAGAGGATGTCGCCGACCTGGAGGTTGCCCAGCGAGACCTGGGTGCCGGCCGTCGACTGGTCCTGGGAGACGCGCGGGAGGTCGATCCCGATCTGGCTGTAGGCGGCCATGACGAGGCCGGAGCAGTCGTACGAGGACGGGCCGGTGGAGCCCATCACGTACGCCTTGCCGAGCTGGGCCTGAAGGAAGGAGACCAGGGTGGCGGCGTTGCCCGAACCGGTCGACGCGGAGGAGGCGGCGCCGGCGGCCTCCTCGGCGGAGCCGGTGGCGGCCTTCACGCTGAGGCTCTTGCGCTCGGTGGCGCGGGAAGCGCGGGCCTGCTCGGCGTCGCGCTTCTCCTGGGCCTCGGCGGCCTTCTTCTCGGCCTCGGCCTTGCGGTCGGCCTCGTCCTTCGCCTTCTTGGCGGCGTGGCGTGCCGAGTCGGCGGCGTCGTCCTGCTGCGCGCGGACCTGGTAGTCGAAGGCCGTCTGGGTGGTGGCCGCCGCGCTCTGGGCGATGGAGGTCGCGAGGGTCGCGTTGACCGCCGGCATCTCCATGGTCGCTTCGGTGGGCTTCTCGACGGCGGTGGCGGAACCGGCTCCGGCCACGGCCAGGGTGCTGAGGACGCCACCGGCAACACCAGTGCGGACGACCCACGACTGGGTGGCCGTACGACGGGGCTTCCGGTGGCTGGTTATATGCGCGTTCGGGGACATGGGACAACGGACTATCAGTCCGCGCAGGTTGAGTTCAATAAAGGTGACGTGCGCCACAATTGGCATGAGCGTGCCCAGAATTCGGGCTTTTGATCACGGGAGAGTCACGGCGGCCACCGGTGCGCGAATCGGTAACAGGCGCCTCAGCATGGGGTTTGGCGGCTGAAGACGATCATCCGTCGCTCTATCACTCTTACGGCTCGCATGTCGAGGCTACCCAGAGAAACCGCATCCCGAACCTCTTGGCGCGTGGCGCAGCTCACGTCCCACCGGCCCCGCCGGGGTCGCTCGTGAAGCGGGGCGCGAAGGCCGGCCGGAGGGCGCCGGCGGTTGGCGTCGGCTCAGGGAGTGGCGCTCATATATCAGTTGACGGTTGGACATGCCAATTTGCGTGCACGCTGCACGGCTTGATAGGGCGACCCCCCTCCCACCTGCGTCAGGACCCCCGAATGTCACCTCTCGTGATCACTCGGGCGCTTCGCGTGTGAAGATCGCCGCTCATCCGACTTGATGATCGTTCGTCGGGTGGTGGAGATCACAAACGCGGTCCCGTACCCCGTGTCGCAGATCACAGACCGGCGGGCATAGGATGCAGTCGACCCGGGCTTGTGAACTGCCTCACATATAGGTGATCTTCCCCCGGTGATCGCCGCGACCGCCGGTGATCTCCCAGGGGGCGGGGAGCCCGCCGGGGTCCGGTCAGCCAGCAGTCAGCGTCGACTGGAAGGAGCGAGGAGCGGTGAACGCCTACGCGCCCATCCTCGTACTGGGAGCCCTCGGGGCAGGCTTCGCGATCTTCTCCGTGGTCATGGCCTCGCTCATCGGGCCCAAGAAATACAACCGCGCCAAGCTCGAAGCCTACGAATGCGGCATCGAACCCACCCCGCAGCCCGCCGGGGGCGGCCGCTTCCCGATCAAGTACTACCTGACGGCGATGCTTTTCATCGTCTTCGACATCGAGATCGTCTTCCTCTATCCCTGGGCCGTCACCTTCGACGCCCTGGGGATCTTCGGGCTCGTGGAGATGCTCCTCTTCGTGCTCACCGTCTTCGTCGCCTACGCCTACGTCTGGCGCCGCGGCGGCCTGGAATGGGACTAGGGGGCACCACGCAATGGGACTCGAAGAGAAGCTGCCCAGCGGCTTCGTGCTGACCACCGTCGAACAGGCCGCCGGGTGGGTGCGCAAGTCATCCGTCTTCCCGGCCACCTTCGGGCTGGCCTGCTGCGCCATCGAGATGATGACCACCGGCGCCGGCCGCTACGACCTCGCCCGCTTCGGCATGGAGGTCTTCCGCGGCTCGCCCCGCCAGGCCGACCTCATGATCGTGGCCGGCCGGGTCAGCCAGAAGATGGCGCCCGTGCTGCGGCAGGTCTACGACCAGATGCCCAATCCCAAGTGGGTGATCTCCATGGGCGTCTGCGCCTCCAGCGGAGGCATGTTCAACAACTACGCGGTCGTCCAGGGCGTCGACCACATCGTGCCGGTCGACATCTACCTGCCCGGCTGCCCGCCGCGGCCCGAGATGCTGCTGGACGCGATCTTGAAGCTGCACCAGAAGATCCAGGGCGAGAAGCTCGGCGTGAACCGCGAGGAAGCCGCCCGCGAGGCCGAGGAAGCGGCGCTCAAGGCGCTGCCGCTGATCGAGATGAAGGGGCTGCTGCGATGAGCGACCCCAAGAACACCCCCGAAGGCGCCCCCAGGAACAACGGCGCCGGCAAGAGCAACGGCGTCAACCCCGACAAGGACGTCAACGCCCAGAACCTGCCGGGCCAGCGCGGCGACCACGGCGAGACCATCCGCGTCCAGCGCGGCATGTTCGGCCCGAAGAGCGGCGGCGACACCAGCGGCTACGGCGGCCTGGTGCGGTCCGTACGGCTGCCGGGCGAGGCCACCCGCCCGTACGGGGGCTGGTTCGACGAGGTGGCGGACGAACTGGAGGGCGCCCTGGAGGAACAGGGCCTCGTGGTGGAGAACGCCATCGAGAAGACTGTCGTCGACCGCGGCGAGCTCACCTTCCACATCGCCCGCGAACACCTGCCGCGCGTCGCCCGCACCCTGCGCGACGACCCCGCGCTGCGCTTCGAGCTCTGCACGGGCGTCAGCGGCGTCCACTTCCCCGGCGACAAGGGGCGCGAGCTGCACGCCGTCTACCACCTGCGTTCGATCACTCACAACCGGTTGATCAGGCTGGAGGTCGGCGCGCCGGACAGCGATCCGCACGTGCCCTCGATCGTCGACGTCTACCCCACCAACGACTGGCACGAGCGCGAGACGTACGACTTCTTCGGCCTGGTCTTCGACGGCCACCCGGCGCTCACGCGGATCATGATGCCGGACGACTGGCAGGGCTTCCCGCAGCGCAAGGACTACCCCCTCGGCGGCATCCCCGTCGAGTACAAGGGCGCCCGGATCCCGGCTCCGGACCAGCGGAGGTCGTACAGCTGATGTCCACACCCACCAGCCCCCGCGAAACCACCGAAGGCACCGTCTACACCGTCACCGGCGGCGACTGGGACGAGATCGCCGCCGCCGCGAAGCGGGCCGACGACGAGCGCATCATCGTCAACATGGGCCCCCAGCACCCCTCCACCCACGGAGTGCTCCGGCTCATCCTGGAGATCGACGGCGAGACGGTCACCGAGGCCCGCTGCGGCATCGGCTATCTCCACACCGGCATCGAGAAGAACCTCGAATTCCGCAACTGGACGCAGGGCACCACCTTCGTCACGCGCATGGACTACCTCACGTCGTTCTACAACGAGACGGCGTACTGCCTGGGCGTGGAGAAGCTGCTCGGCATCGAGGAGCAGATCCCCGACCGCGCGACGGTCGTCCGCGTGATGCTGATGGAGCTGAACCGTCTCTCCTCCCACCTGGTGGCCATCGCCACCGGCGGCATGGAGCTCGGCGCCACCACGATCATGATCTACGGCTTCCGGGACCGGGAGATGATCCTGGACCTGTACGAGCTGATCACCGGGCTGCGGATGAACCACGCCTACATCCGGCCCGGCGGCCTCGCCCAGGACCTGCCGCCGGGCGGGGTGGACGCCGTGCGCGAGTTCGTGAAGAAGATGCGCCGCAATCTCCCCGAGTACGACAAGCTCGCCACCGGCAACCCCATCTTCAAGGGCCGCATGCAGAACGTCGGCCACCTCGACCTCGCAGGCTGCATGGCCCTCGGCGCCACCGGCCCGATCCTGCGCTCCGCCGGCCTCCCGCACGACCTGCGCAAGGCCCAGCCCTACTGCGGCTACGACACCTACGACTTCGAGGTCCCCACCACCGACACCTGCGACGCCTACGGGCGCTTCCTGGTCCGGCTCGAAGAGATGCGGCAGTCGCTGCGGATCGTCGAACAGTGCCTGGACCGGCTGGCCCCCGGGCCGGTCATGGTCGCCGACCGGAAGATCGCCTGGCCCGCCCAGCTGGCCCTGGGCCCCGACGGGCTCGGCAACTCCCTCGACCACATCAAGAAGATCATGGGCACCTCGATGGAGGCCCTGATCCACCACTTCAAGCTGGTGACCGAGGGCTTCCGGGTGCCGCCCGGCCAGGTGTACGCGGCCGTGGAATCGCCCAAGGGCGAACTGGGCGTGCATGTCGTCAGCGATGGCGGCACCCGCCCCTACCGGGTCCATTTCCGGGACCCGTCCTTCACCAACCTCCAGGCCATGGCGGCGATGTGCGAGGGCGGCCAGGTCGCCGACGTCATCGTCGCGGTGGCGTCCATCGACCCCGTGATGGGAGGCGTCGACCGGTGACAGACGTCAGTTTGGGGATGCCCCAGCTCCCCGCGCCCGACTACCCGGCCGACGTACGGGCCCGGCTCGAAGCGGACGCGGCGGAGGTGATCGCCCGCTACCCCGACAGCCGCAGCGCGCTGCTGCCGCTGCTCCACCTCGTCCAGGCGGAGGAGGGCTACGTCACCCGCACCGGCCTGCGCTTCTGCGCCGAGGTCCTGGACCTGACCGTCGCCGAGGTCACGGCCGTCTCCACCTTCTACACGATGTACCGGCGCGAACAGGGCGGCGACTACCAGGTCGGTGTCTGTACGAACACCCTGTGCGCCGTCATGGGCGGCGACGCCATCTTCGACGCCCTCAAGCGCCACCTCGCCGTCGGCAATGGCGGGACCACCGAGGACGGCAAGGTCACCCTCGAACACATCGAGTGCAACGCCGCCTGCGACTTCGCGCCCGTGGTCATGGTCAATTGGGAGTTCTTCGACAACCAGACCGTCGAGAGCGCCGTGGCGCTCGTCGACGAACTGCGCGCCGGACGCCCGGCCGAGCCCACGCGCGGGGCGCCCCTGTGCACGTACCGGGAGACGGCCCGCATCCTCGCCGGCTTCCCCGACCCGCGGCCGGGCGCGGTCGAGGCGAGCGGCGGCGCCGGGCCCGCGTCCCTGGCGGGGCTGCGGCTGGCCAAGGGCGAGAGCCACCCCACCCGGGTCGGCCCGCCGCGCGGCGAGCCCCCGCGCGGCGCACAGCCGCCGGAGCACCTCAGCTCGCACGACGCGCCCCAGCAGACATCCGCCTCGGACCCCGCTCACCCCAGCGGGCCGGTCACCGAGGAGGGGGAGGGATGACCGTGGCACCCGAGATCAACGAGACCAGCCCCGAGAAGCTGCTCTCGCCCGTCCTGAGCGCCTTCTGGGACGAGCCCGGCTCCTGGACGCTGGAGACCTACCGGCGCCACGAGGGCTACGAGGGCCTGCGCAAGGCCCTCGCCATGACGCCCGACGACGTCATCGGCTACGTCAAGGACTCCGGACTGCGCGGCCGCGGCGGCGCCGGCTTCCCCACCGGGATGAAGTGGCAGTTCATCCCCCAGGGCGACGGCAAACCCCACTACCTCGTCGTCAACGCGGACGAGTCCGAGCCCGGCACCTGCAAGGACATCCCCCTCCTCTTCGCCAACCCGCACGCCCTCATCGAGGGCATGGTCATCGCCTGCTACGCGATCCGCTCCCGGCACGCCTTCATCTATCTGCGCGGCGAGACCGTGCCCGTGCTGCGCCGGCTGCACGAGGCCGTGCGCGAGGCGTACGCGGCCGGCTACCTCGGCCGCGACATCCTCGGCAGCGGACTCGACCTCGACATCACCGTCCACGCCGGGGCGGGCGCGTACATCTGCGGCGAGGAGACCGCCCTCCTCGACTCCCTCGAAGGGCGCCGCGGCCAGCCCCGGCTGCGGCCGCCCTTCCCGGCCGTCGCCGGCCTCTACGCCTGCCCCACTGTCGTGAACAACGTCGAGTCCATCGCCTCCGTTCCCGCGATCCTCCACCGCGGCAAGGAATGGTTCCGTTCGATGGGCAGCGAGAAGTCCCCCGGCTTCACGCTCTACTCCCTCAGCGGCCACGTGGCCGGCCCCGGCCAGTACGAGGCGCCGCTGGGCATCACGCTGCGCCAGCTGCTCGGCATGAGCGGCGGCATGCGCCCCGGCCACACCCTCAAGTTCTGGACGCCCGGCGGCTCCTCGACCCCGCTGCTCACCGACGAGCACCTGGACGTACCGCTCGACTACGAGGCCGTGGGCGCCGCCGGATCCATGCTCGGCACCAAGGCGCTCCAGTGCTTCGACGAGACGACCTGCGTCGTACGCGCCGTGACCCGCTGGACCGAGTTCTACGCCCACGAGTCCTGCGGCAAGTGCACCCCCTGCCGCGAAGGCACCTACTGGCTGGTGCAGTTGCTGCGCGACATCGAGGCCGGCCGGGGCCGCCCGGCGGACCTCGACAAGATCAACGACATCGCCGACAACATCAACGGCAAGTCGTTCTGCGCCCTCGGCGACGGCGCCGCCAGCCCCATCTTCTCCTCGCTCAAGTACTTCCGCGCGGAGTACGAGCAGCACATCAGGGGCAGGGGCTGCCCCTTCGACCCGGCCAGGTCCACGGTGTGGGCCGACGGCAGGAACCCCCAGGAGGTGCACGCATGACCGTCACCACGCCGGCCGGCCCCTCCGGCGGAGCGGACGCGGTGGTTCCGCCACCGGAGGACCTGGTCTCCGTCAGCATCGACGGCATCCAGCTCTCCGTGCCCAAGGGCACCCTCGTCATCCGCGCGGCGGAGCTGCTCGGCATCGAGATCCCGCGGTTCTGCGACCACCCGCTGCTCGATCCGGTCGGTGCCTGCCGGCAGTGCATCGTCGAGGTCGAGGGCCAGCGCAAGCCGATGGCGTCCTGCACCATCACCTGCACGGACGGCATGGTGGTGCGCACGCAGCTGACCTCGCCCGTCGCCGAGAAGGCCCAGCGCGGCGTGATGGAGCTGCTGCTCATCAACCACCCGCTCGACTGCCCGGTCTGCGACAAGGGCGGCGAGTGCCCGCTGCAGAACCAGGCCATGTCCGCCGGGCAGGCCGACACCCGCTTCGAGGGCCGCAAGCGCACCTTCGAGAAGCCCGTCCCGATCTCCACGCAGGTGCTGCTGGACCGCGAGCGGTGCGTGCTGTGCGCGCGCTGCACCCGCTTCTCGCAGCAGATCGCCGGCGACCCGATGATCGAGCTGCTCGAACGCGGCGCCCTGCAGCAGGTCGGCACCGGCGAGGGCGTGCCCTTCGAGTCGTACTTCTCGGGCAACACCATCCAGATCTGCCCGGTCGGCGCGCTGACCTCGGCGGCGTACCGATTCCGCTCCCGGCCCTTCGACCTCGTCTCCTCGCCGTCGGTGTGCGAGCACTGCGCGGGCGGCTGCGCGACGCGCACGGACCACCGGCGCGGCAAGGTCATGCGCCGCCTCGCCGCCGACGACCCCGAGGTCAACGAGGAGTGGCTGTGCGACAAGGGCCGCTTCGCGTTCCGCTACGCCCAGCGGCCGGACCGGCTCACCACCCCGCTCGTACGGAACGCCGAGGGCGACCTGGAGCCGGCGAGCTGGCCGGAGGCCCTCCGGGCGGCGGCGCAGGGGCTGGCGGCCGCCCGCGGCCGGACCGGCGTGCTGACGGGCGGGCGGCTGACCGTGGAGGACGCCTACGCCTACGCCAAGTTCGCGCGCGTGGCCCTCGATACGGACGACGTGGACTTCCGGGCCCGGGTGCACAGCTGTGAGGAGGCCGACTTCCTGGCCGCCCATGTCGCCGGGCGCGGACGAGACCTGGACGGCTCGGGAGTGACCTACCGGTCGCTGGAGGACGCGCCGGTGGTGCTGCTCGCCGGCTTCGAGGCGGAGGAGGAGGCGCCCGGCGTCTTCCTGCGGCTGCGCAAGGCGCACCGTAAGCACGGCCAGCGCACCTTCGCCCTGGCCACGCACGCCACCCCCGGCCTGACGAAGGCGGGCGGCACGCTGCTGCCCACCGCTCCCGGCACCGAGACCGCGTGGCTGCGGGCGCTCGCGGACGGTACGGGCCTCGACACCGCCGGGCAGGCCGCGGCCGAGGCGCTGCGCGCCGAGGGCTCGGTCCTCGTCGTGGGGGAGCGGCTGGCGGGTGTTCCGGGCGCGCTGACCGCCGCGCTCGCCGCCGCCGGCG
>NZ_JAGGOL010000161.1 GCF_018614525.1 Streptomyces sp. ISL-11
GGGTGGCCGGGCAGCACCCATCCGGCGGCGCCGTGCACGGTGGTCCGGCCGGGGCCGGCCAGCAGGCGGGCCCAGGAGCCGAGCGCGTCGCGGGTGGGCAGCAGGACGGGCACGGGGAGGGCGCCGGGTGCGGGGGGCGGGCCGTAGCCGTCGGGGTGGAAGCCGGGCGGGCCGCCGGTGGTGGGGTCGCGTACGAGCAGTCCGGCGTCGGCGGGCAGGGCGGTGCGCGGCCACAGGCGGGGCGGCAGGGGCTGGACGACGGCCAGTGGTGCGGTCAGCGACCAGTGGTGGAGCAGCCGCTGGGCCCGCCCCTCCTGCCACAGGGGGCCCACGCAGTCGCTGATGACGAGGGTCAGGGAGCGGCCGGTGGGGTCCCGGAACTGGTCCGCGGGGCGCGGCCGGCGGGCGCGGCCGGCCACGGCGGAGGTGCCGACGAGGGGGGCGCCGTCGTCGCCCCGGTGGAGATAGCGCACCTGGACGTCGCGGAAGACGCCCAACTGGGCGCAGACCTGGCGTAATTCCTCCCGCATCCGTTCCCAGACGACCATGGACGGCGAGACGTCCATCAGCAATTGCATGGCGGCCGGCCGTGCCTCGCCGCGGTGGTAGAGGGGGCGCAGGACGCCGGTGCGGGCGGCCTGGTCGGCGGTGGCGTCCTCGTCCAGGGGGCCGGGGGGCGGCGCGGCGAGGGAGCGATAGCCGCGCAGGGGGCGCAGGGCGCGCTGGAGGTCGAGGAGTCCGGGCAGGGACGCGGCCATGGGCACGCGTATGGGGAACGCGCCCGCTTCCCGTGCCCGCGCGGTGGACTGCCGGCCGCCGTCGGCGTGCAGCGCCACGGGGCCGGAGCGCTCGGCATGGCGCACCGCCGTCCGGCCGTCAGGGGCGTCGGACGGTACGGACCCGGTCCCGCCGTCCGCGGCCTGCGGCCGGGAGGTCTCGGGCCGTGTCCCGCCGGCCCGTTCGGCGGGCTCGGCGGTGGGGGCGGCCTCCGGGGTGACCCACGACGCCAGCCACACCGCGTCGGCGATCTCCTCGGGGGTGAGGTCCCACGCCGCGGCCCGCAGGCGGGCGATCAGTTGCCCCAGCCGCCGGTCGGGGGGCGCCGTCATACCTCATCACCTCGGACGGTCCAGTGGCTGCATGAGCATGTCGGCGAGCCGTTCTCGGGTGACCCGCTCGGCGCGGGGTGCGTGCTGGGTGAGGAAGAGGGCGTTCAGGAGCTGGTCGGCGGCGATGACCTCGCCGGGCTCGCGGTCCAGGAACCGCTGGATGAGCGCCTCGCCCTCGGTCACGGCCTCGTCCCCGAGGTGGGCTCTGACCATGGCGGTCAGCTGTTCCTCGCCCGGCGCCTCCAGGTCGAGCTGGATGCAGCGGCGCAGGAGGGCGGCGGGGAAGTCGCGTTCGCCGTTGGAGGTGAGGACGATCAGCGGGAAGGTCGTGCAGCGCACCCGGCCGCCGTGGATCACGGCCCGGCCGCCGTCGTCGGTGAGGACCTCGACCTCGGGCTCGCGGTCGGCGATGCGCTCCAGCTCCAGCAGCGTGAACTCGCCTTCCTCCAGGGCGTTGAGCAGGTCGTTGGGCAGGTCGAGGTCGCCCTTGTCCAGCTCGTCGACGAGCAGCACCCGGGGCCGGCCGGCGGGCAGCAGGGCCGTGCCGAGGGGGCCGAGGCGCACGTACGAGCCGATGGAGTGCCGCCCGGACTCCCCGGTCCCGCCCGCCCGTTCCAGCTGGACGTCCTGGAGGCGGGCGATGGCGTCGTAGTGGTAGAGGCCGTCGCGGAGGGTGGAGCGGCTGACGATGGGCCAGCGCAGCACCCGGCCCAGGCCCAGCTCGTGGGCGACGGCGTGGGCCAGGGTGGACTTGCCGGTGCCGGGATTGCCGGTGACCAGCAGCGGGCGGCGGAGGTAGAGGGCGGCGTTGACGGCCTCCACCTCGTCGGGGCGCGGGTGGTGGTTGGCCACGAGCCGGCGCAGCACACCGAGCCGGCGGGCGGCGCTGGGGTCGGTGCCGGCGCCGGCGTCGGGCCCCGACGCGGCGAAGTCCCGCCAGGGCGGGGGCGGCGGCAGGCGCCGTATCCCGTCGTGCGGCAGACCGGCTCCCCGGTAGATGCGCCAATCGTTCACACTGGGCTCCTCATAGCTGGTGCTGACACCTTGAGGTCGGCTGTGCCCGGGCACCCCGCGCTCCGCGACGGCGACGGTCTCGGCTCGACGGTACCGGCACGGGCCCGGCCTGCCGAGACCGTCCGCCGTCCACCGGCACGCACTTGACGTCGCGTCAACTCCGCGTTCACGGCCGGACTCCGGGGGCGTGCAGGGCCGCGTCGGGCAGCGGCGGGTGGTCCGGCGAGTCGAAGAGCAGGGCGATCGAGCGCGCCCACAGGGCGTCGGGATCGGGATGGCCGGGGTCGTCGCAGCGGATCCGGAGGTTGCGGATGCGCCGGTGGAGGCCGGCCGCGGTCCCGGCCTGGCTCACCAGATGTGACACGTGCCGGTGAAAATCGGCGCAATCGGCATGCCCGGTGGCGCATCTGCGCCAGATGACGACGGCGTGCCCGGCCGCCAGGGCGGCCTCCATCGCCGTGGCACCGGGCCCGCTCGCCACGGGACCGCAGTAGACGGGCACGGCGGCGTCGTCGGCGTCCGACAGCCGCCCGTACGCGAGGTGTCCGCTCTCGCGCCCCGGCCCGTCGTGGCCGCGCTCGGGGGCCTCGCGGCGCAGCGGCACGGCGCTCAGCGGCCCCCGGGACGTGCCGTTCCAGCGCCGCCGCCACTCGGGGATGGCCGGGTGGTCGCGGCGCCACCGGTCGCGCAGCACGACCACGCGGCGCTGGCCGAGGGGCAGGGTGTCGGGGTCCAGGAGGGGGGTGCCGTCCTCGGCGGTGCACGGCGGGGAGAGCCGCCAGGAGTCGAGCGGCTCGTCGAACAGCTCGCGCGGCAGGACCACTTCGACGGCCGCGAGGTGCTCGCCGACGTCGCCCTGCCGCACGGCCTCGGCGATCGGTTCCAGCAGCGTCTCGCGCAGCCGCGCCCGCGGCACGCCCCGGTCGTCGCCGCGCAGGGTGACGAGGTCGTCCTCGCGCAGCAGCTTGACGCGCCAGGGGTAGCTGTCGCCGTACAGCAGGGGGTCTATCTCGACGAGGACGTCGGCGCGGGCGCGGACGGCGGGCACGGCCGGCTCGACCTTCCGGCGCGCGGGCTTGCGCAGCTCGACCGTGCCGGGCGGAGTGAGCGCGCGCGGCCCGTCGGGGCGGTCCGCGCCGCCGTGCAGGATCTGGGCGATCTCCTCGCGGATGACCGGCTGGATGGGCTCCTCGCGGCCGGTCAGCCAGCCGCTCAGCTCCCGCAGCGGCTTCTCGTCCTCCGGCCGGCCCAGCAGGCTGACGGCCGCGGCCACCCGCGCCGCGTAGAGCAGCACCGCCTCCAGCTCCAGGTCCCGCTCCGGTGCCCGCCCGTCGCCGTCGCGCAGGTCGTAGAGCAGGCCCACCCCTTCGCGCCAGGTGCGCGGGTCGTGCTCGGTCCCGGGCTGGTACGGATCCTGGATCATGCGGCGCTTGACGGCGTCGACCAGGGCCATGACCTCGCCGGGCGTGGCGGGCTGGGTCAGCTCCGCGAGCCGGGCGAAGAGGTGGGTGCGCAGGACGGGCGAGAAGGCGCCGGCGCCGGGCGGCCGCAGGGCGTGCTGGACGCCGGTCCAGCTGCCGCCGGTGCCGACGGTGCGGTAGCGGCGCAGGTGGTGCAGGTCGTGGGCGGTGACGAGGGAGTGCAGCCGGTCGCGGCCGGGCCGGTCGTTGGCCACCCGGCGCAGGGCGGTGACGGGCACCGCGAGGCCGGCCGTGTCCTGGCCGCGGCCCTTGCACACGCCGATGACGGCGCCACGGGCCACGTCCACGACGGGCCCGCCGGAGGAGCCGGCCACGGGTATCTCGCCGCGCAGCAGCATGGCGCTGCCGTCGCTCCCGTCGCTGCCGGTGGCCAGGCCCATGCCGAAGCGCAGGGCCAGTTCGCCGGTCTCCCGCGACCAGCCGTGCAGGCTGATGCGGGCGGGCACGACGGCCGAACGGTCGCTGAGCCACAGGCACTCGACGTCCTCGGCGCCCGGCACCTCCACCAGCGCCAGGTCGGGCAGCCCCCAGCGGCGCGGTGGCCGGCCGGGGTCGCCGGGGGCGGGCAGGACGAGGGCGACGCGGCCGGGCGCGGTGTGCTCGCGCCAGTCGGTGACGTCGATGGCCGTCTCGCCGCCGAGCACGCCACCACCCCCGTTCCCGACGACGTGGGCGCAGGTGAGGACCCATCCGGGAGCGATGAAGAAGCCACTGCCCCAGAACCGGTCGCCGCTGGGGTCATACCCGCCGCCGGGCGCGGAGATGCGTACGACGGCCCGGCGTACGGTCCCCTCCAGGGCGCTCAAGGAGCGCCGGGGGTGGTGGCGGGCCCCGGGGCGGCCGGCGGTACCGCCCCGCGCTCCGCCTCCGACCAGGTCAGCGACACCGTGATCGACGCCTTGCCCGAGCCGTCGGCGAGGAGGCTGATCACCTGCCCCGACTTCGCGGACAGCTCAATGCCGAACTCGACCTTGACCTCCTGCGGTGCCGCCGCCGCGAAGCCGGTGCGGAGCGAGCCGACCACGCCCCGTACGACATCGGAGAGGCCGCTCGCCAGGTCCGCGACGCGGCGTGCGGCACCGGCGGCGCTGGAGTCCTCGTATCCCCCGCCGCCGTCGTCGGGCCGTGCCAGTTCGTGCGCTTCCGAGATCCGCGCCCAGACGACCGTGCCGTCGTCGAGCCGGACCCGCGTGATGCCGTCGGCCACGGGCCACCCCCCTGCTCCCCGCTCGCGCGTTGGGGCAGCAGGCTAGTCCCCGGACCGGACGGGCGCGAGAGGCTGTGGCCACGGCCCGCCTATCCTGGGCGGTATGTCCCGCACCGCCGGCGCTCCCGGCCGGTGCCGCGACTGCTGTCCCGCGACCACGCCCGACCATCCCTGACGGAGAACACGTTGTACTTCACCGACCGCGGCATCGAGGAACTGGAGAACCGGCGAGGCGAGGAGGAGGTCTCGCTCGGCTGGGTGGCCGAGCAGCTGCGCACCTTCGTCGACCTGAACCCGGACTTCGAGGTGCCGGTGGAGCGGCTGGCGACGTGGCTGGCCCGCCTGGACGACGAGGACGACGACGAGTAGCCGCGGCGGTCACCGGCGGCCGGGGCGGCGGGGGTTCTTGGTCTCCGCGCCGTGGGCGAAGCCGCCCGCGTCGTCGGCGTCGCGGTGCGGCCCGCTCTGCCGCTCCAGCCGCGGCAGGACCCGGCGGAGGTCGTCCAGGAGCATGTCGGCCAAGTCGTGGCTGAAGCCGTTGCGGACCACGACGCGCAGCACCGCCAGGTCGGTGCGGTGTTCGGGGAAGGTGTAGGCGGGCACCAGCCAGCCCCGCTCGCGCAGGGCGGCCGAGACGTCGAAGACGGTGTAGCGGTCGATGCCCTCGCGCACGCGGAACGCGAAGACCGGGGTCTCGCTGCCGTCGGTGATCAGCTCGAACGGGCCGAGTGCGGCGATCTCCCGGGCGAGCCGGGTGGCGACGTCCCGGCAGGTCCGCTGCACCCGGCGGTAGCCGTCGAAGCCCAGCCGGAGGAAGTTGTAGTACTGGGCGATGACCTGGGCGCCGGGGCGGGAGAAGTTCAGGGCGAAGGTGGCCATGTCGCCGCCGAGGTAGTTGACGTGGAAGACGAGCTCCTCCGGCAGCGCCTCCGCGTCCCGCCACAGCGCCCAGCCGACCCCCGGCATCACCAGGCCGAACTTGTGCCCCGAGGTGTTGACCGACGCGACCCGCGGCAGCCGGAAGTCCCACACGAGGCCGGGGTCGAGGAAGGGGGCGATCATCGCGCCCGAGGCCCCGTCCACATGGACCGGCACGTCCAGACCGGTCCGGGCCTGGAGTTCGTCCAGGGCACCGGCGATCGCGGCGACGGGTTCGTAGCTGCCGTCGAAGGTGGAGCCGAGGACGGCCACCACCCCGATGGTGTTCTCGTCGCACAGCTCCGCCGCCGCCTCGGGGCTGAGGTGGTACCGGTCGCCCTCCATGGGCACGTAGCGCGGCTCGACCTCGAAGTACTCGGCGAACTTCTCCCAGCAGACCTGTACGTTGACGCCCATCACGAGGTTGGGACGGCCGGCCGGTTTTCCCTCGGCGCGGCGCCGCCACTGCCAGCGGCGCTTGAGCGCCAGGCCGCCGAGCATCGCCGCCTCGCTCGACCCGGTGGTCGAACAGCCCACGGCCCGGTGGGGGTCCTCGGCGTGCCACAGGCCCGCGAGCATGCGCACGCACCGCGTCTCCAGTTCGGCGGTGCGCGGGTACTCGTCCTTGTCGATCATGTTCTTCTCGGCGCACTCGGCCATCAGGCTCAGCGCCTGCGGCTCCGCCCAGGTGGAGACGAACGTCGCCAGGTTCAGGCGCGCGTTGCCGTCGAGCATCAGCTCGTCGTGGACGATCTGATAGGCGGTGTCCGGCCGCATCTCCCCGTCCGGCATCGTGTAGCGCGGTACCCGCAGGGGTTCCCTGCTGAAGACCGGGTTGACGTCCAGGTCCTGGCGGGTGCGGCCGTGGGGACGCGGGTGGTGCGACGTCATCGTGGGGGTGTCCTCTCCTGGCCGCGCGGACGGATCCGTACGAACGCGTTCGCGGTGACCTTCCGTAAGTGCCATACGGCGGCCGCCGGCGCCCGTCGCGACACGCGGCATACGGGGGTCACGGCGGGTCGGGCCGGAGGGAGCAGGCCGGGAGCGGGTCAGAAGGAGCGCCAGCGCGCCAGCGCGAAGGAGAACAGCCCGAAGAGCATCAGCCCCACCGCGACCGCGGTCAGGAGCCAGGGGCCCGCCGGGGTCCCGGCGAAGGTGCGGAGCGTGTCGTCCAGGCCCTTGGCCTGTCCCGGGTCGTAGGCGACGGCCGCTTGGAGGGCGAAACCGCCCGCCGCGGCGAACACGAGGCCCCGGCTGACCCCGCCCCCGACGCCGAGGACGTCGACGGCCCTGTTCGCGGCCGGTGCCGGGCGGGCCGGAAGGTGCTCGCGGTAGGTGCGCAGGGCCGCCCTGACGGCGATCACGAGGCCGGTGACCGCCACGGCGCCTCCCGCCCCGGCCACCAGCCACTGCCCGCCCGGCCAGTCCAGGACCCGGGCGGTGGCGTCCCGCGAGCGCTCGTCCGTCGAGCCGGCGCCGCTGCCCCGCTCGCCGGCCGCGAAGGCGAGCACGGAGCCGGCGATCACCGCGTAGAAGGCGCAGCGCGCGGCCGACAGCAGGCGCTTGGCGGCCTTGGGGCCCTGGGGGCCGGCCGAGCCGAAGACCGCCTCCGACAGGCGCCACAGCGCCATGCCGATCAGCCCGATGCCGACCGCCCAGACCAGGAACCGGCCGAAGGGCTGCTCGGCGAGCGCCTGGACCGCTCCGCCCCGGTCGGCCTCCTCGTCGTCGTCGACGAGGGCGATGCGCAGGGCGAGGACGCCGATGAGGACGTAGAGCACTCCGCGTGCCACGAGCCCCGCCCGTGCGGCGACGGCCGCGCCGGCTCCGCACACTGATTCCGTGTCACCGCTGCCCGGCCACCGTCTCATCGCGTCGCGCCGCCCTTCACGTCAGGCCCCGCCGCTCGGGGAGGTCCGCGCCGCCGCCGTGGAGGCGGCTGCCGGTATCCGCTTACCGTTCCTCATCAGTGAGCAGGAGTGAGTCTTGGACCCATTCCTGGTCACTGCGGACATCCCGAAC